>JAYNNB010000023.1:0-25473 GCA_038112515.1 Luminiphilus sp.
ACTGAGCTTTTTTTGGGGTATCGGAATGAATTTCTATATGGAAATCGCAAAAATGCGTGCGGCGAGATTGCTTTGGGCCGAGATTGTCGCAAAGTTTAATCCTCAGAATCCGAAGAGCGGCATGCTGCGGACCCACTGCCAGACTTCAGGGTGGTCCCTTACTGAGCAGGACCCCTATAACAACATCGTCCGAACAACTATTGAGGCGATGGCCGCAGTGTTTGGTGGTACGCAGTCCTTGCATACCAATGCGCTGGACGAGGCGATCGCGCTTCCCTCTGACTTTGCTGCGCGTATCGCGCGGAATACCCAATTGATACTGCAGGAGGAGACCGGCATTGGTCAGGTAGTAGACCCCTGGGGCGGGTCCTACATGATGGAGCAAATCACTCATGACATGGCAGCAAAAGCCCGCGAGCTGATAGCGGAAATCGATGAGCTCGGCGGTATGGCCAAAGCGATTGAAAGTGGGCTACCAAAGCTGCGAATCGAAGAGGCCGCGGCGAAAAAACAGGCTCGGATTGACCGCGGAGAGGACGTTATTGTTGGTGTGAATAAATTTCAGATCGACGAACAGGATGCGGTCGATATTCTTGAAATTGATAACGAACAGGTTCGTGACGCTCAGCTAGCAAGGCTCGCAGACATTCGCGCTAACCGCGATGGAGCGCTCGTGACTGCAGCGCTCCAAGCGCTCACCGAAGCCGCTGAGACGGGCAACGGTAATTTGCTGGAACTTGCCATCAATGCCACGCGCTGTCGAGCGACCGTAGGCGAAATATCCGACGCGCTGGAGGTCGTTTATGGTCGGTTTGTGGCTCACGCACAAACAGTTTCGGGAGTCTATGGTGCCGCTTACGCCGACGATGCCAACTGGGAGGGTATTGCCATGGATATCGATGCATTTGTCGAACGGCACGGGCGCAGGCCTCGTATGTTGGTGGCCAAGATGGGGCAGGACGGACACGATAGAGGTGCGAAGGTGGTTGCCACGGCATTTGCCGACGTCGGCTTCGACGTCGATCTGTCGCCAATGTTTTCGACGCCCGAAGAAGTAGCAAGACAAGCTATAGAAAATGATGTGCATGTGGTGGGCGCATCCTCGCTGGCAGCCGGCCACAAAACATTGGTGCCTCAGCTCATCGAGGCACTCAAGGCTCAGGGTGCTGACGACATTATTGTCATCGCGGGTGGTGTAATCCCGCAGCAGGACTATGCTTTTCTTGAAGAGCGGGGCGTCGCATTGATTTTTGGCCCGGGCACGCCGATCCCCGATGCCGCCCGCAAAGTGCTCGATGCCATCAACGCCAACAGCTGAGGCTATTCTCGCTGGCGACCGACGCGCCTTGGCGAAGGCAATTACGCTCGTGGAAAGTCAGCGAGAGTCTGACCGAGACGCTGCGCAGGAGCTTCTGTCAGAACTGTTGCCCCACACCGGTCAAAGTATTCGCGTTGGTGTGACTGGTGTCCCGGGGGTTGGCAAATCCACGTTTATTGAGGCTTTTGGTCAGGCAGTGATCGAGCAAGGACATCAACTCGCAGTTCTTGCCGTTGACCCAAGTTCTCCGGTAGCCGGTGGGTCGATTCTCGGAGATAAGACCCGCATGGAGACATTATCTCGATCCGATCGCGCCTTTATCCGTCCCTCACCAGCGGGCCAAGCCCTCGGTGGCGTTGCGTTTAAAACTCGTGAATCTCTCCTATTGTGTGAGGCAGCAGGCTTTGACGTCATTCTTGTGGAGACAGTAGGCGTGGGCCAGTCGGAGCATCAGGTCGCTGGCATGGTCGACTTTTTCTTGTTGCTAATGCTACCCGGCGGTGGTGACGAGCTTCAGGGGATTAAAAAAGGAATTTTAGAATTGGCGGACGCGATTGTTGTTAACAAGGCCGATGGCGCAAGCGAGGCGCTAGCGAAAACGACACAACAACACTATCGGGGTGCTATGTCGCTGCTTAATCACGGTGCTGCATGGGAGCCTCGTGTGATGACATGTTCGGCACTGAAAGGCATTGGGATTGCGGAAGTTTGGCAAACCATTCAGGAGTACGCTGACACCGCAAAAAGCGATGGCCGATTTGTTCAGGCGAGGGCCGACCAGAATCTCTCGTGGATGCGACAGCTCATTGATGAGCTGCTGCGAGCGTCATTGTCGCGGCATCCCGACGTAAAAAAGGCACTGCCTGAGATCGAGGCGGCAGTAAGAGCGGCGCAGCAAACACCGTTAGCCGCCGCGAAGGCCTTGTTGACGCTTTCCAGGCAGTGAGCGGACGGGAATTGTCGTCGGCGGTACCATGAGCAACTCCATCGGCGCCCCCTTGCCCGCGTTGCATCCTCGGCAGATTTCTCAGCATTTTTCGGGACCGTGTTTTAGCGTCGACGCAATGCGCGAGTTGGATAAGCGCTCCGCAGCGGCGCAGGGCCTGACTGAATTTGAGTTGATGCGGCTTGCGGGACATGCAGCGTTTATCCACTTGAGAAGCCTTTGGCCTAATGCGGAGCGCATCGCCGTGCTTTGCGGTACCGGGAATAATGGTGGTGATGGCTGGATCGTCGCAAGACATCTGGTGGAGTGCGGAGTCTCTTGTGATGTATTCCTATTGGGTCAACGCGATCGGATTTCAGGCCCAGCAAGACGGGCCTACGACGAGTGGAGAACGGTGTCTCCCGATGCTGAGCGAAGCAGCCAAGACTGGTTTGATTTCGCTGAACGGGAAGTTTGTTACGACGTATTGGTCGATGCGCTAGTCGGGATTGGAATGAAGGGGCGAGCTCGACCAGAGTTTAATGCGCTGGTCGAGTCGATCAATGGTGTCACTACCCCGGTACTCTCTCTCGATGTGCCGAGTGGGCTCGATGGGAATACCGGTGCGAGTCAGTCCTCGGTTGTCGAGGCCCATACTACGATTACCTTTATCGCCATGAAGCCCGGACTGTTAACCGGCCGAGCGCGGGACGTTGCAGGCAATATCACTCTTGAGCCTTTGGGAACCCCGTCCCGCGTTTTCGATGAAGTTGCACCAGCTTCACTCTGTTGGGCGAATGAACTCCCATCCCCACTTTTGCGGCCTCGTCGGGCGACCGCGCACAAGGGCACTCTTGGACACGTGCTCATTGTCGGCGGTAATGTAGGTATGGGAGGTGCGGCGATTCTCGCCGCCGCCGCGGCATTGCGAGCCGGCGCTGGCCTAGTTTCGTTGGCTACCCGCTCGGTCAATCTGTTGGCGGCGATCACTCGTCACCCGGAGGTGATGACGCATGATATTGATCAGCCCGAGGATCTGTCTGCCTGTCTCGAACGGGCTTCTATAGTAGTGATAGGACCGGGGCTTGGAGTTAACGAGTGGTCAAAGGCGTGTCTAAAGCTCGTGTTGGAGAGTAAAAAGCCGCTGGTTGTCGATGCTGATGCGTTGAATCTTCTCGCGGAAGACGCATCGACGGCACGTCTTGCAGAGGGCTGCGTATTGACGCCGCACCCGGGTGAGGCGGCGCGTCTGGCCAAAGTCCAAGTTTCAGATATTGAGTCTGACCGGCTAAGTTGGGCGCAATCACTGGCGCGTCGCTACCAGAGCACGATTATCTTGAAGGGTGCGGGCAGCATTGTTGCCACGCACGAAGAGGCGCGTGTGCCGGATATTTGCTCCACCGGCAACCCGGGCATGGCAACAGGAGGTATGGGTGATGTCCTAGCGGGTGTGGTGGGTGCCTTGCTGGGTCAAGGCCATGAGGCGGGCATTGCCGCTTTGGGAGGGACGCTGGTGCACGCCGCAGCGGGAGATCGGGCATGGCGAGACCAGGGGATTGGTCTTACAGCAACGGATGTGATCGGCTACTTGGGATCTGTGCTGACACCCGAACTCGTCGACACACAGTGACAAGAATCTGGATCGCTCGCGTGCCAACTGAGCATACTCCCGACATTTAAAGCCCAGCGCAGGGAGGGCGCCAGTTGATCTTTATTCCGTATCCGCGTCGCTGTTTTCCAGCGCATCCATGGAGATTAAAGCCTCGAAGAGTTCAGGTGCCGACTGACTCAGGCTGGTCAGGGTGATTCGCTTCCCACTGCAGAGGTGGACGAGACTTGAGGTTGCGCTTACCGGAGCTGTGAAGGCTTCGCCGTTGATAAAGACATCAAGATGTTGCTGGGTAACGCTCCAAGCAACGCGCGCATGAGGAGTCAATTGGACGAGGGGTCCTGCCAAGGGTGGTGCGGGTAGGGCGTCGTCGTCTGCGTCAAGCGTCTCAATGCGTGTCACGGTTTCACCAAACCAGCGATCGTTATCCAGTGCGTCTAGAGCGTTAGCAATCGCATCCTTGGCGTTGCGGACATGTTCATGAGTAATTTCACCAGGTCGCCCTGATGACAGCCCCGGGAGATCCTCAAGCAGTGTTGTTGGGTCAAGCCGCTCGAGTAGATCATCGGTGCGCCTCGCTAAAAGGTCGGCAATAGAGGGCGCTCTGAACCCTAAGGAAAAAGTGAGTGACTCGCCCCTAGCGATTCCCCAATGGGCGATATGTGGTGGAATGTAAAGTACGTCGCCGGGCGACAAGAGATAAGTGTTGGTGGGTTCAAATTCGGGAATCAGGTTAAGTTCCTGTTCCTGTAGGGTCGGTGTTTCGCCGTCACAACGGGGGCCAACACGCCACTCCCGGCACCCCTCACCCTGCAGCAGGAAAACATCGTACCTATCGAAGTGGGGGCCTACGCCGGCTCCATCGACGGCGTAGCTGACCATGATGTCGTCAAATCGCCAGGAGGGGAGGAAGTCCAGGTGCCTGCGCAGAGCGGCGACACCTTCATGCCATAGATCGAGCCCCTGCACTAAAAGGGTCCACTCGTCTTCCCGGCGGAAGTCCTGAGCGCTAAACGGGCCTTCCAGTTGAGCCCAAATACCATTGCTCCGCGTGACAAGGCGACTCTCGATGTGTTCCTCCATCGCACAGCCCGCCAACTCGTCTGCGGAGATCGGTGAAATGAAATTCGGAAACGCTTGTGGGAGCAGCAGCGGCCGCTGCTGCCAGTAATCGTGAAGAAATTGTGACTCAGAAACAGGTAGCTTCATGGCAGCCACTCCATTCCAGGCTCGCGGCTATTAACCGGGCGTATTATCGATCTGCTGAGCGAGCCTCGGCGCGTAGCCCGTGTAGCCGTCGGGTGTTAGTGCTAGCAGGCTTCGCTTCGCGTCCTCCGGGATCTCTAGGTTTGAGACAAAGTCGTGCAGGATTTCAGGAGTTAATCGCTGGCCGCGGGTGAGCGCCTTCAGTTTTTCGTAGGGCTCAGGAATGCCATAGCGTCGCATGACCGTCTGTATCGCCTCTCCTAAAATCTCCCAACTTGATTCAAGATCCGAATTGATCGGATCAGGTGCGACCTCAAGTTTGTTGATGCCGCGGGCGAGTGAGTTGAAGGCGAGCAACGCATGGCCTATTGCAACGCCCATATTTCTCAGAACAGTACTGTCGGTTAGGTCGCGCTGTAGTCGGCTAACGGGGAGCTTTTCTGCCAGATGCGAGAGGATCGCGTTAGACATTCCCAGGTTGCCCTCGGCGTTTTCAAAGTCGATCGGATTGACTTTATGGGGCATCGTCGACGAGCCCACCTCGCCAGCAATGACTTTCTGCGAGAAGTACCCGAGAGAAATATAAGACCAAATATCTCGGGAAAGATCGATCAAAATGGTGTTGATTCGAATGAGGGCATGAAAGTACTCCGCCATGTAGTCGTGCGGTTCGATCTGAGTCGTATAAGGGTTCCAGGTAAGCTCAAGCGCAGATAAAAATTCTTGGGAAAGTGCCGGCCAATCAACTTCGGGATAGGCCACACGGTGGGCATTGTAGTTGCCCACTGCCCCATTCATTTTGCCCATCGGTTTGATCATTTCTAGTGTGTGGCATTGCCGAGTTAGGCGAGCCACCACGTTGGCAATCTCCTTGCCCAGTGTCGTTGGCGTAGCCGACTGTCCATGGGTGCGCGACAGCATGGGCTGCTGTGCATGCTCATGCGCCAGTTCGACTAATTGTGAGCGGATCCCATTCAGCGCCTCTGCCACGATCTGCTGGCCATCCCGGAGCATGAGTGCGTGGGAGAGGTTGTTGATGTCCTCGCTGGTGCAGGCAAAATGAATGAATTCACTCACCGCCGCCAGTTCGGGCTGGTCCGCAATCGACTCTTTCAAGAAATATTCAACGGCTTTGACGTCGTGGTTGGTGGTTTGCTCTATGATTTTGATACGTGCCGCATCTTCCTGACTGAAGTTTTCTGAAATAGCGGTGAGATACTGCTGGGCCTCTGTGCTCAGCGGGGGGACTTCGGGTATGAGAGGGCAGGCAGCGAGCATCTTCAACCAGGCTATCTCGACAGCCACCCGGCGTTTATTCAGGCCAAATTCCGTAAAGATGGACCTGAGTGGGTCCAGCTTGTCGTGATATCGTCCATCCAGCGGCGAGAGGGCGGTAAGCCGAGCGTCCGTCATGTCATTAGCCAGCAAAAGAGATCAGTTTAACATGCACCCAGATCCAAGCGGCGTGTTACGCCCGCGGGGACTCAGGAGTGGCTGGTGCCCATATCACGCGCGAGGCGGGCGGCGGTTTCTCGAATTGCCCCGCGTGTGAGCATTAAATTCAATCGCGACCCGCCCAGCTGACGCCATAAAAATGCTGCCCTGACACCGCAGAGCAGCAAGGTACGAACGATATCGGCAACCTGGGGGTTGTTGAGGTGCTGTGCGCTTCCCGAGACTTTGATTCGGTAGGAGAGGGTGCTGAGCGTATCCTGATAAATTGCCGAAATATTTGCGCTTAAGCTATTAATATCATTGCAAAAATTTTCTGCCTTGTAGGCGGTGTGTTTGAGTCTTGAATGGACGATCGCCTGAAGGTCTTCTCGTCTTGCAAAGCGTTTCTCCAGCTGCAGCATTGACAGCGTGTAGCGTAGGGTGTCGGCAGCCGCTTGATCCTGGGAGAGATGCAGGCACGCCGCGAGTTGCTCTAAGCCCAGACGGATGCCCTGGGGCGTGCCAAAGACGGTATCCACCTCGTCAGGGTCGAAGCAAAAAAGCGAGTGGATCGAGGCCTCGGCAAAAGGCGTTGGCCAGCTGCCTGTTTTGGCGGCCAAATCAACGATGCGCGCAGCCTGAGCAACTCCGGCCAGTGCAATTGTCCGTTGCTCTCTGGGCGAACGCTGGATCATAGCGCCCCCTCAATCACGCCGCCGCCAAGACAGATATCTCCGTCGTAGAAGACTACAGATTGACCCGGCGTGACGGCGCGCTGGGGTTCGTCAAAGGTCACCTCGTAATCAGCATTGGCGCCCTGTATGACGCAACCTTGATCAGGCTGCCGGTAGCGTATCTTGGCATGACATCGCAGTGGTGTGTGAGGTGGACTGCCGCTCACCCACAAGACGCCTGTGCATTTTAATCGGCGATGAAAGAGGCTGGGATGCTCCGCCCCCTGCGCGATGATGAGCGTATTTTTCTCCACCTCTTTCCCTACCACATACCAGGGTGCCTCCGCATGGTTGGAGAGCCCTCCAATCCCAAGTCCCTGACGTTGACCTATCGTGTGATACATCAAACCTTCGTGCTCGCCGATCAGTTCGCCATCGATCGTCACAATGGGTCCGGGTTGGGCCGGGATATACTGTTTCAGGAAGTCACGAAAGCGGCGCTCCCCGATAAAACAGATGCCGGTGCTATCCTTTTTTCTGGCATTGCCGAATCCCGCCTTGATCGCCTTCTCGCGCACTGTCTGTTTGTCGACGTGACCCACGGGGAAGAGAGTCTTCCTAAGTGCGCTCTGGTCTACTTGATGCAGGAAGTAACTTTGATCTTTGTTGCCGTCCAGCCCCTTTTGTAGCCGGGTTACACCGTCCTCTATCGCGGTACGTGCGTAGTGCCCAGTAGCAATGAGGTCAGCACCAAGATGTGTGGCGTAATCAAGAAATGCCCGAAATTTGATTTCTCGATTGCACAAAATATCAGGATTCGGCGTTCGGCCGGCGCGATACTCGCTCAAGAAATGCGCGAATACATCGTCCCAATATTCCGCCGCGAAGTTGGCGCTGTGCAGCTTTATACCCAATTGGTCAGCTACGGACTGAGCATCGGCCAGATCGTCGATGGCGGTACAGTATTCGGTGCCGTCATCCTCTTCCCAGTTCTTCATGAACAGGCCTTCAACCCGATATCCGGCTTCCAGCAGCAGGAGTGCTGCAACTGAGGAATCGACTCCTCCCGACATCCCAACGATGACGGTCTGTTGGCTATTTGCCTCAATAGATTCCACTGTGCGTTCCGAGCCGCTTCTTCATGGGAGGCCTCAGCATGATGGCAGCGTCATTTGGGGTCAATGTCTGTCAATTTCGCAGAATCCAGACGGTACTCTCCCGGTTGCAGGTTTTCGAGTTGCCAAGGCCCTACAGCAACCCTGATCAGTCGTAGCGTGGGATAACCCACCGCGGCGGTCATTCGTCGAATTTGTCGGTTACGGCCCTCGCTGATGCTCAGATCCAGCCAGGAATCCGGGACGGACTGACGCACCCGGATTGGTGGGATGCGCGCCCAAATTTCTGGAGGTGGCATCGGAAAGGCGCGCGCCGGGCGCGTCACGCCGTCTTTCAGCTCCACGCCCTGGGAAAGCGCCGTGCAGGCGTTATCGTCGATGCAGCCTTCGACCTGCACCCAGTAGCGTTTCCAGAGACGTAACTTTGGATTGGCGATGCGCTGTTGCAAGAGGCCGTCCGATGTGAGTACCAAGAGGCCCTCTGAATCGTAATCGAGGCGACCCGCAGCACGAAAATTCGGTGCGTCAAGGAATTGTGCCAGCGTTGTCCGTGGCGCCTCAGGCCGCTCGCGATCGGTGAATTGACTGAGCACCCGGAACGGTTTGTTGAGAAGAATAATGGTCGACATTCGCATAGTGTGACGGATTTGATGTTAAAATGAGCGCCTAGCTGCGCAGCACTTCATGTTTCGCCCAAGGTTTGGCGCGGAGTTCTGTGGGCCGTGTCTCTATGTGGGGCAAGTCTGTAAATTCTGGGGAGTTATAAGATGGCGTACCAACACATTCAAATACCTGATAGCGGTGAAAAGATTACTGTCAACGAAGATAACAGTCTCTTAGTTCCCGACAATCCCATCATTCCCTATATCGAGGGGGATGGAATCGGCGTTGATATATCACCGGTGATGATTGCTGTGGTGGATGCGGCGGTCGCCAAAGCTTACGACGGCGCTCGCAAGATCTCCTGGATGGAAATCTATACGGGCGAAAAGGCCGCTGAGCTTTATGACGGCGATTGGTTCCCAGAGGAAACGCTGGACGCGATTAAGACCTATAGCGTGGCTATCAAGGGACCGCTGACAACCCCAGTGGGTGGCGGCTTCCGATCTCTGAATGTGGCATTGCGGCAAGAGCTCGATCTCTACACCTGTCTCCGGCCGGTAAGGTGGTTCGAGGGAGTTCCCTCGCCGGTCAAGAATCCGGGTGACTGCAACATGGTCATTTTTAGAGAGAACTCAGAAGACATTTACGCGGGCATTGAGTACCAGGCAGGCACTCCAGAGGCGCAGAAGGTGGTCGATTTCATCATCGGGGAGATGGGGGCGACCAAAATCCGTTTCCCGGAAAATGTCGGCATTGGCATTAAGCCGGTATCCGCCGAGGGCACTCAGCGTCTCGTGCGAAAAGCGATCCAATATGCCATCGATCAGGATTTGCCCTCTGTGACGCTGGTGCACAAGGGCAACATCATGAAATTCACTGAAGGAGCTTTCCGCGACTGGGGTTACGAGCTTGCTCAGAAAGAGTTTTCAGGCGAATTATTGGACGGCGGGCCTTGGGTCAGCATCAAGAACCCCCGCACTGGCAATGAAATTGTCATCAAGGACGTCATCGCCGACGCCATGTTGCAGCAGGTGCTCACGCGGCCGAGGGATTACAGCGTGGTGGCGACCCTGAATCTGAATGGTGATTACCTATCTGATGCACTTGCGGCTCAGGTTGGCGGCATTGGTATCGCACCGGGTGCGAACCTGTCGGATACGGTCGCTTTATTCGAGGCGACGCATGGTACGGCTCCAAAGTATGCAGGTCAGGACAAAGTCAACCCCGGATCTCTCATTCTCTCAGCCGAGATGATGCTCAGGCACCTTGGCTGGAACGAGGCGGCCGATCTGATTATCGACGGTATGAATGGTGCGATTCAGGCAAAAACGGTGACGTACGATTTTGAGCGCTTGATGGAGGGCGCCACACTGGTGTCCTGTTCGGCTTTCGGTGAAGCAGTTGTCGCGCATATGTAGGCTAAGCAAACCTGAAAAACCCGCCACGAGGCGGGTTTTTTTTGCACTTTGATCGCAATAACTGGCTGTAGCTCTACCCCGTTTTTCCGCGGAGTGTTCCACCCGCATCGTCTAGTCAGGTAGTCACTAAAATGTCGGTTCGGAGGCGGTTAGCGCTCTCAAACTGACCCGCGGTGGACTATACTGTCACCATGACAAGCAAAATTTTTTTTACCCCGTTGATGAGCGTCACTCGTGGCGGCCAAAAAGGCGCTGATAGCGAAGATGATAGCGACGGAGGTCTTGCAGTTGCGCCTGCCAAGCCGAAACTCAAGAGGCCGCCGCTCTACCGCGTCATTTTGCTGAACGACGATTACACGCCAATGGAATTTGTCGTACATGTGCTCGAACAGTTTTTTGGGATGAGCCGCGAGAAAGCGACTCAGGTCATGTTGGCAGTACATACGAAGGGCAAGGGTGTGTGCGGCATATATCCTCAGGATATTGCTGAAACCAAAGCAGCGCAGGTTAACCAAAGTGCGCGGGACAATGGCCATCCGCTATTATGTGAGGTGGAGCCTTCCATGGATGACGATGAGGGTTAGCTGAATGCTGAGTAAAGAGCTCGAAAATACGCTCAACGAGACGTTTCGTACGGCAAGAGCCAGACGCCATGAGTTCATTACGGTGGAGCACCTGCTACTCGCGTTGCTCGATGATGGTAGTGCTCTCCAGGTGTTGAAAGCCTGCCAGATAGATCTGGAGGAGTTGCGTGGTGAACTCATCGAATTCATCGACGCCACAACCCCCTTGCTTTCAGACGGCGATGATGGTCGAGACACGCAGCCGACATTGGGTTTTCAACGGGTATTGCAGCGCGCGGTATTTCACGTGCAGAGCTCGGGTAAGCAAGAGGTCACAGGCGCCAATTTACTGGTTGCAATTTTCTCTGAACAGGAATCTCAGGCGGTTTATTTCCTCAAGGCCCAGGGTGTCTCGCGCTTGGACGTGGTTAACTTTATTACTCATGGGATCGGCAAGGACGGAGAAGAAGCCGGTGCAGAGGAGGGCCTGTCGGCGCCTGAAGACGAGGGGGAGGCGAGTGAGAAGCGGCCGCTCGACGTGTATGCCACTAATCTCAATGCGGAAGCAGAGGCGGGTAATATAGACCCATTAATTGGGCGTCTGAATGAAGTGGAACGCGTCGCTCAGATTCTCGCGCGACGGAGAAAAAATAATCCGCTGTTGGTGGGTGAGTCAGGCGTTGGAAAAACTGCCATCGCCGAAGGACTGGCGAAAATGATTGTTGATGGTGAGGTACCGGAGACGCTTAAAGAGTCTGTTGTTTATTCTCTTGATCTGGGCGCGCTTTTGGCGGGCACCAAATATCGCGGTGACTTTGAGAAGCGCTTGAAGGGATTGCTTGCAAACTTGAGTGATAACGACAACGCGATTTTATTTATCGACGAGATTCATACCATCATCGGCGCGGGAGCGGCATCGGGTGGCGTGATGGATGCCAGTAACTTGCTCAAGCCCTTGTTGGCGTCCGGGAAGATGCGATGTGTTGGATCGACCACCTATGCGGAATACCGAGGCATTTTTGACAAGGACAAAGCTCTAAGCCGGCGCTTTCAGAAGGTCGATGTGTTGGAGCCCTCGGTAGAGGACGCCTACAAGATTCTTAAGGGTCTTAAGTCCCGATTCGAAGCCCATCATAAGCTGCGCTATACCGATAAGGCGCTTCGCGTTGCCTCGGAAATGGCCGCGCGCTATATCACGGACCGATTCCTGCCAGACAAGGCCATCGACGTCATCGACGAGGCGGGCGCGTTTCAGCAGCTTCAATCACCCAGCAAGCGCAAAAAAGTGCTTGGACCCAGCGACATCGAGGCCGTAGTGGCCAAGATTGCACGGATTCCACCAAAGACTGTCAGTAGCGATGACAAGGAGTTGCTCAGCAAGCTCGAGGGCAACCTCAAAATGACGGTCTTCGGTCAGGACGACGCAGTTTCCAGGATGGTCGGCGCAATTAAACTCGCCCGCGCGGGTCTGCGCGGCGGACAAAAGCCTATCGCTTCTTTCCTGCTCGCGGGGCCGACCGGTGTCGGTAAAACCGAGCTCACGCGGCAGTTGGCGTTACAGATGGGTCTGGAATTACTCCGCTTCGATATGTCTGAGTATATGGAGCGTCACACCGTGTCTCGATTAATCGGTGCACCGCCAGGTTACGTGGGTTTTGATCAAGGTGGCTTGCTCACAGATGCGGTCACAAAGCATCCACATTCCGTGGTGTTATTGGACGAGATCGAGAAGGCGCATCCAGAGGTCTTTAACTTGCTACTGCAGGTGATGGATCACGGTACGTTGACGGACAATAACGGTCGCAAAACCGACTTCCGTAATGTGATATTGGTCATGACAACGAATGCGGGCGCTGAAAATGTGAGTCGGCGTTCGATTGGTTTCTCTATACAGGATCACTCTACGGATTCGATCGAGGCGATTAATAGAACCTTTACGCCAGAGTTCCGAAACCGACTGGATGCGGTCGTACCCTTTGGCCCACTAGGGGAAGATGTGATTTTGACGGTCGTCGACAAGTTTCTGACTGAGTTGCAAGGTCAGCTGGATGAGCGTCAGGTCGTGATAGAGGTGGATGAGGAAGCGCGGCTTTGGCTCGTGGAAAAAGGCTATGACGCGACGATGGGCGCAAGGCCGATGGAGCGTGTCATACAGGAGCACATCA
Source organism: Luminiphilus sp. (assembly GCA_038112515.1). Lineage (GTDB taxonomy): Bacteria > Pseudomonadota > Gammaproteobacteria > Pseudomonadales > Halieaceae > Luminiphilus. The sequence goes on from JAYNNB010000023.1 coordinate 13,031, forward strand.
AGAAACCGCTTGCGGATATGGTGCTGTTTGGTGATTTGGCCAAGGGTGGTACTGCAACTATATCGGTGAATGGAGAACGAACGGACTTGGCGATACAGGTCTTGGTCGAGGAGGAGGAAGTCGTCGAGGCGTGATGCCTCCAGAGAGTCTCTCCCACCGATCACCTTTCTCGATAAGTGATGCGGCCCTTCGTCAGGTCGTAAGGCGTCAGCTCAACTCTGACCTTGTCTCCCGTGAGAATGCGAATATAGTTTTTGCGCATTTTGCCCGATATGTGCGCAGTCACCACGTGACCATTCTCTAGCTTTACACGGAAGGTAGTGTTGGGAAGGGTGTCTACAATTTCACCTTCCATTTCAATTTGATCTTCTTTAGCCATACAGGCCCTGCCTCAATGAGTGGGAGGCCGGCACTGTATCGAAAAGTCCCAGATGAGGAAAGCGCAAGAAATGCAATATTTCCTTACGCTTTCCCTGCACCGGGGTCGAGCAAATTCACCACGGCGGTGGCGTCGGGTGAAACCGTTTGCTGCGTCTTTTGCTGCTGCCATTGACCGTCGATAAACAGTTCAAGCGGTGAGAAGCGCGCCTTGTATGACATCTTGCGGCAACCGTCTATCCAATAACCGAGGTAGACAAAGGGTAAGCCTCTTGCTTTGGCCTCTCTGATCTGCAGCAGAACCGCCTCGGTTCCCAAGCTTCGCTGGGGTTGATCGGGGTCGAAGAAAGTATAGATGGCTGCCAGTCCATCGAGCATCTCGTCGGCGACCGTCACGGCGACGAGCCGGTTGCCCTGATACAACCGGAAATAGTTGGCGCAGCCAAGCCCGTCATTAAGGAACGACTCATACTGTTCTCTCTCGGGAGGATACATATCTCCGTCAGCGTGGCGCGACTCGATGTAGTAACGATAGAGACCGTAGGCTTCGTCATCGAGAATGGACTCCGAAACCTCTACGCGCAGGTCGGCATTGCGGCGCTGGATTCGGAGCTGTGTACGGCCCGGTTTAAACTCATCAACGCGGACCCGAGAGGCAATGCAAGCATTGCATTTACTGCAATGCGGCCGGTAAACATGATCTCCGCTGCGTCGGAATCCCAGCAACGACAGCTGCGTGTAAAGTTCCTGGCTGAGCTTCTGCCTGGGATCCACGAAAAGGGTTGTTGCCTCCTCTCCGGCCAAATAAGAGCAGCGATGAGGAAAGGTGGTGTAAACCTTGATCTCTCTGAGCGACGCTGTCATAGCAGGCCCTCTACCTGCCTCGGCACCTGCCCCTGTAGGCGCACGTCGAGCGCGCAGTGACTGGGGGGCAGAAGGGCTCTGGGGTTGCTCAAGATCGACGTCATAGGGAGCTTTATAGCGTCCCTCAGCCTTTTTTCAAAGTCCTTTCGCGAGATTAACGTGGCGGCGAGCGATTCGAGGTGAGGGTTATAGATCTGGCAGTCAATAAGATCGATACCATGAGACTCGCAGACTCGTGCAAGCGCCACAAATGCCGCTTTTGAAGCGTTGGTCTCCCTATGGAACATGGATTCGCCAAAAAAGGCATGATCAATCAAAATCCCGTAGAGGCCGCCCACCAGCGTATTACCACTAAAGACTTCGATGGAGTGTGCCGCGCCGAGGTGATGCAGTGCCTCGTAGGCCTGCTGCATCTCTCTGGAGATCCAAGTTCCGCCCCCGGGGCCCTGGTAATGACGCGTCTCGGCGCAAGATTTGATCACGCCATTAAAGTCGGTGTCATAACGGAGCTGCCAGTTACTGTTTCGCAGGGTCTTTCTCAGCGAGCGGCTGATGTGTACATCGGCCGGCCGCAATACCATCCGCGGCTCTGGTGACCACCAGAGAATCTCCTCATCGGATTCGAACCAGGGAAAAATACCCTGCGCGTAGGCGAGTAATAAAGTATCGGGTAATAGATTACCGCCGCGGGCCAGCAGGCCATTGGGCTCTGACAGCGCTTGCTCCGTCGGAGGAAAAGGATTTTCCGTCACTTCAGTCCTGATGGAGTCCGTCGAGATACTTTTCGGCATCCAGTGCGGCCATGCAGCCAAAGCCCGCCGAAGTGATGGCCTGTCGATAGATGTGATCGGCGACATCTCCGGCAGCGAACACGCCCGGCACACTGGTGTGGGTAGCGCTACCTTCGGTGCCCGAGTGCACGGTCAGGTAGCCGCCGGCCATTGCCAACTGATCGATAAATAAATCGGTATTGGGTTTGTGACCAATAGCGATAAAAACACCGGATAGATTGATGACTTCGCTGCTCTCTGTTTCCAGAGTGGAGCGTATGCGTATGCCATTGACTCCTGTTTCATCGCCAAGGACCTCGTCCAATGTGCGATGCCAGTGCGGCACAATTTTGCCCTCGGAAACGCGTTGCATCAGTCGGTCTTGCAGGATCTTTTCGGCGCGCAGCGTGTCTCGGCGATGAATCAGGTGGACCTTGGCGCACAGATTACTTAGGTACAGGGCTTCTTCGACCGCGGTATTGCCTCCGCCAACGACGGCGACTTCTTGATTACGATAAAAGAATCCGTCGCAGGTGGCGCACGCACTCACGCCTTTGCCCATAAACGCGTGCTCTGATGGCAGGCCCAAGTACTGAGCCGATGCGCCGGTCGCGATAATCAGCGCATCGCAGGTGTAGCTGGATGTGCCTGAGAGCTCAAACGGACGCGCTTTTAAATTTACGCTTTCAATGTGATCAAAGACGACGCTGGCCTCGAGGCGCTCCACATGGGCCTGCATCTGCTGCATCAGCTGCGGTCCCTGTAAGTCGTGAGCGCCTCCTGGCCAATTTTCAACTTCGGTAGTGGTAGTCAACTGTCCCCCCTGTTGCAAACCGGTAATGACCATGGGGCTGAGATTGGCACGAGCAGCATAGACGGCGGCGGTGTATCCGGCGGGTCCAGACCCCAAAATGATCAATCGGTGGTGGGATGCGTTACTCATGATGGCGTTCCGTTACAGCAGAAAGGGGAAAAATGTCGTGGGCGGAAGAGCGTATCGCAGGTCGCCTCCCGAGGCCAGACGAACCGACCTTAGTATGCACTTCGCGGGCCACATAAAGTCGACAAAACGAAGGCAATTCATACCATTACGAAAAAAACCGTCAGACTGCCTGTGTTAGTATGACGCTTTAGCGAACAGGGCGCGAAGTGGTGGCAAGCAAGGCAAAGACCGCCGACAGAACAGGGGATGCTGACCCGGCACCAAGTCGACGACGTGTGCGAGATGTGCTGTTTATCAGCGTTGGTGCTGCCTGTCTTTTCGTACTCATGTCTTTGATAACGTTCAGTGACGCGGACCCGGGCTGGTCGGCCAGTGGCACTGGCGGTGCCGTCGAAAATCTGGGCGGTGTAACAGGGGCCTTTCTGGCTGACGTCTTCTACGCCTTGGTTGGTTCCGCCGCTTATCTGGTGCCGCTCCTGCTTGCCTACCGCGCGATCTCCTTATTATTCGTGGAAGACCGACGCGAGGCCATCGACTGGCAAATGATTGGCTTGCGAACTCTCGGACTGCTGCTGTTACTCGTCTCTGCAACGGCTTTGCTGGCGCTCAATGATAACGGCACCTCCGGTTTGCCTCAGGGATCTGGCGGTATTCTTGGGGCTGCAGTCGGACAGGGTTTTGATCAGGCGTTTAATCCGGTGGGGGCCAGACTCGTGCTGGTGACACTGTTTCTGCTTGGGTTGACCGTATTTGCCGATATCAGTTGGCTGCGAGTTGTCGATTGGCTGGGCGCGACAACGCTCTCCGGTGGTCAGCATGTCAGGCAGGGCTTGCTTGAAAAAATAGATCAGCTCCGTGACCGCAGAGCGAGGGAAAAGCAGCTGGAAGAGCGCAAGCTGCAGATCGAGGAGCATGTCGCGAAAGAAAAGAAACGTGCCCCCCCAAAAATCAAGGCGCCGAAGCCGGTCTCGCCGACAGGAGCAAAGGTCGAACAAGAGAAGCAAAAGCCGTTATTTGATATCCCAGTATCGGGCGAATTGCCGCCACTGGACCTTCTCGACGCGCCGAGCGAGATAGGCCAGCGAGGTTATTCCGCGGCTGAGCTCGAATCTTTGTCCCGTCTGCTTGAGCTTAAGCTTAAGGATTTTGGCGTGATTGCAGAGGTGGTGGCTGTTTATCCGGGGCCCGTCGTCACTCGCTTTGAGATACAGCCAGCCGCCGGCGTTAAAGTCTCTAGAATCTCAAACCTGGCAAAAGATTTGGCGCGTTCGTTAGCGGTCATCTCTGTGCGTGTAGTTGAGGTTATTCCCGGCAAAAGTGTTGTGGGGATAGAGATCCCCAATGCTGACCGGCAAACGGTCAATTTCCGTGATGTCTTGGCATCCAGAACATTTGAGGATTCCAAGTCTCCCCTCACTTTGGCGCTGGGTCATGATATTGCCGGCGCACCAGTCGTCGCCGATTTGGGCAAAATGCCGCACATCCTGGTGGCAGGAACTACGGGTTCAGGGAAGTCAGTAGGCGTGAACTGTATGTTGGTGAGTTTGCTTTATAAGGCAACCCCTGCAGAGGTGCGACTGATACTGGTAGATCCGAAGATGCTTGAGCTGTCCGTCTACGACGGGATTCCTCACTTGCTCACCCCCGTCATTACCGACATGAAAGATGCCGCTAATGGCCTACGGTGGTGCGTCGCGGAAATGGAGCGTCGCTATAAGCTGATGTCTTTATTGGGCGTAAGGAACCTGCAGGGTTATAACCGTAAGGTGGCGGACGCTGAAAAACAGGGCAACCCCATTCCCGACCCCATGTGGAAACCCGATCCAGTGCTGGAGTTGACGGAGGAGGAGCAGGTGCACCCCGCCTTGGAAAAGTTGCCCAGCATTGTGGTGGTGATTGATGAGTTTGCCGACATGATGATGATTGTTGGTAAGAAGGTGGAGGAACTGATCGCTCGTATTGCACAGAAGGCGCGAGCGGCGGGCATTCATCTGGTGCTGGCCACTCAGCGTCCCTCAGTCGACGTCATTACCGGGCTGATCAAAGCCAACATCCCATCACGAATCGCCTTTTCGGTGAGTTCCAAGGTTGATTCGAGGACAATCCTTGATCAAGGCGGTGCGGATCAACTATTGGGATATGGAGACATGTTGTATTTGCCCGCCGGCTCCAGTGTGCCTGTGAGAGTCCATGGTGCGTTCTGCTCTGATGATGAAGTTCATCGGGTTGTGAAAGACTGGAAGCGACGTGGGGATCCTCAATACCTTGACGGCTTGCTCGACGAGGGCGGCCAGACGCCAGTGACCGCCAATGAAATTCAAAATGCTGCAGCAGGAGAGGAAGATCCCGAGTCTGATCCTCTCTATGACGAGGCGGTCGATTATGTATGCCGCAGCCGCCGCGCTTCGATTTCATCAGTTCAGCGAAAGTTGCGGATTGGCTACAACCGCGCGGCACGCCTCATTGAAACAATGGAGATGTCGGGCGTCGTGTCTGAAATGGGTAGCAATGGTCAGAGAGAAGTGCTGGCTCCGCCCCCGCCCGAGGAATAAATGCGCCGATCGATAGCAGGGTTGTTATGTCTGTTCGCCTCGTCGATAACGCTCGCAGATGTGCTGCTGGAACTCGCTGGGCGAAACTCATTCGCGGGTCATTTCACGCAGCAAGTTCTTAGTCCGGATGGGGTTGTCTTGGAGACGGCTGCAGGTCAGTTTCGAATGCTGCGCCCAGACTTTTTTTGGTGGCAAATTGAGACCCCCGACCGTCAGTTATTGCTAGCTGTGGGCAACAAAATCACGCAGATCGATTGGGATCTGGAGATTGTTACCGAGCGCGAAATCACGGATGAGACACGCACTGTGTTGCACTGTTAGCTGGCCCCCCGATCGGAGCTGGAGGATACCTATGCGATTGAATTATCGGATTCAGCGGCAATGCTGACGCCGCTGGAAACCGGGATGGGGTTTCTGCGACTGGGGGTCAGCCGCATTAATGATGCGGATTGGCAACTGCGGATTACCGACTTGAGTCATCAGGTGCTCGAATTTGTGCTTACGGAAGATCCGGAACGATCTCTCGACGTCAGTGCTTTTGATGTGCCTGAGACGGCCTTTTAGACGGCAACTGGAGCCCTGCCTGTGACAGAGGGCGATCTATTTGCTGCGACGCATCGGACGAACGAGCCGCTTGCCTCGAGGATGCGCCCGCAGACATTAGACCAGTTGGTGGGGCAGCGTCACTTGTTGGGCGCCGAAAAGCCCCTGCGATACGCTATTGAGTCGGGCAAGCTGCATTCCTTTCTACTCTGGGGGCCGCCTGGCGTAGGCAAAACCACACTGGCAAGGATGGTTGCCAGCTATAGTGACGCCTTATTTCTGCAGATTTCTGCGGTGTTCTCGGGCGTCAAAGATATCCGAGATGCGATTGAGCAAGCCAAAGTGGCCGCGGGGCAAGGGCGCGCAACGGTATTGTTTGTCGATGAAATCCATCGTTTTAATAAGAGTCAGCAGGATGCATTTCTCCCCCATATTGAGGATGGCACGGTTTTTTTTGTCGGTGCCACAACGGAAAACCCGTCGTTCGAGATTAATAACGCTTTACTTTCCCGGCTGCGGATCTACCGACTGGAAGCCGTAACCGCCACAGAGCTTGCGGAGCTGCTTGAGCGCGCGGCGAATGATTATTTTTCACACGTCGAGGTTGAGCCGGAATTTTTGCAGCGCTTGGCTGAGCTGGCGGATGGTGATGTCAGACAGGGATTGAATTTGCTGGAGCTGTCGGTGAACCTCGCCTCCGGTGAGGACTCAGGTCCTCGTCTCCACCAAGGTCTCCTCAATGCCGTTGCTAGCGAGGGGGGGCTACGTTTTGATAAGCGCGGTGACGCGTTTTACGATCAGATTAGTGCTCTGCATAAATCGGTGAGGGGCTCTGACCCGGATGCGGCACTCTATTGGTTGGCACGCATGCTCACGGCAGGATGTGATCCGCTGTATATCGGGAGACGCTGTATTCGCATGGCGTCCGAGGATATTGGTTTGGCCGACCCGAGGGCATTGCATCTGGCCATTGATGCCGTATCTGCTTTGGAGCGTTTGGGTAGCCCCGAAGGAGAGCTGATTCTCGCGCAGGCCGTCACCTATCTCGCCTGCGCAGCCAAGAGTAATGCGGTGTATCGCGCTTTTGAGAGCGCCATGGCGGCGGCGCGCACGACGGGGTCTAAGGAGGTGCCGCTCCACCTACGCAACGCGCCCAATCAACTGATGCGTGAGCAAGGGTATGGAGAGGGCTATCGCTACGCTCATGACGCGGAGAGCGGTTTTACTGCTGGACAGCAGTACTTGCCTGATGGTCTGACCCCGACAGTATTCTACGAACCGACGGAGCGAGGCTTGGAAGGGCGCATCAGCGAAAAATTGGCGCAGTGGCGTTCCTTGAACGCGGAAGCGCGAGATAAGTGATCCCGATAATTCCGTCTCAAATCCCTCCTATACACGGGCAAATCTGCCGGTGGGGGTCAGAAAGTATCTATTTCGGGTAAACTCACGCCCCCGACCAGAGGTGACCGTTTCATGCTTGACATTAAAGCCATTCGACAGGACCCGCAGCGAATCGTAGACGCACTCGCGAAACGTTCTGTGAGCTTTGATGTGTCGCTATTTCAGTCGTTGGACGCCCGCCGGAAAGAAGCTGATATCAGGGCCCAGGGATTGCTCGCAGACAGAAAGTCCGCCTCAAAAAAAATCGGGGAGTTGGTCTCCGCGGGTCGCTCGGTTGATGAAGCAAAGGCCGAAGTGGAACAGGTTTTGGCTCGTATTGCTCAGGATTTGGAAGCCGCAACTCTAGAGGCGGATGCCGTACAGGCGCAGCTCGACGAACTGTTGCACGGTGTGCCAAATGTTCCCGATAACCGGGTGCCGTATGGTGAATCCGAGTCGGATAACGAGGAAATTTTGCGCTGGGGGGAGCCCCAGCAGTTCGCTTTCGAACCCAAGGATCACGTTGATTTGGGTGAGGGGCTGGGCTTGATGGATATGGAGGCGGCTGGCCAGATCGCAGGGTCGCGCTTTTCCCTGTTGAAGGGTGATATCGCGCGGCTCCATCGCGCGCTAATCCAATTTATGCTCGATCAGCATACTTTGGAGCACGGTTACAGCGAACTATACGTACCCTATATCGTTAACGAGGCGTCGCTGATAGGAACGGGGCAGCTGCCGAAATTTGAAGAGGATTTGTTTAAGCTCGAGGGTGATCAGGGCTTTTACCTCGCACCTACCGCTGAAGTTCCAGTCACGAATATGGCGAGAGGCAAGATTTATGAAGCCGCGGAGTTAGCGGGCGAGGGCATTCGCTACGTTGCCCACACCCCCTGTTTTCGCAGCGAGGCCGGCAGCTACGGTCGCGACACCCGAGGATTAATCAGACAGCACCAATTCGAAAAAGTGGAGCTTGTTCATATTGTGCGTCCCGAGTATTCCGAGTCGGCGCTTGAGGCTCTGACCGGCCATGCAGAATCAATACTGCAATTGTTAGAGCTGCCTTATCGAAAGGTTTTGCTCTGCGGTGGTGACCTCGGGTTCAGCGCGGCGATGACCTACGACCTTGAAGTCTGGCTACCGGGGCAATCTGCGTACCGAGAAATTTCGAGCTGTTCCAATTTCAGGGATTTTCAGGCGCGCCGGCTACAGGCGCGATGGCGGAATCCCAGCAGCGGTAAGCCTGAGTTGGTGCACACCTTAAATGGATCGGGTTTGGCGGTGGGCAGAACGCTGGTTGCGATCCTAGAGAATGGCCAAAAGTCCGATGGCAGTATCGAGATCCCGCTGGCTATCAGACCTTATCTTGGGGGGCTGGAGACCATCTCACGCTGACTTGCTTCGATGGTCGGCCGAGATTAAAGCGCCTTGTTCTGGCTTAAGGTTCGTCCCGCGATGCTGGTATCGGGTCGCATAGCCATCGAATCGACCAGAATGCGCCCTGTTTCTAGCAGCAAGACATCGCTCGGCTCGTCCTCGACTGGCGCCTCCGTCGCCACTGCATCGCCCTCTGCGGAGACGGCTGTTGTTTCGCCCGCCGTCGTCGCCGTGTTCTCCTCGTTATCTCGATCAGCGCTAGCGAGGCTATCGAGGGGGGCTATTCCCTTGGCTGTTCTGCGACGATTTTCAATCGCTAACGCCTTCGCCTCTTGTTCGTCTCGCATGGCAACGCGACCGGACTCATGTAAGGGGAGGGCGCTCACTTTGCGCGTCTCTCTAGCCATCTCCACTTGATCCTCGAGATACCGGTAATCAGGATCATTTGCGGCTCGCTGCTGATGAAGCGCCATCAATCCAGGCAAGATCGAGTCATAGTCGTGGTAGCGGTTGAATCGGGCGGGTGAGATCTGGTCCCATGACAACGCATTGTCGAGCGCACTCTCGCCGATCTGAGTGGGATCGAAAATTGAGGGGTAATCGATATCAGGAATCACGCCTCTGTGTTGCGTGCTGTCGCCCGATATACGGTAGAACTTGCTCTCGGTAATCTTTAGCTGCCCTTCCTGCAGGGGCACGAGTGATTGCACGGTCCCCTTACCGAAAGATTGTTCGCCAACCACGATGCCTCGACCATAGTCTTGTATGGCGCCAGCAAATATCTCGGACGCCGACGCGCTGAGGCGGTTAATCATCACCGCCAGCGGACCCTCGTAGTAATTTGAGCGGCGCCGTTTCCCGTCGCGCCAGATTCGACTCTCGGCTGAGCGTATCTGTACCGTAGGTCCATACTCGATAAATAAACCGGTTAGCTGATTGGCTTCCTGCAACGAGCCCCCGCCGTTATCCCGGAGATCAATCACGAGACCTTCCGCCCCTTCGGCAACCAGTTCGTCGATGAGGCGCTTTACATCGCGAGTCGTAGAGCGATAGTTCTTGTCGCCGCGACGATAAGCCTCGAAATCGATGTAAAAGGCAGGGATATCGATCACGCCGATACGGCGCTGCCGATTATTGCTATCCTCGATTTCGATGATGCTTTTTTGGGCTGCCTGTTCTTCGAGCTTCACTTCGTTGCGCTGAATTGGAACAATTCGCCTTTGGTCTGTTTTCCCTTTTCCCGGGATCACTTCAATGCGAACGGTGGTGTTCCTCGGGCCACGAATCAGGTCAACAATTTCATCCAGCCGCCAGCCGACCACATCTTCAATAGGACCGTCCTCACCCTGGCCTACACCAATGATTAAGTCAGAGGGCCGAAGGTCTCCTTGCTTATCCGCCGGACCTGCCGGGACGAGTCGCGTCACTTTGGCGTATTCATCGTCGATCTGAAGAATCGCGCCAATCCCTTCAAAGGAGAGGCTCATGTTGATATCAAAGTTTTCGGCGCGTCGCGGCGAAAAATAGTTGGTGTGGGGATCATATTGCTCGGCAAGCGTGTTGGCATAGAGTTGAAAAACGTCTTGCGCGTTGTACTGATCCAATCGATTGAGCTGGTTCTGATACCTTCGCTCAAGGGTGGTCGGTATCTCCTCGGGTGCTTTGTCGGCCATTTTCAAACTGAGCGCCTGATTCTTCAGCCGTTTCCGCCATCTATCATCCAGCCCTGAAGTATCTGCGGCCCAGGGCATCGTCGAGTGATCGATAACGAGGTATTCCTCCACGCTGTAATCAAATTGCGCCAGTGTCTCCGGTAGTGTCGCGAGAATGCGCTCCAGACGCTGTTTCAGCTTTTCGTGATAGCGGTTGAACATGGTGAACGCAGGGTCGAGGTTGCCACTGCGAGCTGCGTTATCGAGTTCCAGTTTCCATTTGGAAAACTCAGCGATGTCCCCCGCATCAAAAAACATTCTCTGTGGGTCCAAAGCATCGATGTAGGCCACAAAGTGCTGTGCAGACAGACCATCGTCGTAGCGACGACTGGCGTAGTGGCGCTCCTCTATGACTTCGACGAGCTCCTTGAGCGTGGCACTTTGAGCCTCAGTCGGTGCGAGCGCAAGGGTAGGCGCCGCGACCACGAAGGCGCTAAACAAACTTATGGCGAGCAAAAAGCGCGTTAACGACAAACTCTACATCTCCTCTCGCCAGGTTGATTGACTTGCGACCCTAAGCCTAACGAAGTCAGAAGGAATGACCAAACCTTAGATAGAGCGCCTCATTGTCACTTTTACCCTTGGCAATTTCCAATCGGATCAGTATCGACGCTGCCTCGTCCAGTACATATGAAACGCCCACACCTGCAGACGGGTAGGTATTGTCGGAGCAAGCAATGTCGTTCCCCGCAATATCCCTACCGAACTGGCATCCGAGGCCGCCAAAAGCAACGAGACCCCATTTTCTGCTCAGTGGGAGTCGTCCATCTATCAAGATATGAGCGTAGTGCTGAGAAAGATAGTTGCCCATGGTATAGCCGGGCAGGGTGACTGATGAATAGCCCGACAGGGGCGCGTCAGCTGTAAATCGTCCTTTGGTTTGGATAGCGATCACCGGTGGTCGAGAATTCGAATCCGACGCTAAGTGATGCAGTGCGCGGTACCAGCGTAAGTCTGCGAAGCCCACGTCGAAAGATGCCTCTCCGCCGAGGCTCTCTCTGTAGGCGAAATTGTGGAGCGTTAATAGATGCCCAGATTCGGGGGCTCTTTGCTGGTCCATGGTGTCGTGCTGAAGGACGAGACCTAGCCCTGTGGCGTCGAAGCCCGACAGCCCGATCAGATTCAGCGCCCCCTCAATCAATCCATTGGCACCTACGGAATAATTGGTGCTGACGCCTTGTATGCCGGCGAACCAACCCCTCGAGCCAAGTTCATGGAGGTAACGAAATCCGCCTGTGTACACGCTATCTTGAGTCTCGACGGATTGGCCCGTGCCAAGAAAGTCATCGTATTCATTATTGATCTCGGCACCCCCCAAGAAAAGCAGCAGACGCTGTGTGTCTGCGCCCCAGAAGAGCTGTGCACCCACGCCGCCCGCTAACGAATCTGTGTCCGAGTAGGACACCGAGAGCCCTATCATCGAAGGGGTAGATTCAGCATCCAACCGCTTTAGATAGGCAACAACGCCACCAACATTGGCGCCCAATTTCGGATCAGCCGATAGAGTGGGGGTGATCAGCCACGGCTTTGCCTCATCCCGCGCCTCTTTCTTCTCCTCGGCAGTTCTGTTTGCACTTTCAGCCTGTACACCATGTTCCACAGACCCTTGAGGTACTGCGGCTGCGGATACGCATGCGGCTAATCCCAGTGTCATTGCCAAGGCATGAAACAGGCAAGACGTCGCAATGGGCGTTGCTGGCAGATTAATCATCAGACTTTTCTTCACAAAATGTTTCCGGTCGCGCCGACCCACTGCATCTGAGGTGGCTATCAGCGACTAAAGTAGGAAGTCAGGGTGCTTGGCTCTTTCTCAATTGCAGTGCGAGTGTATCAGGTGAAGCAGATGGCTACCGTGCCTCACGCGACAAAATGCGAGACAGTAGTCAAGCCGCGAGTGACTACATCACTGACCTTGATGCCGTTAAGT
>JAYNNB010000024.1:0-25297 GCA_038112515.1 Luminiphilus sp.
CTGGGTTGGCCCTGACCTCTGCTATGATCTCTCCTAGCGTTTAGCAGCCTGCCTCAACCGAATCCGTTATGAATAAGCTTGAACAACTTCGCTCGATCACCACCGTAGTGGCAGACACCGGTGATTTGGAAGCGATTACTCGCCTTAAGCCCACCGATGCGACCACTAACCCCTCGCTGCTATTGAAAGCGGCTGCGTTGCCCGAATTCTCCGATCAGGTTGCTGCACTCGCGGCATCGCCGGGTGCCGTCGCGGACAAGGTCGATCACTTTGCGGTCAGCGTTGGCGCCCAAATCAACCAAGTCATCCCGGGCGTGATCAGTACCGAAGTCGATGCGCGGCTGTCTTTTGATACTGCGGCCACCATTGCGAAGGCCGAAAAACTGATTGGGCTGTACTCGGATGCCGGCATTGGTGCTGACCGCGTGCTCATTAAAGTCGCTGCGACCTGGGAAGGCATTCGGGCAGCCGAGGTATTAGAGCAACGCGGCATCCATTGCAACGCCACACTGATTTTCAGCTTCGAACAGGCCTGTGCCTGCGCCGATGCCGGGGTGTTCTTAATCTCACCTTTTGTCGGGCGCATCACCGATTGGTACACCGCCAATACCGACCTGGTGATTACCGACCCCACCGATGACCCCGGCGTGCAATCGGTGACCCGGATTTACCACCACTTTAAGGCCCACGGCTACGAAACCGTGGTCATGGGTGCGAGCTTCCGCAACACGGGGCAAGTAGAAGCCCTTGCGGGCTGCGATCGGCTGACCATCAGTCCTGATCTGTTACAGCAACTTGAAGCCGACGACGGTGTTCTTCCGCAGCGCCTGTGTGACGACGGCGACCGATCGCCGCGACCTGCAGCAATGAACCAGAGCGCGTTTTTATTTGCGAATAACCAGGACCCCATGGTTGCCGAAAAGCTCAGTGACGGGATCCGACGTTTTGTTGCAGATCAGGAAAAGTTGGAGGCGCTACTTAACCACTAAGCCGTTCAAGCGCCCTGCGAAGCGGGAATCAGATTTTTCGCCAGCTCGTTGACCGGACGATGGATACACCACGTGCCCGCAGGATGGTAAATATAGGCCAGGCAGCTATTGCAGCTATCGCACTTTGAGGGCTCAACCGGTGCTTGCCGCCATCGATTGACCAAGTCCGGTTCTCGCAGCAGGGCGCGGCCCATCACAACGGCTTCGAACCCCCCCGCGATGATCTGTGCAACGTTGGCAGTGCTTTTAACACCGCCGATATAAGCCAGTGGCATCGAGACCGCATCGCGAATCTTGATGGAGTAATCCCAAAAGTAGAGCTCTCTGAAGGTCACCTTCGGCGCGGTTTTCGCGGTGCTCGCCACAGCGATCCCGGTCAGAGTCCATTTGCCAATCACGCGCATCATTGCGTCTAGGTTCATGCTGCTACCGAAGGTAAACCAGTTGGACTCCACGTTGCGACCGCCCGACAGCACCAGCATATCGGCTCCCGCAGCCTCCAGCGCGCGCGCTGTTACGATCGCATCTTCGATGTGGGCGCCGCGGGTGCGACCATCGTCCACATTGATCTTGGCCAACACGGCAATACGATCCCCGATGGCCTCCTTGACGGCGCGCAATACCCGCGCGGGAAAACGCACCCGATTCTCGGGGCCTCCTCCGAACTCATCGGTGCGACGATTGTCCATGGGTGAAATAAATTGATTGAGCAAATAGCCGTGCCCCATATGGATCTCGACGGCATCAAAACCGGCGGCTACACACAGTTCTGCGCCCTCCACAAAACGCGCAACCATCTCGTCCATGTCACTCAGATTCATCGCCCGTCGAAACACATTCCCGCACAGCAGACCCGCCGCATTGAGACCACCACTGGCGCTCTTGAGGGGAGCCGGTACAAAGGTACCTGTAACAAACGAACCACCGTGGGTGATTTGCGCGGCGATCTTCCCACCCGCCTGATGCACCGCCTGTGTTACCGCTTGAAGATCCGGCAGAATTTCTGGCCTCAACCAGATTTGATCGGCAAGGGTTCTTCCGGTTTTTTCCACCGCTAAATAGGCCATCGTGCTCATGCCTACCCCGCCCTCGGCGAGGTCGCGATGATGCTCGAGCATGGCCAGCGTAGGCACACCCTTTTTCGACATATTTTCGTTGGTCGCCGCCTTGATAAAAGCGTTGCGCAGGGTGATGGGGCCGATTTGCAACGGCTCCCAAGCTCGGGAGAGCGCCTCTTGATCAGGAGCGTCTGGGTTCACGCGGATTCCGGTACTAACCTCATCGGTTGCGAGGGAGTATAGCCGGCGTGGCGAGACATTCGGATAGTCCAAACGCACGGCGTTCTGAAGCCGGGCGCCACGCCTGACAGCGTAAATCAGCTCAGAATGTCGGGTAATTCCTTGGTCAGGGCCATCCGTTCCTTAACCATCTGACCCGTAAGCGCAAAACCCAGCAGATCGCCGGCGTCGGATCGGAATAACGCCTTGATATCAGGGGCTTCGCCCTCGAAGTGCCAATCACCTTGAGCATCCCTAGCGGGCGGCGACACCACCACCGGACACGCGGGTGTTTTGATCGCCACCGGCATAGCGGGGTAACTCACGGCTGTGGGCTCGCCTGCCAGTGTGGCGGCCAATGCGCGCGCGCAGGCCATGAGCGGTGCCACATAAACCAGCACGTGCCCCGCGACTTCGGCGCAATCTCCCATGGCATAGACATTGGGTGCACTGGTGAGTAGTTGCCGGTCGGTAACAATGCCGCGATTCACCTCAATGCCAGCCTCTTTGGCGAGCTGCGTTCGCGGGCGAACGCCGACGGCGCACAGCACCGCGTCGGCCTCAATCGTGTCGCCATTATTGAGTGTGACCACATAACGCTCACCGGCATGATTGACTTCTGTCGCCAGCGGGCCGAAATGGAATGTGGCACCCTTTTCTTCCAGCGCCGCCTGTACGGCGCGCCCCGATCGCTCAGGCAGCAAAGTCGGCAGACACCATCCCATCGGATCCACGGCCTCAACGGTAAAGCCACCGTTGACAAGATCGTTGGTGAATTCACAGCCAATGAGGCCCGCACCGATAATTGCAACCTTCTTCGCGCCCTTGGCGGCCAGCAGATCCTGAAAACGGCGATAGTCGTCGAGGTCGTTCACACCGAGGACATCATCCGCCGCATCGCCTGAAATCGGCGGACGAATCAGCTCCGCCCCCAAAGCCAGCACCAGCTCGCTATAGGGTAGCGCTTCGCCGCCTTCTATCTGCACCATTTGCGCAGCCGTATCGATACTCGCCACTCGCGTACGAGTTCGAACCGTCACGTTCAATTGCTCAGCTAACTCTTCTGCCCGTTGCGCCGTCAATTTATCGGCGTCAAAGCCCTTGGTGTAGCCAGTGGAAATCATGGGTTTGGAGTAACCTTCGCCGCCATCCGCGGTCAATACCGTGATTTCGACGGCCTCATCCCTGCGCCGCAACTCGCGCACCAGTCCGTAACCCGCTAGCCCAGAACCAATCACGACCACGCTGCGGGCGGGCGCCTGAGGGGATACATCAGACTCCGCGGCCTCAGCCGGGCTATCGTCGGCATCGGAACCCGGAATTAACTCAAAATCTGCTTTACCCACGCCACAATCGGGACAAGTCCAGTCCTCAGGTACATCCTCCCACTTGGTACCAGGAGCGATGCCATCCTCTGGCCAGCCTTCTTTCTCGTCGTAAATCAGTCCGCAGACAATGCATTCCCAGCGAGCCATGGGTAAATTTCCTCTCTTCAACAACCATCAAATGCGGCGCGCAGGGTGCCAGCCAAAGACCCCGATGTCACGCGCAAATGGATTAGCGGGCAGGACCGCCACAGGGTTCTGCAAACCCGGGTAATCCAAGATTCGGACTAGATCGCCGCCGCGAGTCGAGTCGCCTGATTAATCGCCGTTTTGGCGTCTAGCTCTGCGGCCTCGTAAGCACCACCAACCAGCTCTACCGACACGCCCTTCGCTTCCAGGGCATCATACAAACCACGCTCCGGCTCCTGACCCGCGCAAATGATCACCGTATCGACATCAAAGGTTTTGGGTTGCCCGCCAACCAGCACATGCAACCCATCGTCGTCGATGCGAATATATTCCACCGCATTGATCATGTTGACCCCGCGACGATTCAGCAACAGGCGCTTCGTCCACCCGGTCGTCTTACCCAGCCCTCGGCCAACCGGCGTATCCTTACGCTGCATCAGCCAGACCTCTCGGTCGGCCTTGTGCACCACGGGCTCAACCCCGGTAACACCGCCGCGGGGGTGATTTTCAAAATCAACGCCCCACTCCTTCGCAAACAGATCGATATCTAGTGCGGAGCTGGTGCCCTCGTGAGTGATCAGTTCGGTAACATCAAAGCCAATGCCCCCGGCACCCACCACCGCGACTTTCTTACCCAGCGGTTTATTACCCTTGATCGCATCGATGTAACCGACCACTTTTTCATGATCGATCCCGGGAATTTCGGGCACCCTCGGATTAATTCCAGTCGCCACCACAATATGATCGAATCCCGCGTCGCTGAGGTCTTCCGCGCCAACGCGCACACCGAGCTTCACGGTCACCTGATATTTTTCGAGCATGGCGCGGTAGTAACGAATCGTTTCATGAAACTCCTCTTTGCCAGGCACCTGTTTTGCCAAATTGAATTGGCCTCCAATTTCGTCGGCGCCATCGAAAAGCGTCACATCGTGGCCACGCTCAGCGGCGACGGTGGCGTAGGCAAGCCCCGCGGGCCCGGCACCGATAACCGCGATACTTTTTATCGCAGTAGCGGGCGCCCAATTCAGGACCGTCTCGTGACACGCCCGGGGATTCACCAAACAAGATGTCGTCTTCATCGCAAAGGTGTGGTCAAGGCAGGCTTGGTTGCAGGCAATGCAAGTGTTGATCTCGTGCTCACGGCCTTCTGCAGACTTTTTCATCAGCTCGGCATCGGCCAGCATCGGGCGCGCCATCGAGACCAAATCTGCGTCTCCATCCGCCAGCACGGCCTCGGCCACGTCCGGCATATTGATACGATTCGAGGTAATCACGGGCACCGAGACTTCGTTGCGTACGCGCCGCGTCACGCCGGTGAAGGCCCGCCTTGGCACCATAGTGGCAATCGTCGGCACCTGAGATTCATGCCAGGTAAAGTGCGTTGAGATAATGGATACCCCGGCAGCTTCGAGGGCTTTGGAGAGCAAAGCGATCTCATCCCAGCTCATGCCCCCTTGGAGCATATCCATGGCTGCAATACGGAAAATTACGATGAAATCAGGCCCGACCGCCTCGCGAACTCTGCGCACTACTTCCACCGGAAAGCGCATGCGGTTCTCGTAGTTACCACCCCACTGATCGTTCCGCTGATTGGTTTTCTCAACCAAAAAGGTGGAGAGCAGATAACCGGCTGAGCCGATGATTTCGACGCCGTCATACCCCGCTTGCTTGGCAAGCATCGCGCAGTTTGCGTGATCAGCTATCTGCTTCTCGATACCTGCCTCGTCGAGTTCGTTGGGTGAGAAAGCGCCGATACGAGAGCGCACCGGCGAGGGCGCTACGGCACCCGCGTTGTACGCCAAAGGCCCCATATGCAGAATTTGCAGACAGATCTTGCAGTCGGGCGCCACACTGTGAACCGCTTCGGTGACAATCCGATGGCCCGCTGCTTCCTCCTCTGTATTGAGCTTTGATGCTGCCGCCAGGGGCTTGCCATGCTCATCGGTGACCACCATACCCCCCTCTTCGTTGGGGGAGATACCACCCGTGATGATCATACCCACGCCACCCGCGGCCCGCTCCGCATAAAACGCAGCCATGCGCTCAAACCCGTCCGGTTGCTCCTCTAACCCGGTATGCATCGAGCCCATAATGCAGCGGTTACGCAACTGCGTGTGCCCGAGATCCAAGGGCGAAAAAAGATTCGGGTAGCGGGTATGGCCGGGCAAATCAACTTTGGCGTTCATAGCAGCAATGTGTCTCTTACAGTCAGAAATTGGGCGTGCACCTTAACGCAGGCGGCTAACTGAAAACAGGGTGCGGGCCTCGCAAGGGCGACAACGCAAGCAAGGATGCACAGCCGGCTTCGCGATCCGGTAGCGGTGCTCGCCGATTGCTACGCGCGGATGGCCGATCTGTCTTACTTTGCTGCAACTATCAACGCCACTTCTGCCCCTCGGCGCAAACTTAACCACCCAACGAGCGCCGGCGGGAATTACCGCTTTTACCCAATGCCACTTTGCGTCTAGATTGTTAGACATAAATACAGTACAACTATTAATACACAGGGGCTGTGTTTTCTTGGAATGGTGGCAAGAACCGCATTATTGACAGTTGGGCGCTTTCCCAAAGCGCTGACCTTGGCACGGGCACTGCATCGCAACGGCGTTAGGGTCATCGTGGCAGATCCACTGAAGCGCCAACTCTGCACTGTCAGCCGGTCGGTGGCCAAGAATTATCAGGTCACCGCGCCCAATCGGGATGTTGGTGCCTGGGAGCAGGACATCCTTGAGATTATTGACCGAGAGCGGGTCACGGATTTGATCCCCGCCTCCGAAGAAATCTGCCACGTGGCTCGACTTGCACCTCGGCTGCCTGAGCATGTTCGCTACGTGGGCCCGTCGTCCCACTGGATAGAGCAGTGGCACGACAAGCTGCTGTTTGTTGACCACGCCATTGCCAGGGGCGTGACGGCGCCCTCTGTTTTTACGACTGCTGATGCTGAAACCCGAGCGCTGATTAGGCAGACCGACTGTGTTTTGAAGCCCAGACGGGGCTGCTCGGGCACCGACGTCTCATTTATCGACCGGGGCAGCAGCATACCTGCGCCGTCGCACGAAATGCTCCTGCAACGCAAGGTCGTTGGCACCCATCTGTGCACCCTGAGCTGGGTCGATAACGGCGAAGTGAAAGCAACCGCCAGCTATCGTGGCAGCACACACAGCGGCACCGTAGCGGTCGGATTTCAGAGCGCTCCCACCCCGTTTTCAGTGAAACGCTGGATCGAGCAATTTCTCTCCGACACGGGTGTGACCGGCTTTATCAGTTTCGATTTTATTCTGGACCACGGCGGTATTCCCTGGGGCATTGAATGCAATCCCCGAATCAGTAGCGGCATTCATTTTCTTGATGAGACATGGCTGGGCGCCGCGGTGATGGGCGAAACGACAGAGCCGGCACCCATCAGTCCGGCGGGAAAACGTGCGCAGTGGGGCTATTCAACGTTGACGGAAGCCTACAAATATCTCCTGCGTTTTCAGCTCGGCAATATGCTGCGCTGCTGGCGTGATCTGTTGACCTCGCGGGACGCGGTTTGGTCCTGGCGCGACCCACTTCCCTTTCTGCTCATGACACCTCTATGTTGGGAATTTATCTGGCGATCAATTACCGAGCGAATGACCATTGGTGATGCGAGTCAGTGTGATATCGCCTGGCATTGGTTTGAAGAGAACCGCGGCGACGAGGCCGAGGCTATGAGCCACGGTGAGCAACGTGAAGCATGATCTGGCGTGCAGGCCGGGTGGTCATTCGCGCTGCAGGGCGGACCGTTTGTCCGGGACTCAACTCCCAGTCGAAATGACGCACGAGCTCAGCGAGGATCAGAACACTCTCTGTCTGGGCAAATCCGGCACCGACGCACGTATGCGGCCCCTGACCAAAGGGAATATAGGCCCCCGGCGTGAGTGCACTCTCATTTTCAGGCAAAAATCTTTCCGGTTGAAACGCGTGAGGCTCGGACCACCATTTGGAGTGACGCTGCAGCGTCCAGGGAGCAATCATCACCAGCGCTCCCCTGCGCAAACGCCGTCCGGCCACCGTCGTTTCGCGCAGCGCCACTCGCGGCATAAAGGTGATAGGGGGATAAAGGCGCAGCGTCTCTTTGAAGAACGCTTTTACCAGCGGCAACTGCCGCGTCAGCTCAAAGGTGAGTGGCGCCTCACCTGCCACCCGATCAATTTCCTCTCGAAGACGACCCAACCACTGAGGTTGCGCCGCGAGCATATAAAAAGCCCAAGTCAGCGCACTGGCTGTCGTTTCATGGCCCGCCAAGAAGAAAACGCCCAACTGATCGATCAGCTCTTCTCGAGAGAACGGTGCCCCGGTCTCCTGATCCCGCGCGGCGATCACGCTGCTGGCGATATCATCGAAGCGATCGGGTTCGTTAAGGTGCGAGTCCACCAACTTCCCAAGATGACGCCGAATCCGCTCGCAGGCGGCCAGTACTTCGGGCGGTTGCGGTGTATCACTCCAAGCGGGTTTCACAATCAAGCGCAATACGTCGACCTGCACTGCCGAGCGCTCGAACAGCGTGAAGTCCTCAAAGACATCGACTGCAACACCCGTTTGCAGAGGCGTAGAGAACACCGTGCGACAAATAATATCAGCAGTAAGGTGGCTCATTGCGAGGTCGAGAGAGAACTCGGCTCCCGATGTCGCTCTCTCTCTCAAAGTTGCCAAATGATCATTGACCGCCGCCTGCATGGCAGTGAAGGCATGGCTGATACGCATGTGCGAAAAAGCCGGGTCGATCATTGCGCGCTGTCTTTTCCATCGCTCGCCATCGGTGACGAAAATACTGTCTCCAATAAGATGCTCGAGGGCATTGACCATCAAGTCGCTTTTGGGGAACACGCCGTCGGCGTCGCGCATGATCTCTCGCACAGCTTCAGGGTCGTTAAAGAGCACCGTCGAGCGTCTCGAGTAGCCGAGATTACCGACGTCAAAATGGTAGGCAGCCGCCGGCAACAATTCCAGCAAGTTACCGTCCCCTCTCCACAACACGCGGGCCAGCGCGACGACCGACCAAAGCGACAGTGGCTTGGGGGGAATGTAGGGGACCGACGCAGCCATCTCGGAGTTCCTTCTCAGAACGCTCAGTATGGAGGGGCAGTCTGATGCTGTCGACCCACACCCTGTTTGAATGGCTGGTGGGCCTGCACATTGCGACAGGATCGGTGGGATTGTGTGTGATCTGGATACCGATTGCTGGTCGCAAAGGCGGGCGACTTCATAGGCGCGCGGGCACCCTCTTTGTTCAATCCATGATAGCAACGGGTTTCACGGCAGTAGCAATCAGCCTGACCACGCTCTATGACCCCACAGGTACCCATCCGCATTTAGCCACGCACGCGCTCTTTGCCGATCCCCAAGCGATTACCAATATTTTTGGATGGATGATGCTGTACCTCGCCACACTAACCATCAATCTCGCCTGGCAGGGCTGGCTGAGCATGCGCCATGGTGCGGAGCACGCTCGTAACCGGGTGTGGCACAACCTGCTTTCCCAAGTACTGCTGAGCGCCGTATCGGTGAATTGCCTGATGCGGGGCGTCATGGCATCAGAGCCAATGATGATGGGCATCTCGATGGTAGGATTTGCGACGGTGGCAACCAACCTCTGGTTTATCTACAAGCCCCATCCCCTCCCGACGGACCGCATCAAGGAGCACATCAAGTGCCTTATTGGCGCGGGCATTTCGGTCTACACCGCATTTTTCGCGTTTGGTGCCGTGCGCCTGGTCCCGGAGCTGGCCCTGCAGCCCGGCCTCTGGGCCATACCGTTGGTTGTCGGCCTGGCTTTGATCATTTATCACCAGCGGGCAGTAACGCGACCACCGACCAGAAAATGGCGAGTGGCATGACCGCCAAACACGCCATTGTCATCGGTGCAGGTGCGGGCGGCTTAGCCGCAGGCATTGATTTGGCCCGATCCGGTTTTCGGGTCACCCTACTCGAACGCGCGTCCGCGCCCGGGGGCAAAATGCATGCGCGCGAAGTCGACAACCGTATGGTCGATGGCGGCCCTACAGTGCTCACCATGCGCTCAATTTTTGAGCAACTGTTCGACGACGCCGGCACTCGTCTGGAAGACCACGTCACCCTGCTAAACAGTCCGATCATTGCACGACATGCGTGGACCCACGGTGGGGTTCTGGATCTTTATCCCGACCTGACCCAATCGCGGGAGTCGATCGAAGCGTTTGCCGGGAGCGAAAATGCGGTGGGCTTCGAGCGCTTTTACAGTCAGAGCGCCAAGATCCACCAAACACTTGCAAATACCTTTATGAAAGCACCCAAGCCCAGCCCTCTGGCACTGGTGAGCCGGGTACTCAGAGAGCATCATCCCAGCTCTCTATTCGCTGCACGCCCCGCGCCCAATTTATGGCAAGCACTCGGCCAATTTTTTTCGGATGAGCGCTTGCGACAACTCTTTGCTCGTTACGCAACCTATGTCGGCTCATCACCCTTGAGCACACCGGCAACCCTTATGCTCATTGCCCATGTGGAGCTCGAAGGCGTGTGGTTAGTCGATGGCGGTATGCACCGGTTGGCTGCCGCGATGGCGACACTGGCGAAGCATCTCGGCGTAGATCTGCACCTCAACACCCACGTCAGCGAAGTGTTGGTCAAGGGTCGTAAGGCTGCAGGAGTGCGATTGGACGATGGCACGACGCTAACCGCAGATGCGGTGATCTTTAATGGTGACAGCAACGCCTTGGCAACCGGTCAACTGGGTGCTGGCGCCATGCGCGCAGTAAAACCGAGACCGCCTCAACGACGCGGCCTCTCCGCGCTCACCTGGTGTATCAAAGGCAGCAGCTCCGGCTTCGACCTGGACCACCACAATGTGTTTTTTGAATCGAATTATCCCAGTGAGTTCAACACGCTATTTCACGACCGATCCGTTCCGGAAAAGCCGACGGTGTATCTTTGCGCGCAAGACAGAGGACCCCGTCACACACTCAACGGATCGGAACGTATGCTGATGTTGGTCAATGCACCGGCAGACGGAGATCAACACCAATGGGAAGAAGATCAAGTGGCCAGAACCCGCGACAACGCCCTTGCCGTGCTGAACCGTTGCGGCCTGAACTTGAGCTTCCGCGATCAGGACTGTGTCAGCACAACACCCGCTGACTGGAACGGTAGATTTCCCGCCAGCGGCGGATCGCTTTACGGAGGATCATCGCACGGCATCTGGTCCAGCTTTACCCGTCCGGGGGCGCGAAGTCGCTTGCGCGGTTTATATCTGTCTGGCGGCAGTGTTCATCCGGGACCGGGCGTGCCCATGGCTACGCTGTCAGGCCGACTTGCGGCGCGCGCTGTTCTCCGGGATATCGCTTGAAGCCATCGCTCCCTGCCCGGGGGGCACCCAAAAATCTTCGAGGGCCTCGATAGTCTCCTTGGTCAACTCCCAATGAGGCAGACCCAAGCTCGGCGACAACTGCTTGGCAGCCCAATGGCTGTGCACGTGGGTTAATTCAGGCAGACGTTCAAAGCCAATATTGGGGTCGCGATCAAATAACACCAGGCAAGGATTTTTCAACCGGCTGTAAAGTCTTGAAATCGCCTGCTCAGTGAACAGACTGAACGTCAAGAATTTGAGTGGTGCGTAATGCGCGCCGGGCTGTCGCGCCGTCTCGCGAGCATACCGCACCAAATACTCGGGGGTTGCACCAACAAAAGCCTGACCCAGAAACCACCGGATACTCGGAAGACTAGTCAGCGCCCGAAAGAGCGGCGGCCCCACCCACCGCGATGCCAGTAGGCGCTCAAATGGCGAACCCTCAGGCAAGGCGCTTGGCATACGAACGCTCATGCCCGTGGGTGATATCAAACTCAGGCTGCGTACCTTCGCGCCCTGTTCCAGAATCGCCCGAGCCATGAATTCGCCTGTCAGCGACAGTGCTACCACATCGGCAGCTCCCGGCAAGCTATCCAGCCACTCCGCCAACCAGCGAGCGTAGAGACTACTGCTATAGCGAACGTCCGGCCGATCAGACAAACCGAACCCAGGCAAATCGGGCGCCCATACCGGCCGCTTGTCGCGAAAATGTTCGAAAAGCGGACGCACCTCCATCGCGCTGGGGGCTGCGTTGATGCTGTGAAGCAGCACCAGCGGTGTACCCTCATTCACTTCCCCGCGATAACCGCGCAGCGTCACCCCGCCGTTGAGCGAGAAAGCAAATTGTTCCGCGTCCAAAGCAGGCGTCAGCGGCTGAGCCATGTTATAACCATCAATGACATTTGACAGTGAGATAGTATAAATTATCTGACAATAAAAGGGGTAGCTCTCCCATCGGAGGGAGCAATACGGCAGTTCTCGTCCCGATGACGAAAACGTCCACCCACAACAAGGAGTCCAGGGGGCACTCATGAGCATCGCTTTTCCCTTCACCGCCATCGTCGGTCAGGAAGACATGAAACAGGCGCTGATGGTCGCTGCAGTCGACCCTGGTGTGGGCGGCGTACTGGTATTGGGTGAGCGCGGCACAGGAAAATCCACAACCATTCGCGCTTTGGCCGCCCTGCTGCCCACCATCGAAGTTGTCGATCAATGCCTCTATCAATGTGATCCGCACCTGCCCAGACCCGGCCTGTGTGACCACTGCGGCAAATCCAGCGAGACGCCAGCCAGCCGGGCGGTCACGATACCGGTTGTCGACCTGCCACTGGGTTCTACCGAGGATCGGGTGGTCGGCGCCCTCGATATCGAGAGAGCACTGGTTAATGGCGAGAAGGCGTTTCAGCCGGGCTTATTGGCGCAAGCCAATCGCGGCTTTCTTTACGTGGACGAGGTCAACCTGCTCGAGGATCACATTGTCGATGCGCTGCTCGATGTGGCGGCGTCAGGAGAAAATGTGGTTGAGCGAGAGGGGTTGAGTATTCGCCACCCCGCTCGTTTTGTGCTGGTAGGAAGTGGCAATCCAGAGGAAGGCGAATTGCGCCCACAATTGCAGGATCGCTTCGGACTGTCTGTTGATGTCCGCACCCCGTCGGACGTACCCACCCGCGTCGAAATTATTCGCCAGCGGGAAGCCTTCGATCATGACCGAACCGCCTTCAGAAAAAAATGGGCGCGCAAAGAGAGTGCCCTGCGCCGAAAAATACAAGAGGCCCGAGCCCGTCTGGACGAAGTAGATACACCTGCTCAGCTACTGGAGACTGCGGCCCAACTGTGTCTCTCTCTGGGGACCGATGGCTTACGTGGCGAACTCACCCTTGTACGCAGTGCGCGAGCACTGGCGGCCCTACAAGGTAAAAATGCCGCGACACTCTCGCATCTGAAAACCGTGGCAATTTCTGTCCTGCGACACCGGCTGAGGCGCGACCCTCTGGACGAGTCGAGC
Organism: Luminiphilus sp.; assembly: GCA_038112515.1. Taxonomy (GTDB): domain Bacteria; phylum Pseudomonadota; class Gammaproteobacteria; order Pseudomonadales; family Halieaceae; genus Luminiphilus. Next base: position 13,131 of record JAYNNB010000024.1, read on the forward strand.
GCCGATAGCCGCGTTGAGCGCGCGATATCTGAACTATTTGGTAATGATCTCGACCGATAACGCCTCTCCCTGGGTTGATGCAGAGTGGGCCGCGGCACTGCTGGTGCTGCTGCGGCACACGGTGGGTGGCGCGCATCTGCGGGCGCCCCCGGGGCCTGTGCGGGACTATTGGCTGGATCGAGTAAGACATCTTTCAGGCCAGTCCGTTTTACGAAAAATCCCCGCCAACATTCCGGAAGCGCGCTTGTTGGGAGGCACCGACCTGACAGCCACGCTCGAGCGAGGCAAACCTGTCGCGGAGCAAGGTGTGCTGGCCGAGTGTGACCAGCGCATTGTAATTGCCGCCATGGCGGAGCGGATGCCGCGCAACACCGTGCATCACCTTTGTGCCACGCTCGACGAAGGTCAGCTTCGAGTGGCGCGGGATGGCATTACCAGCACGCCGATGACTCGGCTCACAGTGATCGCGAGCGACGAGGGTACCGAAGATGAAACGATTCATCCCGCGTTGGGAGACCGACTTGGGATCACCGTTAATCTCGAGGCCATGGGTATTCACGACACGGAGGATGAGGCCTTCACCAGCGCGGACGTTGAGCGCGCGCGGGCCCAGCTTGATGACATTGTAATTAGCGAGGACCACTACGAGGCGGTGAACGCGATCGGTGTCGCGCTCGGCATCACCTCACCCCGCGCACTAATCGCGACTTTGAAGACCCTGCGCGCGTGCGCCGCGTTGGGAGCACGCAACAGCGCGAGTGAAGAGGATCTATCGCTGGCGGTACGCCTTTGCCTGCTTCCCAAAGCACAACAAATCCCCGAGTTCAGTCCACCAGAGGCGGAGCCTCCTCCACCTCCGGAAGAGAACGCAGAAGAGCAGACACCTCCGAGACCGGAGGAACAGATTTCTGAGGAGGATCGTCTGCTTCAGGCCGCGCTCGCTGTGCTACCTCCGGGCCTGTTGGAACAAATACAAACGCGCGCCGCCAAGCTGCGGCACAGCAGCGCCGGCGCATCTGGCGCACAACACCGACACCAGCAAAGAGGACGACCGACCGGCGCATTTCGTGGCGACCATCGTAAAGGCGGCAGAGTGAATATTCTCGCTACGCTGCGCGCGGCGGCACCTTGGCAACCGCTGCGCAAGCGAGAGCGAGGCCCTCGTGCGAGGGGACTCGAAATCCGCCGAGACGATATTCACCTTACGCGGTTTCAGCAGCGCCGCGAGACACTTACGCTGTTTGTTGTCGACGCATCCGGATCTGCGGCGATGCAGCGGCTTGCCGAAGCCAAAGGCGCTGTGGAGCTTCTGCTCGCGGACTGCTACGTCCGGCGCGACCAGGTTGCACTCATCGCTTTTCGCGATGAGAGCGCGGAGCTGCTCTTACCCCCGACCCGCTCGCTGGTGCGGGCGAAAAAAGCGCTGGCGGCTCTCCCCGGTGGAGGCGCCACACCCATGGCAGCCGCGCTGGATCTGGCACGGGAAACCGCGCAAAGGGGTGCAAAACAAGGGCTCACCACGAATTACGTACTGCTAACTGATGGCGCCGCAAACGTGGCACGCGACGGCGCCCGTAACCGTGAGGCCGGTACACGCGATGCCTTGGCCGCCGCGCGGACACTGGCAGAAAACGCAATTAATGGGATTGTCATCGACACGGCGCAGCGCCCGCAACCGCGGGCCAGAGAACTCGCTGACACGCTCCACAGCACCTACATCGCCCTACCCAAGGCCGACGCAAAAACACTGAACCGAACGATTCGAGCGGCGACGCCATGACCCCAAGAGAGCGATGGGCGGAAGTCGCCGATTTCTGGCCGCTCTCCGCGGCCAGCCAATTCGTTACGATCGACAACATCGATTTTCATGTGCAAATCTCGGGCACAGGTCCCGACATTTTGCTACTACACGGAGCCGGCGCATCAAGCCATTCCTTCTATGGTATGGCTACAAAACTCGCGGAAACTTATCGGGTCATCTGCCCCGATCTACCGGGGCAGGGATTTACCACACTGCTACCTCCCGAGCAGGTTGGCCTGAGAGCGTTTTCGGAATACCTAGGGGCACTGCTGGCGCAGCTCGGCGTTGCGCCCCAGTGGATTGTGGGACACTCGGCAGGCTCGGCATTAGCGGCACAGTTGGCGCTGGATCTGCCACAGCAACCGCAGGGCCTGCTCTGCATCAACGCAGCATTCAAACCCTTCGGGGCCATGGCCGCCCCCTTTTTCAGCGGCGTTGCGCGGTGGCTAGCGAACAGCCGCTGGCTGCCCAAAGCGCTCGCCTCCCCCACCCTCCGCTGGCGCGCAACCGCATCGATGCTTTCCGACACCGGTTCCCATGTAAGCCCCCTGAGCTCACGATGCTACGGTGCACTCCTGGCTCAACCCGATCATATCGCCGGGACCTTGCGCATGATGGCGGGATGGGATTTGCCACCCCTGCTCCGCCGGCTGTCGGATATCGACTCCTTGGTTTGGCTAGTTGCCTGCGAGGGCGACCGAACAATTCCACCCATCCGTAGCACCTCTGTGGCACACCATTTTGCGCGTTGCCGAACCGTTCGAGTACCCGCGCTTGGGCATCTCGGCCACGAGGAGTCACCCGATGCCTTTGTTGATCTTGTGCATCAACTGGTCACCGAATCCACCGCCGGATCCTAAAAAGAAAGCTGTGCAGCCTCGATAACGCACTGGTACACTGTCAATTATAATAGACAGTTAAAGTGTCTTTAATTTATGAATATTGCGCAGTCCGCCTTCGATGCCCTGAGCACCGCAGACGCCCGCCCCACCGCATTGGTGATTGGCACGGGCTTTGGCGGACTGGCGGCGGCGATCCGGTTGGGCGCCAAAGGTTATCGCGTGCATATGCTGGAAAAGCTGGATGCACCCGGGGGCCGCGCGTATGTCTACCGGCAGGATGGCTTCACCTTTGACGCAGGGCCCACCATCGTCACGGCGCCCTTTCTACTGGAAGAGCTCTGGCAACTCTGCGGCAAAACCTTCGCAGACGATGTCGACTTGCGACCCATGGATCCGTTTTTCAGGATTCGCTTTGATGATGGACGCATTTTCGATTACTCCGGCAACAAAGCGCACAATATTGAACAAATCAAAGCCTATAACGAAGCCGATGCGGCGGGATACGAGCGCTATCTAAAAGCCAGCGAGGAGCGCTATAAAGTCGGCTTCGAAGGTCTGGTCGACAAACCCTTCGACTCATTGCTGGCGCTGTTTAGGTTCATGCCACAGCTCATTCGACTCAGGGCTGATCGCAGTGTTTATAAACTGGTGTCGCGCTACATTCGGGACCCACAGCTGCGTATGACCATGAGCTTTCACCCGCTGCTCATTGGCGGCAATCCGTTCTCAGTAACCAGCGTCTACACCCTCATTTCCTATCTAGAGCAACGTTTCGGCGTCTGGTCAGCCATGGGTGGCACGGGCAGCATCGTGAAAGGCATGGCCTCCCTCATCGAGGGACAAGGCGGGCTGATTGAATGCAACGCAGAGGTCGAGGAAATCCTCGTCGAGTCGGGCTCCGTGCGGGGGGTGCGGCTCAAGAATGGTCGCACCATCCAAAGCGATATCGTCGTATCCAACGCCGATGCCGCGTGGACCTACCGCCATTTGATCAAGCCTGAACACCGCAAGCGATGGACCGATCAGAAAATTGAGCGCTCGCATTTTTCCAACGGGCTCTTTGTCTGGTATTTCGGCACTCAGGGACAGTACCCGGACGTCCCTCACCACTCCGTCATACTCGGGCCACGTTATCAGGGTTTACTTGATGACATCTTCAAACGCAAAGTTCTGGCTGAGGATTTCAGCCTCTACCTGCACCGACCAACAGAAACGGATCCCACACTTGCGCCCGAAGGCTGCGACACTTTTTACGTGTTGGCGCCAGTGCCTCACCTCGATGCCAACGTGGATTGGCCCGCCTACGCCGAGACGTTCAAAGAGCGAATCTGTAAACGGCTGGAAGAGACCATGCTGCCGGGCTTGCGGGACCGAATCGTCACATCAAGACTGCTAACACCTCAGGATTTCCATGATCGGCTGAATTCTGTCAAAGGCGCGGCCTTTGGTTATGAACCGCGGATCACGCAGAGCGCCTGGTTCAGGCCCCACAATCGCAGTGAGGACATTGACGGACTGTATCTGGTGGGCGCGGGCACCCACCCGGGGGCCGGCATGCCCGCAGTCATCTCCTCGGCCAAAGTGATCGATCAACTTGTTCCGACACCCGCCAAACAGCGTGCGTAACGATCTACAAATCACTACGCCGCATACCGACATGAGTGAGTGTCGAAAACTCCTTTGTCATGGCTCACGCTCGTTCCATATCGCGTCACAGTTTTTGCCGCTGACACTGCGGGAATCAGCTTGTGGACTCTATGCCTTCTGTCGGGTCGCCGACGATCTGGTGGACCTCGGTGATGATCCACATCAAGCACTGGAAATCCTGCATCGAAGACTGGATCTCATCTACGCCGCGACGCCCGAGAACCACCCCGTTGACAGGGTGCTGAGTCAGATCGTTACTGATCATGGCTTGCCCAGAGCGCTTCTCGATGCCCTGTTGGAGGGCTTCGAATGGGATGCGACGGGTCGCCGCTACGAAACATTGGATGACGTCTTCGATTATGGGGCGCGGGTAGCGGGAACCGTGGGTGTGATGATGGCGGTGCTCATGGGCATCAGAGACCCACATACACTGGCGCGCGCCGCTGACCTGGGCGTTGCGATGCAACTCACTAATATCTGTAGGGATGTTGGTGAGGATGCGCGCGCAGGCCGACTCTACCTTCCCCGCGCGCTGCTCAGGGAACAAGGAATCGACCCCGATGAGTTCATCCAGAATCCACGCACGAGTCCCGGGTTAACCGCGGTGCTCAGTCGCCTGCTAGACGAGGCAGAAAATCGCTATCAAAAGGCCGACGAGGGCATCAGGCAACTACCCAGCCGCTGCCGGCCGGGTATTCGGGCGGCACGACGACTCTATGCAGAGATTGGCCACACCGTCATGCTCGGGGGCTACGACCCGATCAGCAGGCGGGCCATTGTCTCGAGTGCTCGAAAGTTCCAGATCTTGCTGGGCTTGATCCGCAGCGCACCCGCCAATCCGGCGATCCTGTCGGCACCCTGCGCCGCAGAGAATCAGTTTTTAGTCAACGCTGTTCCACGCGGCAATGAGTGGCAAAATCCCGCATCACCCCGACGCTTCTCGCCCAGCGCGTCCTGGATGCTGGAGCTATTTATCGTGATGGGTCAGCGCGACGAGATGGCTATTCACGGCCAGCCGTCAGAGCAGGATTAGCCTGCCGCCCACCCGCCACCCTGGGCATTCTGAAAGGCAGAAGCCACTGCACCCAAGGCTTACAGAAGCGCGTGAGATCCAGGCTCTCGTGCATAAACCGGGTGTTGTCAGTTTCGATCAGCGATCGCGTGTAAAAAGGCGTATCCTCGAGCGTCCGCAATCGATGCGGTGCATCCAAGTCCAGGCAGGCAGGTCTCGCCACCCGCCAGATAGGTCCGTCTGGCAGACGACGTCGCTCTGGCGTATCGGTCCGGAACAAGCGACCCTGATCATCTACGCGAAGGGATAGTCGCTTTTCACCACCGCCGCATAACTGCGCATCGTAGTGGATCTCGCACCCACTTCCCGCCTTATGGCCACGACACCAGTTCCAGGAATTAAATGCGCTCTCCAGAGGCGAATCACCGGCGTTACTGTCGAGGTAACCGCTCCCTTCCCACTGCAACTCGGGTTGCCTCATAGCGAGGCTAATTCTCGCCTGGGGCGCCATTGGCCACCACCAGTGACATCCCTGACTATCCAATTGGAAGCATTCATTAGAAAGCTGCCCGAACAACACCGTGATACGGCCCTCGACAGGCTGACCCAGCGGCGTGGCACGCTCCCGCACATCGATGGTCAGCGCAGAGTCGGTAATGTGGAGGTCACTGGGTCCGATCTCCAAACGCTCGGCATGTTGCGCGAGCGAGGCGGCACCGCGCTCTGTCATGCACCAGCGGTTATGTCCGCGGCCATAGAGGATCACATTGAGGCTAACGTAATCTTCGGCCAATACCGGCGCACGTCGCCGCGCGCGAAAATAGTAGGGCGAAAAAACGCTGCCGATAAACGCAATCACGGTGACGCCGAAGCGACCGCAGTCGCTGAACCCGTCGACATACCACCAGCGGTAGCCGCCGGCGTTCACGGCTTGATCAAACCCCGGCCCTTCGGTAGCCAAGCCGGCTAACAATGGCGTCGAGGACCGCATCTCGGTTGTTTCGCTCATAGGGGTTGCACCCGACCAACGAGTGGCGTAGCGTGTCATCTTAATATAACAGCAAATATGTCATTTTATAATGACAGCAATGGGAGTGCGCGCAATGCAGGACCCACTACTCGACTGCGAGACCGATATCCGTGAGTACCTTGCAGAGCATGTCACTGCCCAATGCCCCCCGCTACTGGCCGAGGCAATGCAATACGCGGTGTTCCCAGGCGGCGCCAGAGTTCGACCACAGCTTTGTATGGCAGTGGCACTGGCCAACAACAGCAGCGACAGGCCATTGGCAGCCGCAGCGGCGAGCGCAGTGGAATTTCTTCATTGCGCCTCGCTGATTCACGACGATCTGCCCTGCTTTGATAACGCCGATGAACGACGCGGCAAACCATCGGTGCACGCCAAGTTCGGCGAGCGCATTGCCGTGCTTGCCGGCGATGCGCTCATCGTCGCCGCCTTTCAGACCCTCGCCGTTTATGCGATTCACAGCGTTCGCTCAGAGCGTGTGCCTCTGGTTTTGTCTATTCTTGCCCGGGGCGTTGGGGCTCCTCATGGTATTGCGGCAGGTCAGGCTTGGGAGTGCGAGTCTAGTGTCGACGTGTCACGTTACCACCGTGCCAAGACCGGCGCGCTGTTCATTGCCGCGACCTGTGCCGGCGCTGCTTCCGCAGGCGTTGATCCCGGCCCCTGGGTCAATCTGGGCGCGTGTATCGGCGAGGCTTTTCAGGTCGCGGATGACATCAAGGATGCGGTGGGAGATCCCGACATTATCGGCAAGCCGGTTGGCATCGACGCCAAGCTGGGACGACCGAGCGCCGTTCAGGAGCTCGGCATGGATGGTGCAACCGATCGGCTCAAACAACTACTTGAAGAGGGTCTCGATAGTGTGCCCCATTGCGCCGGCAGGGCCAATTTAGTGCGGCTTGTTCGTGCGCAGTCTGAGCGGTTCGTACCGGAAAAACTGGGCCGCACTGCGGCCTGATTTATGCTCGCCGACCCCGACACCTGGCCAGATCCGCAACCCACGCCCTCAGACTGGCGCTGTCGCTGGCGCCTCTTTCGCAACCGGATTCTCGCGAATCAAAGGTTCCAGAAGTGGGCGGCAAGAACGCCTATCGTCCGGCGTATCGCGAACCAAAAAGCCGTTGAACTTCATCACCTTACCGCCGGTTTCGTTTACACGCAGACACTCACAGCAGTGGTCCAAAGCAACCTTTTAGCCGTGTTGCAGGGCCGCATAGAGACCACCAAATCGGTGGCTGCAATGTGCGGATTAACGGATCAGGCTGCTTTTACTTTGCTCACCGCCGCGCGCGCACTAAAACTCACCGACGAGGTCACTCCGGGTCATTGGATGGTCGGAGAACTCGGCGCTGCCGTATTGGGAAATCCCGGGGTGGCTGACATGGTCCGCCACCATGGCGTGCTTTACCGTGATCTAGCTGACCCGCTTGCTGTTTTGCGGCACCGGGAAAAAACTGGCCTCAGGAACTACTGGAGTTACGTACCCGGGGGTACCCGACCGGAAGAGAGTCATCGTGAGTACAGTCGGCTAATGAGCAGCTCACTGGCGCTCATCGCCGACCATATTCTCGACAGTTACCCCTTGAAGCACTTCGCCTCTCTTGTTGACGTTGCCGGAGGCACTGGACAGTTTGCCCGAGCGGTAAAACGGCGTTACCCGGAATTAAATGCTACTGTCCTTGACCTGCCCGAGGTCGTCAGCGAAGCAAAAACACAGGGTACAGCGCAGGATATCCGCTTTGTCGCAACGGATATGTTCCACTCGCCACTGCCACAAGACACGGAACTTTTCTCCCTCATTCGGGTGTTGCACGACCACGACGACGAACCCATCAGGCAGCTATTGAGTCGTCTCTATTCAGCGCTCCGATCGGGCGGCCGTCTGATCATCGCAGAACCGATGGCAGGCACTGCCGGCGCGGAATCGATCGGTGACACCTATTTCAGCTTCTACTTGTGGGCAATGGGCAGTGGTCGCCCGCGAAGTGCTCAGGAATTGGAGGCGATGTGCCTTACTGCTGGTTTTGTTCGTGTTCGCGAATACCACACACCTATCCCCGCGCTCACACGACTGTTGGTGGCCGAAAAATAGGCGCCACAGCCTTTGTCCCGCAACACCAAAAAATAAAAATGTATGTATTATTTGACACATTTACGTGTTAATTTAGAATTACAGATGGACCGAAATGATCCTGAGCGCCCCAAAAAGGTGCTCTAGCAACATCAGCGGGGGGGATATTCGGGTCCAAACGCCGTGAATAAAGGCAATAAACAAGGTAGTAGGGTCAACAGAGAGTACCGCCATGGGAGCAACGTCTACTGCGGTGGTTTTTGAGCAACCGGGCGAAATGTCGATACGACCGGTCCAGTTGCCAGAGCCCCACAGCACTGATTGCGTTGTAGAGGTCCAGTGGACCGGGATCAGCACGGGCACCGAACGGTTACTGTGGGATGGCCGTATGCCTCCCTTCCCCGGTCTGGCGTATCCCCTGGTTCCCGGTTATGAGAGCGTCGGCAATGTTATCGCTTGCGGCAAAGACGCCCGACTGGAGATAGGGCAACGCGTCTTTGTTCCCGGTAGTCGCGGCTTCACCAATGTTCATGGACTATTCGGAGGTGCGGCGCGATCTCTCGTCGTCCCCGCACAGCGGCTGGTGCAGCTCCCGGGAGAGATGGAATCGACCGGTGTTCTACTGGCACTGGCTGCCACCGCGTGCCACGCAGCACGGCGCCTTGACGATCTGGGACCGCCAGACCTCATCATCGGTCACGGCGCTCTGGGCAGACTGCTGGCAAGAGTGATCGAGGCGCGCTATCAAGTGGCGCCGACCGTGTGGGAGACCGCTCCCGAGCGCCGCGAGGGCAGCTTCGGGTATCCCGTGCTGGATCCTGCAATGGACGAACGCAGGGACTATCAGCGTGTCTGCGATGTCAGCGGCACTGCCACCATTATTGATCAGGCGGTTCATCACCTGACAAAAAATGCCACGGTGCTACTCGCCGGCTTCTACGCGGCGCCTATCACATTCAACTTTCCCGCCGCTTTCATGCGTGAGATCGATGTGCGCATCAGCGCGGAATGGCTACCCGAAGATATGCAAACCGCAATGGACTTGGTCTCAGGGGGAGACCTGTCATTGAGCGGCATCATCACCCATGACCAACCCTATGACAGCGCCGAAAACGCTTATGAACAAGCGTTTTCTGATCCGCACTGCCTGAAGATGGTCCTCGACTGGAGAAACGCATGAACGCACCGCAGAGTGCCAAGCTATATGACCCAGGCCTAGAATCGACTCGGGAACGCGCCGATTTGCTGGCGTCTTCAGGGGACGAGGCGCCCAAAACCCAAATCATTGCGATTTACGGTAAAGGGGGTATCGGCAAGAGCTTCACGCTGGCCAACCTCTCCTACATGATGGCGCAGCAGGGCAAGAAAGTGCTCCTGATCGGTTGTGACCCCAAGAGCGACACCACCTCACTGCTCTTCGGCGGCAAGGCCTGTCCCACCATCATCGAGACGGCTTCAGCCAAAAAAGCCGCGGGCGATGAGGTGTCTGTTGGTGACGTCTGCTTCAAACGCGACGGCGTCTTTGCCATGGAGCTCGGTGGACCAGAGGTAGGTCGTGGTTGCGGTGGACGCGGCATCATTCACGGCTTCGAAACCCTCGAAAAACTCGGCTTCCACGACTGGGATTTTGATTACGTCCTGCTCGATTTTCTGGGAGACGTTGTCTGCGGCGGCTTCGGCCTCCCGATCGCACGCGACATGTGCCAAAAAGTGATCGTCGTCGCCTCCAACGACCTGCAATCCCTCTATGTCGCCAACAATGTCTGTTCTGCTGTGGAATATTTCCGCAAGCTCGGTGGCAATGTGGGTGTCGCCGGCATGGTCACCAACAAAGATGACGGTGCAGGCCAAGCTCAAGCCTTCTGTAAAGCGGTGGGGATTCCCGAACTGGCGTCGATACCCGCGCACGATGACATCCGGCGCAAAAGCGCATCCTACGAGATTATTGGTCGCCCTGATGGTGAATGGGGGTCGCTGTTCAGTGACCTGGCCACTAACGTTGCCGAGGCACCGCCCCATCGACCTACTCCTCTGACCCAAGACGGCCTGCTGGAACTGTTTGACGGAGATACCGTTGGGCGAGATGTCGTGTTGCAACCGGCCAGTCTCGAAGACCTTTGCAACGTTGAACACCTTAACAAGCCTTCTCTGGAAGTCATCTATGACAGCATCTGACGCCGTCATCGCAGTGGATAACCAAAACACCGCGGCGGCGGTGGGATGCCATGCGGGCGAATCAGTGATGCGCGGCGCCGCCGAGAAGGCGGGCAAATCAGTTCAACTGGAGCAGTTCGACAAGGACTACCCCAAAGGGCCACACGATCAGCCGCAGAGCATGTGCCCTGCCTTTGGCTCGTTGCGTGTCGGTCTGCGGATGCGTCGCACCGCAACCGTGCTTTCCGGCTCTGCCTGTTGCGTGTACGGGCTGACTTTCACCTCTCATTTTTACGGCGCCAAACGAACCGTGGGCTACGTGCCCTTTGATTCGGAGTCGCTGGTCACCGGCAAGCTTTTCGAGGACATTCGCGAGGCGGTCCACGAGCTTGCGAATCCGGACGAGTACGATGCCGTCGTCGTAATTAACCTTTGTGTCCCCACTGCCTCGGGGGTCCCTCTCGACCTACTGCCCGATGAGATCAATGGCGTACGCATTATTGGCATTGACGTACCGGGATTTGGGGTGCCGACCCACGCTGAGGCGAAGGATGTGCTGGCCGGCGCCATGTTGCGCTACGCCCGTAACGAGGTGCAAGCGGGCCCGGTAGCGCGACCCGCTGGCTTAGAGGAAGATCAGGCGGCGCCCACTGTGGCGATGGTAGGCGAAATTTTTCCTGTCGATGCCATCACCATTGGTCGCATGCTGCAACCGCTGGGATTGAAAGCCGGGCCTGTCATCCCAACCCGCGAGTGGCGCGAGCTATACGCAGCTCTCGATTGCTCGGCGGTGGCCATGCTACATCCTTTCTACGCTGCTACGGCAAGAGAATTCAAGGCAGCGGGACGTCCGATACTGGGCTCTGCACCTGTGGGCGTCGAGGGCACCCGCGATTGGCTGGCCAATCTTGGTGATGTACTCAATCTACCCAAGAAACAGATTGATGCCGCTATCAACGCCCAGCTCTCTGCCATCCGCGGTGTATTAGAAGCGAACCCGATTGATGCGCGAATTACGCTCTCCGGATACGAAGGGTCGGAGCTCATTGTCGCTCGATTGCTGATTGAGAGCGGCGCCAATGTCCGCTACGTGGGCACCGCTTGCGCCAAATCGGCCTGGTCAACTCACGACTGCGAGTGGCTGGAATCACGGGGCGTCAGCGTGAAATTCCGCGCCTCCCTCGAGGACGACCTCTATGCGATGGACACGTTTGAGCCCGATATCGCTATCGGGACCACGCCCGTTGTCCAGCGTGCCAAAGAACTATCCATACCGAGCTTGTATTTCACCAATCTGATCTCAGCCAGGCCGCTGATGGGCGTGGCGGGCGCGGGATCCCTGGCGCAGGTCATCAATACCGCAGTTGCGGGGCGCCCGCGCTTTGAAGCCATGGAGTCATTTTTTGCCGGCGTTGGCAGCGGTCCAAAGACGGGCATCTGGACCCCTCAGATCATCGAGCGCCATGGTATGGGAGGGGCAAGCTGATGCTGGTTCTCGACCATGATCGCGCCGGCGGCTACTGGGGCTCTGTCTACATGTTCACAGCCGTCAAGGGGCTGCAGGTCATCATTGATGGACCCGTTGGTTGCGAAAACCTACCCGTCACATCGGTATT
>JAYNNB010000025.1:0-24050 GCA_038112515.1 Luminiphilus sp.
GGCGCCACCTGGGATCTGGAAGGACAGTTCCAGGGCATCCCCAATCAGTGGGACTTCGAGCATATCGAAGGCCGTGACATGAGCCTGCCACAGGTCAAAGTGGCCACCTGGGGCGGCTTCGTGTTCATCAATTTTGATCAGGATGCACCGCCCCTCGAGGACTACATGGAGGTCCTACCCGATCACTTCAAGCGCTTCCCACTGGAGGAGTACTTTACCGGCGTTCACGTACAACGGGTGATGAACTGCAACTGGAAAGTGGGCGCCGAGGCCTTCATGGAATCCTGGCACACCGTGGAGACCCACAAACAGATACTCACCTTCACCGGCGATGCCAATTCGCAGTATGACTGCTGGGGTGACAACGTCAGCCGATCAGTAACCCCGATGGGCGTGGCGAGCCCACACCTGAGCGATGTGAGCGAGGAAACGATCACACGCGACATCTTGAAGCTCTCAGGTCGGATGGCGACTGACAGCGATGAAGGCGTCGAAATGCAAGACGGCCAAAGTGCTCGCGAGTACGTAGCGCAGATGAACAAAGAGATGTTCGAAGAAGCGGCCGGGGAGCAGTTCGACGACCCCACGATGGCCGAGCTTCAGGATGCGATTCTCTACAGCCTGTTCCCCAACTTCCAAGTGTGGATCGGATACGGCGGCAACATTGTTTATCGCTTTTTACCCAATGGTAATGACCCTGACAGCTGCATCTTCGATGTACGGATTCTCTTGCGTCACCCCAAGGGCAGTGAGCGGCCCGCCGCAGTCCCCTGCACGGTGATTCCGTCCGATCAGCCCTTTGCGTCTCACGAAGCGCTGGGGTCCTTGGGTGGGGTTTTCGATCAGGACGATGCCAACTTGCCAGCAGTCCAGCGAGGCATGAAGAATTCGGCCACTGGCAAGGTTATTTTGGCCAGCTATCAGGAAAGCCGGATAAGGCACTTGCACCAGACCATCGACAAATACCTGAGCTAGATTCCCACAACAAAAACAAGTAGCGCCGCCATCCTCAAGGGTGCGGCGCCAGCACTAACCGTTGTGGACGCTAAAGGGCGGCTGAGAAGACCGAAACCCCTGTCATTGAGCGCTGGTGTAGTAGGCCCACGCGTCTGAAATCGGTTTTGCGTCAAAATAGTAGGGTCGGATCTCACAGACTTTGTCACCCCGAAAACGAAAAACTTCAGCGAGCTGGGCGGGCGCCAGATCGGGGTTTTCAAAGCGAAAGGAGATCAGGTTTACAACGTAGTCGCCGCCAACGGTCATGCCCTCGGGCTCGAGGTCCGCCACTTTCAAGGTGCCGAATACATGTGCGTACAACTCCCGCAAAGCGGTCTTGCCACGATATTCGCCTGCCATCGGCAAATCGTCTGCCTCACGAATGAAAAAATCGTCGGTTAGCAGCGATTCCACCGCGTCAAAATCGCCCGCACCCGATTTGGCATAAAGGGACTCGACCAGCGCGAGCTTCTCTTCGTTTGTCATGCTGAACTCCTACATTTGCGTCTGTAATTTTTCTTCGACCATCCGCTTATCCAATGCTCTGATTCGACTCTTCGCACTTTTACGCTGGATCGGCATAGAGCTGGATAATCCGTTTTCCCAAGGCCATTTGATGTACTTCATCGGGGCCATCGGCCTGACGACACCAACGCGCGTAATTAAATTGCTCCGCCATACACCAGTCCTCGGTCAGACCTCCCGCACCATGCATCTGCATACAACGATCAATCAAGTTCTGAATCATCAGAGGCACGCTGATTTTGGTGGCAGAGATCAGCTCAATAGAGGGCTTTACGCCCTCCTGGTCGATATGCCAACACGTCTTGTGCACCAACAGCCTCGCCATCTCCAATTCTGCGTAACTTTTGGCGATGTTTTCCCGAATCGACTGGTGCTGACTGAGCTTCTTACCGAAAGTCTCTCGATCCTCCACCCGTTGACAGGCCAGTTCCAGAGAACGCTGACCTGCGCCAATCAAGCGCATGCAGTGATGCATGCGTCCCGGGGCTAAGCGACTCTGTGCGATCTCGAACCCTCTTCCCTCTCCCAGTAACAAGTTATCGAGGGGTACGCGTACGTCGGTAAAGGTCACCTCAGCATGACCAATTGGCGCGTCGTCATAACCCAGTGTCGTCAGCGGCCGGAGCACGGCAACGCCTGGGGTATCTTTGGGTACCAAAATTTGCGTTTGCTGGAGGTGGCGATTGGGATTGCTGGCATCGCTCTTTCCCATCACGATGAAGATCTTGCAACGCTCGTAAGGCGCGCCAGTGATAAACCACTTGTGGCCATTGAGCACCCACTCATCACCCTCTCGCCGGATATCGAGCTGGATATTGGTCGCATCACTCGAGGCTACCTGGGGTTCAGTCATGGCATATGAAGAGCGAATTTCGCCCCTCAGCAGAGGCTCAAGCCAACTTTTTTTCTGCGCCTCGGTGCCGAACTTCATCAGCACCTCCATATTCCCCGTATCAGGTGCATTACAGTTAAAGACCTCGGGGGACCAGATCACGCGGCCCATTTCCTCGGCCAACGGTGCGTAGTCAAGAAAACTCATGCCGCCATGATCGCTGTGTTCGGCAAAATCAGGTGGTACAAACAAGTTCCAGAGTCCCGCTGCTCGAGCCTTCGCTTTCAGATCCTCAACCAATGGCATGGACGCAAAGCGATTCTCGGCGTTGTGCAGCGCCTCCCGATGTGCAGACTCAGCAGGATAGATGTGCTCGGCCATGAACGCTTTGAGCTCACCAAGGATGCGCGTGCTTTTTTCACTAGGGACCATCATGGCTTACCTCTCTGGCATTAACCGGTTAAACGGGCTATCGCGACTGCCGCCGTTGGCGGGCCTTGCTCGCTACCAAATCGTTATAAACAAGCAAGTTGGTTTGTTTTGTCGCTCACTCATACTATATAGTCATCGCTGCCCGGCAGAAACTCCCAAGTGCTCGAGGGCAACTCGGGCAAGGGTAGGCATCTGCATTAAGGCGAAGCTGAGGCGTCACAAAATAGCACACGAATGCGGTAATCGCGTCGCGGGGAAAGCATGAACCTGATCACGGACACAACCTATCGAAACGTAACACTGGCGCAGGTTGCGGCGGCGCGCGCAAAAGAGCGCCCAAATGAGATAGCGTTGCGCTTCGACTCAGGCCACACCCTGAGCTTTGCCGACGCCTGGCGGCAGGGCAATGCACTTGCCACCGAAATACAGCGCCTCGGAGTATCAGCTGGCGCAACGCTTACTTTTCAGCTTCCCAACATACCTGAGTCGATTCCAGTCGCCATTGCTGCCTCCATCTGCGGCCTTGTCATCAACCCGGTCGTGCCGATCTATCGCGGCAAGGAACTGGGTTTCATTCTCGATGATGCGCAAAGCGAGATTGTATTTATCCCCCACCGCATCCGCGGTTTCGATTACGTAGAAATGATCGCGGCCTTGCGGCCCTCACTGCCCCATCTGAAACACGTGATCTGCTGCGCCGCTGAGGAGGATCTCCCCGATGATGTCCTGAGCTATGAAATGCTCATGGCAAATGCATCGACAGAAAATGCAGCGGTGGCTGAGGTAGACCCAAATGACACCAAAGTGGTTTTGTATACCTCGGGCACTACTGGCAACCCAAAAGCGGTGCGACACAGCCACAACACACTGGCCAAGGCGCTGGATAACGGCGTCGATGCATGGGAGCTTGGCAAGAACGACATGATGCTGATGCCTTCGCCAGTGACCCACGTGACAGGCTACGTCAACGGAATCGAACTGCCTTTCTTTACGGAGTGCAAGGTGCTGCTGATGGAGAGTTGGATCGTTGATAAAGCGGTCTCACTGATCGAAAACTATGGGGCGACGAGTTGCGTCAGTGCCACGCCGTTTTTGCGGGAGCTTGTGGATACCTGCAAAAGCCTGGGAAAGACGCTTCCAGGGTTCCGGCTTTTCGCCTGTGGCGGTGCTGCCGTACCCTCTGCCCTGATCTACGAAGCGCATGAGGTGCTTGCTGACTGTCGCGCCGTGAGAGTCTATGGTTCGACCGAGGTACCGCTCGTTACGATCGGCTTTACGGGGGAAGGCGAAACTCAGCTGGCCGCCGAAACCGATGGCAAAGTGAGGAACTACGAGGTCCGTATTTGCGATGATGACGGCACGGATCTGGGTCTTAACGCAGAGGGTGAAATCTGGGTCCGCGGGCCAGCGATGATGCAGGGCTACCGCGAACAGGCGCAAAACGAAGCGGCTTTTTCCAGCGACGGCTTCTTCAAGACGGGCGATATCGGGCAGTTACGGGATACTCAGGCAATCGTGATTACCGACCGCAAGAAAGACATTATTATTCGCGGGGGGGAGAATCTGTCGGCGCGTGAGATCGAGGAGGCGATCATGCGCCACCCCGACGTGATGGAGGCCGCAGCAGTATCGGCGCCACACCAGCGCCTCGGAGAAGGTGTCGCCGTATTCATTACCGTGTATGAGGGGCGCACCGCACCGACGCTGGAGATGCTCACCGAGTTATGCCACCAGCAGCAGCTTGCCAAACAAAAGTGGCCCCAGTGGCTGGGCGTTACAGAGGCGATGCCCAAGACACCGTCGGGGAAAATTCAGAAAGCAGTGCTACGCCAATCGTTACAAAATCAGGGCGTATTGCTAGGCTAAGCGAAACTTACGAGGATTTTGAAGCGTGAACGCATCCAACCCAGATCCCACTGACTACAGCGCCTTCCGAGCGACAATTCGTGAGTTTCTGACCACGTCGCTGACGCCCGATTTAGCACGCGCGGGCGAACGCACCACAAGTGTCTTCTCCGATTTCGAGGCTGGCCGCCAATGGCAGCGAATCCTGCATAGCAGGGGGTGGGGTGCACCTGAGTGGCCTTTGGAACACGGCGGGACTGGTTGGGATATTCAGCAACACTATATTTTTCTTGAAGAGTGCCGGCTCGCTAACGCCCCCAATCCCGTCATGATGGGCATACAAATGCTGGGACCCATGCTGATCGAGTTCGGTACAGAGGCCCAGAAATCAGCCTATTTGCCAGGGATCATCTCGGGAGAAGACGTCTGGTGCCAGGGATACTCAGAGCCCGGATCCGGGTCAGACCTTGCTTCACTAAAGACCACTGCCGATCGAGATGGCGACGAGTACGTGGTGAACGGCACTAAAATCTGGACCAGCATGGCGCACTTCTCCAATTGGATCTTCTGCCTTGTAAGAACAGACAAGAACGTTAAACCCCAGGCGGGAATCAGTTTTCTGCTCATCGATATGGCAACGCCCGGTATCACCGTGACACCTTTCTCGAGCCTCGATGGTGAAGTAGAGCAATGTCAGGTGTTCTTCGAAGACGTTCGCGTTCCGGTGAGCAATCGTCTCGGCGAGGAAAATCAGGGCTGGACCGTCGCCAAATATCTACTCGAGTTTGAACGGGGCGGGCAACACTTTACGATCGATCTCAAAAAACAAATCCGTAAATTGCAGCGACTCATCGCCAGCGAGGCCAATGCGACAGCCGATGACCCCACCTTTCCTTATCGGGTGGCAGAAACGCAGATCGATGTGATGGCACTGGAACAAACGGAGTTACGGATCAAAGGAAGCGTCGCGGCTGGCGAGCATCCGGGCGCATTATCCTCTCTGGTGAAGGTATCGGGCACCGAGCTGGGCCAGCAATGCGCCGAGCTAATGATGGAAGCGGCGGGCCAAGGCGCAATGCCGTGGCAAAGCGAGGTGCTGTCACCTCATTACGAGGGACCCACCGCCGCTCCCGAAGAGTGCGTGACCACCATGGCGGAGTACATCAACAGCCGGGCGACAACGATCTATGGCGGTACTGCGGAAATACAGCGCGGCATCATCGCCAAGCACGTTCTTGGGCTATAAGGCGAAAGAACAACAATGAATGAAGACCAAACGCTATTGAGAGATGCCGCCGAGCGGTATCTGCGTGACAATTATGACTTCAATTCTCGGCGCGAGCGGCTTGCAAACGGAATCTACAACGATCCCCAGCACTGGCAGGCATTTGCCGAAATGGGATGGCTCGCGCTCCCGGTGCCGGAAAGCCTCGACGGCCTCGGCATGGGCACTCGTGAATGCGCTATTTTGGCCGAACTCTGTGGACAGTATCTCGTCACTGAACCACTGATTGACGTTATCACGGCTACCAGCACGCTGATTTCACCCAGCCGCCACGCCGAGCACTGGCTGAGCCAACTTGTCGGGGGCGAGTTGATCGCCATAGCTGCCATAGATGAAGGCGCGGGGCGGCGCGGTGCTGATCCTGCCACCACCCTCGCGCTAACCCAATCAGGCTGGCGGCTTACCGGTACCAAACGCTGGATCAGTGCAGGGCCCTCCGCAACCCATTTTGTGGTCTTGGCGTCCTGCGACGAGGGCTTGGCCTGGGTCATTTGCCCTCGCGATGCATCAGGCGTCGACTGCGACCTATTTGCCACACATGATGGCCGCGGTGGTGCTACCTGCACCTTCGACGCGACAGTGGAGGAGAACCAAATTCTGTTCACCGGAGCATCGGCACAGACCGCACTTGATGCCTATAGAGAGCTCGCGATGACCCTCAGCAGCGCGGAAACATTGGGGGCGGCTCACGCGGCGCTCAACACCACGGTAGACTACACCAAGCAACGCGTGCAATTTGGTCAGCCGTTGGCATCTTTTCAAGCGCTACAACACCGTATGGCAAATATGCTTATTCAGGTAGAGTTGACCCGCTCCCTGGTCTATGCGGCATGTGATGCTGCCGATAGCAATAACGCGGACCGATCACGCTTCGCACGCGCGGCAAAAGTCAAAGCCAGCACGGTAGGACGTAAAGTCTCGCAGGAAGCGATCCAACTCCATGGCGGCATTGCCACCACCGATGAATATATCGTGGGGCACTTTTTCAAGCGCATCACAGCGCTTGAGAGCTGGGTGTGTTCCCGTGGTGAGGCGCTGAGAGAATTCATGGCGGTTAGCGGTTAAGCTTTGCCAGTAATTTCAATACATTGATGGTCAAGTAAGGAGAAAAATAATGGATCTACAACTCAAGGACAAAGTCGCGCTAATTACGGGCTCTACCAAGGGCATTGGTCGAGCCATCGCCGAGACCCTGGCCGATGAGGGGTGCCACATTGGCGTTTGTGCGCGCAATCAGTCGGAAGTTGATGAGACCGTTGCGGCGCTCACCGCCAAAGGCGTTAAAGCCTGCGGCAGTGTGGTGGACGTCACCGACGCCGCGTCTCTGGAGACCTGGGTCAATCACTGCGCCGACACATTGGGTGGCATCGATATTTTTGTGCCCAATGTCTCTGCGGGAGGCGCGGATAATTCAGAATCGGGCTGGCGGGCCAATTTTGAAGCCGACATGCTGGCCACCTGGCGCGGCGTTGAGCTAACGCAGCCGCACTTGGCCAAATCCGGACAAGGTGCCATCGTGATCATTTCTACCACAGCAGCTGTCGAGGCTTTTGCCGGCCCAAGTCCTTATGGCGCTATCAAAGCGGGTCTATTGAATTACTCAAGCAACCTGTCTCAATCGCTGGCTGCCTCCGGTATTCGTGTAAACGCGGTGAGTCCCGGGCCAATTTACTTTGAAGGCGGCGCATGGGAGCAAATTAAAACCCACATGGCCGACTTCTATAACGCGACGGTGGCGAACATTCCCATGGGCAGAATGGGAAGCAATTACGAGGTGGCTGATACGGTCGCCTTTTTGGCCAGTCCTCGCTCCGCTTTTACTACCGGCGCCAACGTTGTCGTTGATGGTGGTTTCACCAAACGCGTTCAGTTCTGAACAGCGCCCAGCAAAGGACCCCGGCACCTGCCGGGGTTTTTTTGCGGGGCCTAATCAGTCTCCGTTATCAGCTGATCCAGATCTTTTAACGTAGCGATCAAAGAGGCTGTCGGCAGCTGACGCCTCGCCAGCGTTTCCTCGGCCATCGGCGCAACGGCGCAACGCTCGGGCAAGGCTCCACCCGTATCAAGCAGTTGATAGAGGGTCGGCAAAAAAATGAATTGCAGCCATTGCTCGAATGACATCTGATCCATCGCAAACGGCTGCTCTGACTTGAAGGCATGAGGTGGCGGCGGATCCGCTGCCCACAAATTGAGTTGGCGCAGCTCCGCCTCGAGATCAATCAGCCGCTCTGCAATGTCGCTACGGGGCGATTCGAGCAACACTTTGTCCTATCCACCGGCTTTTACAGACCGAAATCACCACCACCCCCATGAACACAATCACTTTCATCTCAGCCGAGGGCATCCAGCTCAAAGGTAAACGCCGGGAGCGTTTCTAATATGGCTCGACCATACCGGCGGGTCACTAACCGTTTATCCAGCAACGTGATGCGGCCCTCATCTTCCTCAGTGCGCTGCAGGCGTCCACTCGCTTGCACCAACTTTTGCGCTGCATCGGGAACACTGATTTCCATAAACGGGTCCCGCCCCTGCGCCTGGAGTAATTCAGAGTGCGACGCGGCAATAGGATCATCCGGCACAGCAAAAGGCAATTTCGCAATCACGACGTGACTGCAATAGGCGCCCGGGAGATCAATTCCCTCAAAAAAACTCGCCAACCCGAAAATGGCAGAAGGCTCGCCCGTGTCAATGTGCCTGCGATGCTGCTGCAATAAACTGTTCTTGCTCATTTGATCCTGCACGAGAGCGTGATGCGCAATCATCTCTCGGATACCCTCCAGGACCGTTTCCATCTGCCGCCGGGAAGTGAACAGCAGCAGCACCCCCAAGTCATCTTTTATCAGCTCTGGGATGCACTGAACCAACTCGTCGGTATGCTCTTCGCTCTGACCTGGATCAGAGGTCATCGCGGGCACACAGAATCTGGCTCTGGAGGGATCAAAGGGACTTGCAACGCTTTTCCATCTCGCAGAGCCAGGTATCCCGGATCGCTCCGCAAAGCGGTCGAATGTGCCGAGAGCCGTTAGCGTGGCAGAAGTAATCACCGCGCCCGCCACCCGCTCCCACAATGCGTCACGCTGCAGTTCTCCCGGCAGTATCGGACTCGCCTGACACTCCAGTGATGAAATGCCGCCCCGATGCAGGATCCATCTCGCCCACCCGTCGCCAGCCTCACCTTCCCGAGGGGCATCGCTCATTGCTTGCCAAAGTGCCAGCTGCTGCTCTGCTCGCGCTACCGCGCCTTGCGCATTAACCATGTCTGCATCGGCGTCCCCAGCCCCCTCGACCGTGGGATTTGGCGCATTTTGTCGCAGGTTCTCAAGACCCGCCTCAAGACGGGAAACCTCGCGATGCAGTTGGCGCCACTGCTCCGTTAGTGTCGTCGCATAGTCTCCCAGCTCTTCAGGTATGCGCCCATGCTCAAAACGGTGCTCTGCTCTTTCTAATCCCTGCTCTGGGAAAAGATCCCACAACAGCTGTGCCACCTCCTCCGTGCGTTGCACGAGATCTCCAAGCAGCGAGGAAATCAGCGGTGCAAGTCGCTCATCCAAACCTGTCTTCTCCCAGCCCTGAGCAGATTGACGAACCCATCGATCAGTCTCTCTCAATCCCTGTAACGTCGATCCTGCGTGAAACCGCAGCGAAAAATGATTCAGGCATTTAGCGGGTAGTTGATGACCTTCATCAAAGATGTACAGACAATCTTCGGGAGCTGGCAATATGACGCCACCGCCAAGTCGAAGATCGGATAGCACAAGATCGTGATTGGTGACGATGATGTCGGCCTCGTCCAGCCCTTCTCGCGCTCTAAAAAAAGCGCATTGCCCAACGTGTGGACACCGGCCGCCCGTACACTGGTTTTGATCCGTTGACACGACCCGCTTTATTGTCGAATCCAAACCTCCGGGCCAGTTATCAAAGTCACCGTCCCAACTTCCCGCTGCCAACGCTGTCAGCATTTCCTCCAGCTGCGGCAACATCTCAAGATAATCGGGCGCGGAAAATTCGTCAGGATACAACGGGATCAGCGAATCACTCCCTGATCCTGATAGCTGATTATCGAGCTTTAGAAGACAGACATATCGACCCCTGCCCTTTGCCAAGGCCGCTTGAAACGCAAGCCCACTGTGGCGCATTAGATCAGGTAAGTCGCGCAGTAGCAGTTGCTCCTGCAGCGCAACCGTTGCGGAAGCAACCACAACCCGTTTGCCTCGAGCACGGGCGATGGGTAGCGTAGCGACAAGGTAAGCGATTGTTTTCCCCGTACCGGTGCCCGCCTCGACGACCGCAATGGGTGTCTCCACGTCCGGATCGCCCAGCGCATTTGCCACCTCCGCAATCATCTGACGCTGCCCCCACCGGGGCTTGAGTTCCAGCGCATCGATAAGCTGCTGATATGCACTGCGAATGCTGTCCTGCAGCGCCTGCTCAATCACATCGGATGACCTGACTGTGGATTGCTGTCCTCTGCACCCCCGGTAACGGCGAGCACTCGATTTACCGGATTGGCATACATGGTAAGAAACCACTGTTTGTGGTCATCAGGAATCGCGTCAAACCTCTCCCGAAAAACCTTCTCACTAACAGAACCTTTAGCGTACTGAACCTCGGCGGGCAGCGAGGTCCCGTAAAGCCACTGCCAGGCCCAAATATTGGTCGGGTAGAGTCGATAATGCGCCACCATCTGCTGGTCTATCGCCCTGACTGCTTCCGCTGCGCTCAACCCGGCCTCAAGCGGCGTTCCAAAATGTAGATGAACGCAGCCCTTCTGCCCGACAATACCCGTGGCGATGGAGGTAATGTCCTCAAACTCGGATTTAACGTAGCCCGACCCCGCCGATAGCTCAGCAGCTTTTAACGCGTCGCAGGGGTCCAGCTCGTAGGAAATAATCAGCGGAACAATATTTAAGGTATCGAGAATCGACTCGGGGGACTCCTCGCGCTCCCGAGAAAGCGTCAACATTTTAATGACCGCCGGTTCCGTCACATCTTGGCCATCCTTCGCTCTGCCCTCTCGATGAGCGATCCAAATGGGGTTGTTGTTGATCTCTACGGAGTCTCGAATGTAAGCAGACAGAAGCTTTGCGGCGGCCAGAAGCGCGCGCGGACCCTGTAGTTTGCGCTTAACGATAAAGCTCCTGTTCAGGCGCATCAGATCTGAGATCCAAGACTTCGACAGCAAGTTATCTCCGATCGCAACAGCAAGCGTCCTGAATCCCGATCGATGCAGGGCATAGTTTGCGTAAGCTGGATCCATCACGATATCGCGATGATTGCCGACGTAGACACGTGGCGTGCGAAGATCCAGTTCGCTCATGCCACTGGTAGAAAACCGGGAGGTTTTTTTGATCATGCGCGCCAAATTAGGCGCAATCAGATTTTGCAAATCTTCTACCGTGGACAGGCGTCGGGCGACCAGCAGCAGCCAGACCTGCGCCAGCATCCTCACCCCCTGGGGAAATATCCGCACCAATCGCGGGAAACGCCAAAGTGCAACCGTCTCCGCCAACTCCCTGCTGTACCTGAGACGCCGAATAATCTTGGGGGCCTCGTTATTGGAATAAGGTCGGATTGCTGCAAACGGATCCTCACCGGGAGATGACGGGTCCTCTGTCATACGCTACTTGCCTCGAGACGACACGCTATTGTGCCCCTGCCAACGGGTTTCTGATACCCTGCGGCTGGCTGCGCAAACTACCTGTCAGAGAATACAAATGGAAGCTTCAAGTTCATTTTTGATCACCCTTGGCTCGGTATCGCTCGTCGTCAGCTGGGTGTTACTGCTGATCGTGTCATTCAAGGAAGAATATACCTGGGGTATGTGCTCTCTGCTGTTCCCTCCGCTGGGTTTCGGTTACGCGTTTTTACGTTTGGACAAGGCGAGCTCGGTCATCGCTTTCGCGGCAGCAGGCTGGATAATGATCTGGTTGGGCTGGTAAAAGGGTAAAACACCGCAAACCCGCACATCTTCTGGCTTCGCCGGTTGACATTGAAACCGGTATCCCAGATGATTCGCGGCCTTTTTACAGCCCTATGGAGCACTGCGGTGGCCAACTCACCCCAAGCCAGAAAGCGCGCCCGTCAGAACGACAAGCGCAGAGCCCACAACGCGAGTTTACGATCGCTGGTTCGCACCAAGATCAAGCAGGTCGTGGCCGCAGTCGATTCAGGTAACGCAGACGACGCCAAAGCCGCCTATGATTCGGCGGTACCGGTCATTGACAGGATGGCCAATCGCGGCATTATCAAAAAGAACAAGGCCGCTCGTCACAAGAGCCGTTTGAATGCGCGAGTCAAGGCGCTCGCCAACGGATGATCTATTTGGGGGTCAGGACGCTCCCAAATACTGATCCAACACCTTTCCTATTTCCTTGGTGATGATGCCCTTCATGGGCTTCATCATCAGTCCCAGCCGCACCGATCCCTCCACGGTGCAGGGGTCAAGCGCGACGTGACCCGAAAATCCTTTGCCCTTGAAAGCTAAATGGCCAGTCTTATGCTCTACCTTCGCATTGAGCGTATCCGTGAGGTATTGGGCAAGCGCAGACATCACCTGCTCCCGCTGTTCCGGCGTCAACGCATGGCTTCGGGACAAGTGAATATCGGACATACAGAAATCAAATTGGGGTTGGCCCTGTTTCACGTTATCCTACACGCCCTTCCGTCACCGCGTGACAAATAAATGAACCGCCCCGACAACAGCAGTCGACGTTTCCTGTTTGAAGAAGCCGACGTTCGCGGGGAGTCTGTGCAACTGGGTGCAACGCTGGTTGAGATGCTGGATCAGCAACCCTACAGCCAGAGTGTTAGGTGCCTATTAGGAGAGTTCGCTTCGGCTGTTGTATTGATTAGCAATAATCTGAAATACGCTGGGCGAATCATACTTCAGGCTAAAAGTGATAGGGGTCTCTCCCTGGCGATGGTGGAATGCTCAAGCGACCGCCATATCCGCGGGATCGCACGTGGCGATATTGGCAGAGAAACCGACCGACCCATGGATCATCTTCTTGGCGGTCAGCTAGCCATCACCATTGAGCGCGAATCCGACCAGCGATATCAAGGCATTATCAGTCTCGAGGGTCACTCGTTGGCGCGGGCGTTGGAATCTTATTTTGCGCAAAGTGAGCAACTCGGCGCGCGTTTTTGGCTGGCGTCAGATGGCGCTCAAAGTGCCGGTTTGATGCTGCAGCAGCTACCAATCCAAGTGGAAAGCACTGCCGAACGCGACGCCCAATGGTCAACTCTGTGCCTCCTGGCAGACACCGTGACCAGCCAGGAACTGCTTAACTCATCCCCGGAAGAACTTCTTTTCAAGCTGTTTCACGAGGAGAAGGTAACGCTATACCCGCCGGCACCCATTTTGTTTAAATGTCGTTGTAGTAGAGAGCGCAGCGCCAGCACCATTGCCATGCTCCCTGAGAGGGAGCAGGCGGAAATACTGGCTGACCAGGGCAAGATAGTCGTGACCTGCGAGCTTTGCGGCGCGACCTATCAATTTGATCAGGCTGTTCTCAACACAGACAATACGGGACACACTCTGCACTAGACATAAATCCAAGCCGACCAAGGAACGGCGCCCGAAACGAAATCTTATATAAATTAAAAAAACACCGGCAGTTATCTGCACATCGCACTCACTATGGACCTCGACATGAACGACGCAGTACCGCTTACACCGACCATTCACCACGATCTCCTGCCACGGGAACTGATTGAGATGGCCCTCGCGAGAGAAGAAGGCATCCTTTCCGATACCGGCGCTTTGAGAGTAGTCACGGGAGCCAGAACCGGCCGCTCGCCGGCTGATCGCTATGTGGTGAGAGAACCTTCCAGCGAAGATGCCATTGACTGGGGCGGTGTAAATCGTCCGTTTGATGCGGATCGATTTGACGCGCTGTGGGAGCGAGTCAAATCCCATGCAAATGAATCAGAAACGTGGATTCAGCATCTTCACGTCGGCGAACACAGTGATCATTACCTGCCGGTAATGGTAACCACAGCCACCGCCTGGCAGTCGCTCTTTGGTCGCAATATGTTCATCAGGCCGGATACCTATAACCCGGCCAATAAGCCCGAGTGGAAAGTATTGAATGTGGCCGACTTTGTCTGTGACCCCGAGCGTGACGGTACGAATTCCGATGCGACGGTGATTATTCATTTCGGTCAACGCAAAGTGTTGATAGCAGGGATGCGTTACGCAGGTGAGATGAAAAAAGCCATGTTCTCAGTGCAAAACTTTCTGCTGCCCGAGAAGGATGTGATGCCCATGCATTGTTCTGCCAATATCGGCGAAGACGGCGATACCACGCTGTTTTTTGGGCTATCAGGAACGGGCAAAACCACGCTCTCGGCTGACCCGGATCGCTATCTCATTGGCGACGACGAGCACGGCTGGTCTAAGGGCTCGGTATTCAATATCGAAGGGGGTTGCTACGCCAAAACTATCGACCTGAGCCAAAAGAATGAGCCGGTTATTTGGAACGCCATTCGCAGCGGTGCGATTATTGAAAATGTGGTTCTAAATGAACAGGGACACGCCGACTACTCCGACACGCAATTGACCGAGAATGGTCGCTGTTGCTATCCGCTTGAGCATGTCGAAAAGCGCTCGTCCAGTAATGCGGGCGGTGAGCCGAAGTGCGTGATTTTCCTGACCTGCGACGTATTTGGCGTACTGCCGCCGATTTCTATTCTCTCGAAAGAGGCTGCGGCCTTTCATTTCTTGTCCGGCTACACCGCACGGGTAGGTTCGACGGAAGTGGGCGCGGCAGCAGGGATCAACCCCACCTTCTCAACCTGTTTTGGTGCACCTTTCATGCCGCGTCCTGCGGGTGATTACGCCGAACTACTGATTAAGCGCATCGAGGATTTCGACAGTCAGGTTTACCTGATCAATACCGGTTGGACCGGTGGCTCCGGTGCGCCGGGCGGGACGGGATCACGCTTCCCCATCCCCGTGACGCGCGCCGTGGTCAAAGCAGCACAAGATGGCGTATTGGTGGGCGCTGAAACGCGGCATATCGACAGTCTCAACCTCGATTATCCCGTTAGCATCCCAGGCGTCGATTCGCAGTACATCGACCCGAAAGCAGGCTGGGGTAATGATGACGCGTACGAAGCCCAGGCCAGCCAGCTGGCAGCACTCTTCCTTGAGAATATTGCGAATTTCGACGTCAGCGACGCCATCATCGCTGCGGGACCCCGAGCAAAATAGCATCGTCGGCTCGGCCTCAGCGAGCGATCGTATTGCGGGAATTTGGTTACCGGACCACGGGGGTGGTGAGTGACTTCTACCTGCGGACCTACTATTCACGCTGGTCAAACGGGCTTGTCAAATAGCGGCTTTCCGCATGAACCGACCCTTTGATTCGTTTTTGGGCTAGGTGCAGTAGATGGGAGGCCTTGGGAGCGTTCTCAACGTCCGCTCAGGCGCCCCTCAGCGCCGAGGCATCCGAACCCCCATCCTTGCGGTCTGCGTAGCGGCGTTTCCAAGCCGAAACGTCCTCCGCGATCAAATACAGGGCAGGTACCAATACGAGTGTGACGCCCGTGGCAAACAGCACACCAAATGCAAGGGACGTCACCATGGGGATCAGGAACTGCGCCTGCACACTGGTTTCTGACATGATGGGCAACAACCCGACAAAGGTAGTCAGCGAGGTCAGAATAATCGGGCGGAACCGATCCTCCCCCGCCTGCAATAAGGCCTGGAGTACCTCCAGGCCCTCTTCACGCAAGCGATTGATGCGGTCAATCAGAACCAGATTATCGTTCACCACTACGCCGGCGCAGGCAGTGACACCCATGATTGAAAACATGCTCACCTGCCAGCCCAGTAACATGTGACCGAAAATTGCGCCCATTAAACCAAAGGGCACCGCTGTCAGAATCAATACTGGCTGCCAATATGACCTGAACGCCACTGCCATCAAGGCGTAAATCACCATCATCGCCAGTGTCATCAAACGCACCGTGGCCTCACGAAACTCAATCTCTTCCTGCAACTCCCCGTCCAAATTGACGAACAGGTCGGGGTATTGCTGTTGCCATTTAGGGAGGTAGTCCTGGAATACTGACTCAACAATTGCGCGCGGTGCGGGCCCGTTTTCCTCCACATCGGCCTCGACCTCCAGCGTGCGCAGTCGGTCGAGCCGCTCCAGTTTCTGGTAGCCCGCTTCAACACGATAAGCGGCAACCGCTTCAAACGGCACCTCTGCGCCCGATGGCGTGCGAATGTACATGTCATTCAGGTTGGCGATGGCGAGTCGCTCGGCTTCGGGATAGCGCACCATTACCTTCACGTCTTCTCGACCGCGCGGTATGCGCTGAGCTTCTGCTCCGTAAAAGGCTTGTCTGACCTGTCGTGCGACATCCGCCAGAGTAACTCCCAGCGTTTCTGCCGCTGGCTTCAACTCCAGGACCAACTCATCGCGGGGACTATCAAAGCTATCGGAAACATCAAACACACCCGGATAAGACAGGAGCGCCTCTCGAACGTCCTCCGCCAGCGCCTCCAGTTCCTCCACCTTGCGGGAAGCCAACACCAGTCGGATCGGTTTGCCCGGGTCCCGGATGGTGTAGTCCATACGGATCTCTTTGGCTTCACTCAGCGCACCCGAATCAGCGCGCAGCTGCAGTGCAAAAGCCTCTGTGTCGACACCCTCGGATACCGTTGCGATAACTACCTCGACAGCATTCTCATTGGCACGCCCCAAAATGCTGCCAATAGCGGGAAGATCCCGGTACTCGGGCCGCTGATTCCACTCCGCCTTGAGGGATTCAGCGGCATCGACCACACGCCGCATCACCAATTCGGACTGCGCGAAGGAACCCCCTTCGGGCATGGTGATCTTCGCTTCGACAAAATCGGAGTTAATGCGAGGGAAGAACGCCGAGCGCAACCATCCTCCGCCATATAGTGAAAGACTCAAACTCAGCATGATGAGGAAGAAGCCGGCTATGAATAGGTGGCGCTGTAATGCCCATTGCAGGAAAGGCCGATAACGCTCCCGCGCGAAAGTCACGAGCCAATTTGCGCAGCGGTGTCGCAGTCGCTCGAGTCGTTGCAGGAACGGCTCCGTCGCGGCCTTTTCTGGCCCGAGCGTCGAAAGGTGAGCGGGCAGAATCCACAAACACTCCACCAATGAAAATGTTAGTACCAGCAGAACCACCACCGGAATACCTTTCGCAGCATGCGCCCACTCGCCCGGCATAAACATCATGGGCGCGAAGAACACCATGGTGCTGATCACTGCAAACAGCACAGGTTTAAAAACCTCTCTCACACCCCAAAAAGCCGCCTCATTGCCCTCTACGCCTCGCGTTTGAGCAGTGTGAATCGATTCGCCAACAATGATTGCATCGTCAACCACAATGCCGAGCACCAACAAAAACGCGAACAGCGAAATCATATTGAGGCCGACGCCCATGTAGGGGAGCAGGAAGAAAGCGCCCAGAAATGCCACTGCAATACCCGCAGACACCCAGACAGCGACCGCAGGTCTCAGGAACAGTACCAGCACCAAGAAAACCAGTAGCAGACCCCCGATGCCATTCTTTAGCAGGGTTTCCACTCGGCCTTTAAAAGGCACAGCGGCATCACGCCAGAAAGACAGCGTCGCACCCTCTGGCAAGTTCTGACGCTGCTCCGCCACCCACTCGTTAATGACGCGGGAAGACTGCACAACATCCGGATGAGTCGTCACGTAAGCGTAGAGCCCGTGGCCCGGCATACCGTCGAACCGACTCAACGTATCCACATCCTCAAAACCGTCGTCGATCGTGGCGACCTCACCGAGGTAGACCTGAGTACCGTCCCGAGCCGTGAGCAACACAATTTCCTCGAAATCTTCGCGGTAGTAGGCCTGGCCTCGAGTCTGAACGCGAATATCGCCGTCCCGTCCCTTGATCGCGCCAGCGGGGAGATTCAGCGACGTTGACTGAATAGCGCGCACCACGTCATCGAAAGAGAGGTTGTGACGGCGCAGATCGATCTCGGAGACATTGATCGACACCTCGTAACGACGGGGCGAGACCAAGTCGACGACAGAAATCCACGGCTGCCGGGCCAGATCGTCCCGCAATACTTCCCCCAGCTCCTTGAGTTCCCATTCATCAAGGTCACCCGCTAACTGAACAACACCCAGCAGATGCCGATAAATGAGCTCTGTGACGACGGGTCGTTCGGCATCAGTGGGAAAGGTTGTGATGGCATCGACTCGGGTTTTGATCTCGTTAGTGAGCCGCTGGGTGGGGTAACCGGTCAGGGCTTCAACCACGACCTGACCCATACCCTCAGACGCCGTGGAACGGATTTCCTTAATGCCGTCGAGATCATGGATCGCCTCTTCGATGCGGACGCAGATTTGCTCCTCAACCTCTCGCGGACTGGCCCCCGGGAAAGGCATGGCGATGCTGACGCGGTCAATAACCGGTGTGGGAAAGAACTGCTTGTCGAGGCCGGGAATGCTGTATAGCCCACCGATGACCAACACCACCATCAGCAGGTTGGCGGCGATAGGATTGGAGATAAACCAGCCCAGCAGACCCGGCTTATCAGCCATCACTGCCCCTCACGCTGGCTACCTCAATCGCAGCGCCGGCAGCCAACAGACTACTCTGCTCAGCCACCACGTTTTGGCCAGCCGCGATACCTCGCACCCAGACGCGATCCCTTTCGCGTCGCAACAGCTCGACCGGCAAGCGCTCCAGGCGACTGTTTTCGTTCACCAAGAGCACCGTGTTATCGCCCCGAAGCGCCGTCGCCGGCAACTCAACAGACTGCTGGATGGGCTTGCCTGAGATGCTGGCCTCCACAAACAGGCCCGGGGTGAGCGGGGGGCGTTCAGAATCGCTTTCGCCAAAAGGGTTACTCACCTCTGCGATCGCAAAAGTCACGCGGCTGTCACGATCAATACTGGCCTCAACCCTGGATATCTGGCCAGGCCACTGCCAACGCTCCCCGCCAAAACGTGCACTCAAAATCACCTCAGGATAGGTGGCGGCAGCCGTTTCAAACAGAGGAAGCTCCAACAGCGCCAGCTGCGAGTCACTAACCGGCAAATGCACCTCAACGCGGTCAGTGGCATACACCTGTGCCAGTATCGTCCCGGGCGTGACGAACTGACCGATATCGACCGATTTGCTCTCCAGACGTCCGTCAAAAGGTGCACGGACAGTGGTTCGATCGAGTGCCAACACAGCTGCTGCAACGTCCGCTTGGGCCGCTGCCAATGAGGCTTCCGCTGCGCGAAGCTGCGGCTTTCTCAGAAAGAGATCATTCGCCTCGGAAGTTCCCAGATCGCGCCACTCGCGCTGCGCTTGCAGATTCCGGCCACGCTCCTCCGCTACCCGCTGCGCTGCCGCGGCTTCCTGCGCTCGCGCTCTGGCGATAGCAAACTCATAATCCGCCTTCTCGAGCTCCAGCAGAATATCCCCAGCTTTAAAGAAACGTCCGTCAAGAAACAGTTCGCTGACCGATTCGACCTTACCGCTGACCTGCGCCACTAATCCAACACGTCGCACAGGTTCAACCGTACCTTGAGTCCGGACAGTGATACTGTGATCCGAGGGTTCGGCGGTAATGACGTCGACTAAGGGCCGCCGTGGTTCAGGGAGCTCAGTGGGCTGAGTCGCAGGCTTTCCAACCAAAACCAGAAAACAAAACGCCAGACCCGCAAACGTAAATGCCGCCGAACCAAACAGCCGGCGGCGGGTAAAACGACTGCTTTTTCGGCTGACCTCTGTCATGGCGGGATCGCTGTACTCCGTGTGTGTGAGTTTTGGGGTCAATTTGCTGGTTTTAAAGGCTAGAGGCCCATCAAGCCGTCGCCTCGCCGACCCCGTCGCTCTGCCCTAACGCTTCATTCCCGTGGTGCTGACGCTACTTACGTCAACGTGAGAAGGCCGCGCAGTTTAGCGTTTTACGTGTCTTGTTGGTATTTGGGCCAGTGTGTAAAGCTACCAAACGGCCGTGGCTCAGCCTGCGGAAAATTACCGCGCCCACAGACATCTTTAGAGGGCAGATTCTAATTTTCGACGCCACACTTGCCCTCGATATGAACACACCTCAGTGAGGAGAAATGTCATGGCAGAAGCCAAAATCAAAGCAGTACCCAAGGCTGCAGCGAAGAAAGCTGCAGTGAAGAAAGCCCCCGCCAAGGCCAAAAAGGCGCCGGCGAAGAAAAAAGCAGCCGCCAAAACCACGGCCAAGGCCAGCACCAAGGCCAAAACCCGAGCGCGACCGAAGGCGATTGATACCGGCCGTAATGCGCTCCTCGCCGGTCTGGGCGTCTATGGTAAGGCCTATGATCAGTTGCTCGAGCAGTTCTCCAGCCTGCAGGAGCAGGTAGACGAGGCGCAGAGCCGTCTGACCGAGCGTCGCAAGCAGGCAGAGGATCTTTACAAGTCTCTGATCAAGCGCGGCACAGCGGTTGAGAAAGACGCGCTGAAGGCTCTGGCTGATCTTGAGCTGGACTCACTGGCGGATCGCTCCAAGCTCGAGGCGCAAATGAAGAAAGCCAAGACCCGGTTCGACGACCTGAGAGCCAAATTCGGCAAAGCCGCCTAACGCCCTATCCGGTCCGTATTGTTTGCAGGGGAGCCTCAGCTCCCCTTTTTTATGTCTGGAACCGCCTCGACATGTAGGGACAGCCTGCTGGCACTGGCCACTCCCAACGCCAGGTTTCAGACGCGGATAAGCCCAGACAAACTGTGCCCATGGCTCGTGCCAGCCAGCCGCTAAATTTAGCGCTGATATAAGGGATCGCGGCACTTCATCGCGCTACAATCGGCCATCATGAAAACCGCGCAGCGCATTCTTCTTACCGCCACACAACTCTTCAATGAGCTGGGTGAGCGAAACGTCACGGCGAATGACATTGCGCTGGAGCTAAATATCAGTCCGGGCAATCTTTATTACCACTTCAAGGGAAAAGACGGCATCGTTGCGGCGATTTTCGCCCGCTACTACAGAGAAATGGCGGGATTTCTCGCCACACCGCTAATCACTGAGGATTTTTTAGATCAACGCAGGCCCTTGGAGCGCGGATGGCTCTTTTTGACTGTGCTACTGGAGGTGATGCACGGGCACCGATTCCTGTATCTCAATCAGAGTGATCTGATGCAGCGTTATCCCGAAGTCGATCGAGGCCTGCGACGACTGATGGCGCTGAAACATCGTGCGGCGGCTCAATTGGCAACCGATTTACTGGCGTCGGCCGACCTCACAGCCTCCACCTCCAGGCTCGACCATATTGCCGACAGCATGGCGATGACGCTGATGTATTGGCTGAATTTTGAGCAATTTTCGGGTGATTCACTGGATGCCCAACAAACCATTCACAAAGGGGTACTTCAGACACTTTCACACTGCGCGCCATATTTTGGGGAAAAACAGGGCGAATTTTTTGCAGAATGTGAACTAATCAATACTCGATTGCTCGAAAAACCGCCCTCATGAGGTACTATTCGCGCTGTAGGTAAGCAGATCCTGTCTTCACCGACGCATGCCCCTACGCGCGCTGATCAATCACATGAAAAAGATGGAGTGAAAACATGACTATTGCCGTAGGAGATTGCATTCCTAATTGCACCCTGTCCGTCATGGGTAGCGAGGGTCCAGCACCGGTGTCCACCGCAGACCTCTTCAACAACAACAAGATCCTCATGTTTGCAGTGCCAGGCGCGTTTACCCCTGGCTGTTCGATGACGCATTTACCCGGCTATGTAGTCAATGCGGACAAGATCAAGGAAATGGGCGTCGACGGTATTATCTGCCTGTCAGTCAATGACGCGTTTGTTATGCACGCGTGGGGCGAGGCACAAAATGCCAACGACACCATCGTGATGCTGGCGGACGGCAATGGCGAATTTACTCAGGCCCTTGGTCTGGAAATGGATGCGACAGGATTTGGCATGGCGATGCGTAGCCAGCGATACGCGCTGATTGCCGAAGACGGCAAGATCACGCATCTCAACGTCGAAGACGGTCCGGGCGTAGACGTCAGTTCCGCTGAGACCATGATGGCCTTGCTCTGATAAGACCCTTCCATCTCCGCCGCAACGGGCCACTCGCCCGTTGCGGGACCGGAGCCCCCAGCTCCCACTAAATCCCCTGCGTTTTTTACGCGCTAACGTACATCCATTTGTGCCTTCAGGCTAACCTGACCCATAGTGTTATCGCGATAATGACCGCGCCGATCAGGTTCAGAAACAGACCTTCTCTCACCATTCTCTGTATTGTTAACTCACCCGTACCAAAGACCACTGCGTTTGGCGCTGTCGCAACCGGCAACATGAATGCGCAGCTGGCGCTCATGGCTGCCGGCACCATCAACAACAGTGGATCGATCTCCACCGCCATGGCGACCGCCGCCAGTACCGGCATCAACAAAGCCGTGGTTGCGGTATTGGAAGTGGCCTCGGTGAGAAAAGTCACCACCAATGCCATTACCAACATCATTACCAGCACCGGTAACACAGCCAACTGGGTAAGGGCCTCGCCAACCTCGGCGCTTAGTCCCGACGCAACAAAACCCTTTGCCAAACAGATACCGCCCCCAAAAAGCAGCAATACCCCCCAGGGAATGGCATTAGCCTGCTGCCATTCAATAAGCGGGGCACCCTCTTTGTCGCGCGCGATAAAGAGGGCCAGCACTGCAATTAGCGCGACCGAGGCATCATTGGCAGTCGGCAGACCGAACCATTGTTGCCATCCACCGAAGGGTTCAGCGCGCGTCGTCCAGGCGAGGGCTGTAATGGCAAAAATAATGAGGACGCGCCTCTCGGCACTGCGCCATGGCCCCACAACCGGCAAGGTGACCTTTAGCTCGGAAGGCAAATCGCGGGTAACCCATAACCACGCCGCTGGCAGCAACATGGCAATCACCGGCAGCCCCCAGGACATCCACTGCCCAAAACTGATGACCTCGCGTGTTGTCGCCTCATAAACCTGCACAAAAATGAGGTTAGGCGGTGTGCCAATAGGTGTCCCCAAACCACCGATGCTACAAGACCATGCCAAGCCCAACAGTAGGGGGACAGCGAGACGCGGGCGATCAGAGCAGGAGGCCAATACCGCCAGTGCCACCGGCATGAGCATCAATGCCGATGCGGTATTGGATATCCACATACTTAAGGCGGCGCCTGCCAACATAAAACCCAAGACCAGTCGTCGCGGGTTGTCCCCACCCACGAGATTCACCACTGTCAGCGCGATGCGATGGTGCGCGCCCGTACTCTCCATGCCCCGCGACAGCAAAAAGCCACCCATGAGTAAAATAATGAGCGGCGAGCCCACCGCTGCACCCACCTGATCAACCGTGAGGATGCCCACGGCCGGCAAAACGGCAATCGGCAGTAAGGAGGTCACAGGGATGGGAATGGGCTCAAAGATCCACCAGGTCATGCATAGCCAGCCGATCACTGCCGTCGTGATGATCGCGGGGCTGTGGCCAAACGACAGTAGGATCAAACCCAACACGCCACCCGTGATTGCGCCCGGCCAAACTGTCTGTCTTGGATCGAGGTAGGTCATTGCATTCATCTGCTGTATGCTCCCCCAGCCTGCGCCCTTGTGTAAACTCCCTGCATGTCAAGAATGCCTGTCTCGCCGCTGATCGACGGATACGGTCGCAAGATCTCGTATCTGCGGCTGTCTATTACCGATCGCTGCGACTTCCGGTGTCAGTACTGCATGGCTGAAACCATGCAATTTCTGCCCCGCTCCGAAGTGCTGACGATTGAAGAATTACTCCGAACCGCCCGCGTTTTTACTGAGCTGGGCGTGCGCAAAATCCGCGTCACGGGGGGT
Organism: Luminiphilus sp.; assembly: GCA_038112515.1. Taxonomy (GTDB): domain Bacteria; phylum Pseudomonadota; class Gammaproteobacteria; order Pseudomonadales; family Halieaceae; genus Luminiphilus. Next base: position 23,728 of record JAYNNB010000025.1, read on the forward strand.
GAACCGCTGGTGCGAAAGGGCGCAATTGATCTGTTTGAGGGCCTGGGCGTCCTACCCGATCTGGAAACACTCGCCCTCACCACCAATGGCAGCCAACTCGCCAATACCGCACAAGCGCTGAAGGCCGCTGGCGTACGAACGATCAATATCAGCCTGGATAGCCTCAACCCGAACCGCTTTCGGGAAATTACCCGGGTGGGGCATTTAGACACGGTACTGCAAGGCATAGACGCGGCCATCGCGGCGGGCTTTGAGCGGATCCGCCTCAATGCAGTAGTCTTGGAGGGCCTCAATCGGGACGAGGTTTTACCCCTCACACAATT
>JAYNNB010000026.1:0-23209 GCA_038112515.1 Luminiphilus sp.
GTCACCGTGTCTTCTGCATTACCCTTGCCGCAGGTGTTCTTCCAGCCAAAGCCCTGCTCGACAATCGCCTCGCCAGAAGGCTCAGGACCTACACAATCTGCAGGCTTGTGCGCACCGTGGGCTTTGCCGAAAGAGTGTCCACCCGCAATCAAAGCCACGGTCTCCTCGTCGTTCATCGCCATGCGACCAAAAGTCTCACGGATGTCATGTGCAGCGAGGACCGGGTCGGGGTTACCATTGGGGCCTTCCGGATTCACGTAAATCAACCCCATCTGCACCGCTGCGAGCCCCTTTCTGAGCTGGCGACCTTCAGCGTATCGCTCATCGGCGAGCATTTTTGCCTCTGGACCCCAATACACCCATTCTGGCTCCCAATCATCGGTACGCCCGCCGGCAAACCCGAAGGTCTTGAAACCCATGTTCTCCATGGCGACGTTGCCCGCGAGGACCATCAGATCAGCCCAGGAAACCTGGTTGCCGTACTTTTGCTTGATCGGCCACAGCAAACGACGGGCCTTGTCGAGGTTGCCGTTATCCGGCCAGCTGTTCAAAGGCTCGAATCGCTGCTGGCCGCCATCGGCACCGCCGCGACCATCGGCTGTGCGGTAGGTACCCGCGCTGTGCCACGCCATGCGCACGAAGAACGGACCGTAGTTGCCGTAATCGGCAGGCCACCAGGGCTGCGAAGTGGTCAGCGTGTCGTTGATATCCGCTTTCAATGCATCCAGATCAAGCTTTGCAAATTCTGCCGCATAGTCGAAATCATCTCCCAGCGGGTTGGTGCTGCGCTCATTTTGTCTGAGCGGTGTTAAGTCAAGGTTGGCGGGCCACCAGGCCTGCGCACTCTTGGGCGTACTCCTGGCCATCGATTCCACAACGGGCAGTGCGATCAGCGTAGCTGCCAGCATCGAATGGGCGATAGCCGTTTTCACGAAATGTGCTCTCATTTTACTATCCTCGGTAGCGAGTCTCTTCTCACCCTCACACTGTAGTGACTTGCTCAGCGTTCTGACAACCAGATTGTTTAGAAAAAACCGATCGAATTTTCCGATCATAAACGGGCGCTTTTTCGTCGCCTGAAACGCGCCGCTTCAGCGTCAATCAGAAAGGGCATGCGCAAGAAGACTGGCAGTAACCTTAGCGGTAAACAGCCAATCGATTTGCCCAAATCTGGCCTTTAGCCCTTAGCGAGCGTTTCCTGTATCAGTCGCTGCACATTGGCTTCCAACAGATCCAGCGGCACCGCACCAGCACTGAGTACCACGTCGTGAAATTGGCGCAGGTCGAAGCGGTCACCCAGCATCTCTTGGGCCAATTCGCGCAGCTCCATAATGCGGAGCTTACCAATCATGTAGGCAGTCGCCTGCCCCGGCATGGCAATATAGCGGTCAATGGCTCGCTCGCAGTCATACGCTGCATTGGGTGTATTTGCGACCAGATAGGCCACCGCTTGCTCACGACTCCATCGCTTGTGATGCAACCCGGTATCGACTACGAGCCGCGCTGCCCGCCACAATTCCATCGCCAGCCGCCCGAAATTGGACCAAGGCTCCTGATAAAAGCCCATCTCCCGACCTAAATATTCGGAATACAGGCCCCACCCCTCTGTGAACGCAGTAAATCGGGTATGCCGTTGAAAATCCGGAACATCGCCCAATTCAGCAGCGATTGCTCGCTGCAGATGATGGCCCGGGAGGCCCTCGTGAAATGCCAGCGCCTCAAGATCGGTCAGTGGCATCGAGTTCATATCATAGAGATTGGCGTAATAAATGCCGGGACGCGATCCATCAGGCGGCGGGCTCTGATAAAAAGCTTTTCCGGCGGAGCGCTCCCGATAAGGCTCAACGCGCTTCACCACCAACTCCGACTTTGGCAATGTGGCAAAGTACTCGGGCAAGCGCTCAGCCATCGCCTCGATTGCGCCTCTTGCTGCACGCAGATAAGCGCCGCGACCCTCATCATTGTTTTCGTAACGCAAGGTGGTATCGCCGCGGACACGGTTTAGAAAGTCCGCGAGCTCGCCCTGCTCACCTAACTCCGCCATGACAGCACGCATCTCATTATGGAGTCGCTCCACATTCTCAAGGCCCGTCTGGTGAATTTCCTCCGCAGTCAGATCCGTCGTAGTAAACACGCTGAGACGCTCCCGATAAAAAGCATCTCCGTCGGGAAATCGCCAAACGCCATCGGCAGAGCGTGCCCGCGCTTGCTGCATTTGAATCGCCGTTGTCAAACTGCGGTAAGCCGGCGCCACAGCGTTCAATAAGGCCTCTCGAGCGCTCCGCTTGAGCTGCGTTGACACATCAGACGCCAATGACAGTTGCTCCAGCTTGGCATTAAAGTCGGCCCAGATAACAGACGGCTCGCCGCTTTCATCAAAGGGCTCACCGACAATCACATTGTTGGCTGCCTCAATGATTTTCGGGATCATCCAATCAACTAAAAACATGCCCTTGTCGGCACGAATCTCCAATTGCTCAATCACACCTGCGAAGTATTCGGGCAAGTTATTGAGTCTCGCCACATAGGCGAGTGCATCTTCTTCGGAGGCAATTGTATGAACGTTGATGAGCAAACTCACAACGCTGGTGTGTGGTCCGCGATGTTGATGAATGATGTAACGATGATGCCGATAAGGCGCGCCAGCAAGTGTGCGCTCTAAATCACGTCGATAAAGCTGATAGGAGAGAAGGCGCTCAGATGATAATTGCGCGGTATCAATACCCTCCAGAAACGCGAGCCGCTCCCGGGCAATCTCAAGTGACTCAAGTTGAAATGCTTCCGAAACGTCATTCCATTTATCCTGATGATCGGTAACGCCAAGATAGCTCGCGCTTGCGGGAGAACGGGTCAAATCCTCCCCCCAGGCTTTATCAAAAAAATGCTCAAGACGTTGCTGCTCAGCAGAAATCGGCGAGGATGATTCGGGCTGTATTAGTGTCTGTTCATTCCCGACGTCGCAGGAAACCAGAACGATTAAGCCCATCAGGCCAGCAAAAATGCGACCAAGCGTTGAGGCGAAAGCTGGCCGTAAGCCACAGTTGTGAAGATCCGAAAAAGTGTTGAGGCGCATAGGGCTTATCCTGAGCAGAAGGCGTAACGGAGCGCATAATGGCTGATTTTCACGGCAATGGCCCCAGTCGATACGAGAGCTCGAATAATAATCACCTTGCCACGCCATAATACTGTATAAAAATACAGTATTATGGCGTGATGACTCTTTGGCTCTGTCTACGTTTCGATGCGCTACCACTGGAGGCCCTGCTGACATCACAGCGCCTGCATGGCGATATGGCTGTGGTCGTGAGCAGTCAACGACAGGTTGTAACCTGCAATGAATGCGCCCAAATGGCAGGCGTAATACCCGGGCAAAGTACCAGCACAGCACAGGCACTACTCGCGTATCAACAAAGTCGTTTCTGGGAGCGATCACCCGAAGCAGAAAATACACTGCTGCAGCAGTTTTTAAGCTGGGCTTACGGAATTTCACCGCATCTTCAACAGTGGCAGAACGATGCCTTAATGCTCGAAGTCGGCAGCTGTCTTCGTTTGCATCATGGCCTGAGCGAATTGCTGAAACGAGTTGATAACGAAATCAGCTTGCGCGGACTTACGGTGGCGAAAGGTGTAGCAGAAACCCGTACTGCAGCCTGGCTATTGAGTTATGCCGACCCGGATTCAAGCTGCCGGGCAGAATTATCTCTCGAAGCACGCATTGCACCACTTCCTTTGAGATTATTAACCACGGCGTTTCCGAAAGTTGTAGCGCGACTTGAGAAAGCCGGCATTACACAATTTTCGCATTTATTCCGCATTCCCACATCTGAACTGGGTAAGCGATGTGGCGCCCTTTTTATCGATTGGCTCGATCGCCTTATGGGACGCCAGCAGGAGCCTGTCATCGTCTATAAACCACCCCTATCCTTTAAAGATACTCTCTGGTTTGGATTTGATATTCATAATCGACAGGAACTTCATCCAGCCATGGAGCGGTTACTGGAACACTTCTGTAAATTTCTGAAAAACACTCAACTCTCCTGCGGCATGATTGAGTGGCAATTTTTGCAACGGCGCGGCCCAGGAGAATCGCTCAAGGTTTTTTCAGAAGCCGCCCAACAACATGCGCAACAGTGGCTTGATCTTTCCTGTCTGCAGCTAGAGAACCAAGCGCTGCCAAATGACGTTGAAGGCCTGTCGCTCATCGTTGATCACTTGCAAGAGAATACGCCGCCAGCAACAGATTTTTTTCATTCAGATATCTGCCGGACTTCACGACATGAATTGGCTGACCGCCTACGCAGCCGACTCGGACTCAAGGCTGTTGGTTACATCGACTACCGTAACGAGCACTTGCCTGAAGAAGCTGTCATGAAAACGCATTCGCTGACACCTCCACGAGATCGAGAGATCACATCACTTGGGCAACGCCCATTCTGGCTGTTCCCTGAGCCTCATCCCATTCACCAGACAGCGCAACAACTTTACTGGAACGGCATACTGGAGATTCTGTATGGCCCGGAGCGAATTGAAGACCGCTGGTGGAGCACTCCTGTCAGCCGTGATTACTACATTGCCTGCACTCCACAGAAACAACCTGTTTGGATTTATCAAGACAGACATAACCGGCGCTGGTATCTGCACGGGCTTTTTGCCTGACAATAAGCAAGACTCAGCAACATCAGAAATACAAGCTGATCCGCTCCGTCAACCCAGATTTCTTTGACCGCACAGCACCATAAGGTTTTGGCTATATCAGCGCCACAGCTTGGGCCTCCGACTCAACGGGCACCCTCAGCGGACTATTTCTTCACACGATAGAAATGCAGAACTGCCGACTACAACCACACCAAATCGTCAGGCGCGAAACCCAAGTCGATAATCGTTTCCAGGAACCGTTCCCGCAAAGCCTCACTGACCTCAGGAGACCGCGAAAGCAACCACAAATAATCATGATTAAATCCAGAAACAAACGCATGTTCATAATTCTCCCCCAATCCAAAGACAATGTAGCTGCCATAAAATGGACCAAAGAAAGAGACCTTCAGGTGCGCAACCGTCGGTGGACCAACAAAATGGGCGACGCCCTCCGCCTCTCGCCAGCGCCCCTCCGCGGCATCAAAACCTCGATTCAAAACGGCGATACTGCCATCGGGATTCGTACTATAGGTTGCCGTAACCTCACTTAGGCCACGTTCAAAGCTGTGATCGAGTCTGGCTATCTCATACCACGTACCAAGATAGCGCTCTTGATCAAAATCAGTAACGGGCTCGATACCGTCGGGAATGCCGGTGCAACCCAGTAATACAGCGCAAAATAGGCTGACCAATCCGTAGCGTACCCGCCGCATCGTGCTCACTATTGTTCTCCTCAGAATACTTGGGTTCGGTTTGGCGTGGCCGATCATCCAGATCAAGCCTTGCAAAATAGTTTACGCCATTTCTGCAAAGCGCTTTTCATGATGAGCAATAGCCCGATAGAATACTGTTTATTTATACAGTATTCTAATGTACGCCGAATTACATTGTCTGAGCCACTACAGCTTCTTGCGTGGTGCCTCTGCCCCGGGTGAGCTGGTAAAACGCGCGACCAACTGTGGTTACAGCGCACTGGCTATCACAGATGAGTGTTCTCTCGCCGGCATTGTCAAAGCACATGTCGCCGCCAAGGAACAAGGTATCCAATTAATTGTCGGTAGCGAATTCACGCTGACTGAGGGCATCAGGCTGATTGCCTTGGTTCCAAATCGGGAGGCCTATGGAGAGCTCTCAGGATTGATCAGTCGCGCCAGAAGACGGAGTAGTAAAGGAGAATACACCGTCCACCTACGCGATATTATTTTTCACCTCAAACGTTGTCTGTTGATTCTGTTACCCGATGACACAGACAAACAACAGGTTTACCTGCAGCAACTGGCAAGGCTCTGCAAAGGTCGTGTATGGGTGGGCATCAGTCGCCTACTTGGCAATGATGAATGGCGACGATTTAAACATCGTTATCACATCGCCCAATCACTCCAGGTCCCCATGGTAGCCTGTGGTGAAGTACAAATGCACAGTGCCAAGCGAAAACCGCTACACGACGTTCTCACTGCCATACGAACCCAAACTCCTGTTCAACAGTTAGGGCCCCGAAGGCTGATCAATAGCCAACAACACCTACGCACTCTGGACACTCTCACCTCCCTTTATCCGGAAACCCTAATCAGTGAAACCTGTCGCATTGCAGCACGATGTAATTTCAGTCTCGATGAGCTCCGCTACGAGTATCCAGAGGAGGTAGTCCCTTCAAACCACACTGCCAATAGCTATCTCCGACAGGAAGTGGCCTCTGGCGCCAAACTCCGTTGGCCAACGGGTGTTCCTGACCACATCAACCAACGCATTCATCATGAATTGGATCTCATTACGGAGCTGTCCTATGAATATTACTTTCTAACGGTATATGACATCGTCAGATTCGCGAGATCCCGTGGCATCCTCTGCCAGGGCAGAGGTTCCGCCGCCAATTCTGTTGTCTGTTATTGCCTACACATCACAGAAGTCTCGCCTGATGAGGTCTCACTCCTTTTTGAGCGATTCATCTCAAAGGAACGGGATGAACCACCTGACATTGATGTGGACTTTGAGCACGAAAGACGCGAAGAAGTTATTCAATATATCTACCAAAAATATAGCCGTCGTCGTGCTGCACTGGCCGCCACCGTAATCACCTACCGATCCAGAAGTGCCGTGAGGGACGTCGGCAAAGCCATGGGCTTTGACTCCGTATTAATTGATGAATTGGTCAACTCTTTGGCTTGGTGGAATCGCGAACGAGAGCTAGCCAGCCGCTTCCAGCAGCAGGGAATGAATCGTTCAGAAGAACTGGCGACACATTTTCTAACCAGGGTTCAGGAGATTCTCGGCTTCCCGCGACATCTCTCTCAGCATGTTGGAGGCTTTGTCATCAGTCGTGGGGCCATCTCCAATTTGGTGCCGGTAGAGAATGCCAGCATGCCCGATCGCACTGTCATCCAATGGGACAAAGAAGATATCGAAGCTTTGGGTCTACTCAAGGTTGATATTCTCGCGTTGGGGATGCTGTCTGCCATTCGCAAGACACTGGAGATGGTCAACCGAGATCATGCTGATATTCAGTATATGCAGGACATCCCGCGAGAGGATGCCGCAACCTATCGCATGCTCCATAAGGCGGACACGCTCGGCGTATTCCAAATCGAATCACGGGCACAAATGTCGATGCTGCCGCGACTCAAGCCCACCTGCTTTTATGATCTGGTTATCGAGATAGCGATCGTCCGACCGGGACCGATTCAGGGCGATATGGTTCATCCCTATTTACGGCGTAAGGCAGGTTTGGAATCGATCAGCTACCCCAGCAAAGAAATTGAATCTGTTTTGTCACGCACCTTGGGCGTCCCTATTTTTCAGGAGCAAGTCATTCGTCTGGCCATGGTAGCGGCGGGATTCACAGGGGGTGAAGCTGACGCGCTACGACGAGCCATCAGCAACTGGGGCAAGAACAGCAAACTGTTGTCTTTTGAGCAAAAGCTCAAACAAGGCATGACAAAAAAAGGGTACACACCTGAATTTGCGGATCGCCTGTTTAACCAGATAAAGGGGTTTGGTGGATATGGATTCCCGGAGTCACACTCCGCAAGTTTTGCCCTACTCGCCTATATTTCAGCCTGGCTCAAATGCCATCACCCCGCAGCCTTCTACGTGGGCTTACTCAATAGCCAGCCAATGGGTTTTTACTCCCCTTCACAACTGGTACAGGACGCGCGCAGACACAACATTCTGATATTGCCGATCGAAATCAACCATAGCACCTGGGATCACCAGCTTTTATCGACCGCTGACCGCCATCAACCACCGATCAGGCTGGGTTTGAGATTAATCAAAGGGCTCAGCGAGGAAGCCGCCAAGCGAATCGAGGAGGCGCGTCAGTTTCAGCCATTTGCCAGCCTAGCTGATTTGCGACAGCGAGCATCTCTGGATCGCGGCAGCATGGAAGCTTTGGCCGCAGCAGACGCGCTCTCAAGCATCAGCGGGCACCGCTACCAATCCCACTGGGAAACAATGGCCCTTGAAGACCATCGCCCGCTGTTGGCGGGCAACCCTTCTCTAGCCCATTACCCCGATAGTACGGTGCTTACTGCACCGACCGTGATTAACGATGTTATTGCAGACTATCAAAGCACCGGCATGACTTTGCGCGCACACCCGCTGGCCCTACTGCGCAAACAAAAGCCTTTTAGTCAGTGCCAACCACAGAGGAATCTGGAAGCACTCAATAATCATCGTTTTGTTCGAGTAGCGGGTCTGGTGACCTGTCGCCAACGTCCGGGTACGGCTTCGGGGGTGGTGTTCTTAACGCTGGAGGACGAGACGGGAAATATCAACGTGATTGTCTGGCCCGCCGTACAGGAACGATGTCGTCAGGCCCTGATGACAGCGCAGCTATTACTGGTAAAAGGCACCGTGGAGTCGCGTGAAGGGGTAATTCACGTGATCGCCAGTACGCTTGAAGACCACAGCGGCAGCCTGACGGCACTGACTGTTCAATCCAGGGATTTTCACTAGGGGCGACTAATCACTTTCCGAGCGGACTTCAGCCTCCAACCAACCCCCGGCAGTCTCTCTCAGTCTGAACTCAATGGGGCGACAACAAACCTGACAATCCTCGATGTACTCTCCTCCCACATCCTCGGGGTTTAACAAGACCTCGATGGACTCGCCGCAATAGGGACAGTAAATACTGCTCTCCTGCAAACCATGCGACGCCATGGCCGATTAACCCGCCACCTCCAATACGGGAGCCTGTGAAGGCACTGGCTCAAGCTCCAGAGCACTGTCAACAATGGGATCATCCCGAAACATCTTGCGATCCTTGCGATAATTCTGGGGATTCATCCAGGGCATACAGTCACCTTGCTTTGGAAATTTATGCATGACCCGCTGCATATAACCCGCCGAGAAGTCATCTATCCAAAGTCGCCGAGGCATCGTGGAGGCTAAGGCATCCGAGATCCGCGGGGTGGCGATCATCATTCCTTCGGTCCGCATATGGTTGAGTAACCGGCACAGCCAAGTGGCGATCAGATCAGCTCGCAGCGTCCATGACGCGTTGATGTAACCAAAGGTGTGCACCATATTGGGTATGTTCGAACACATCATGCCCTTGTAGGTCCACTCGTTAGCAAGGTCGATCGCTTCACCATCCAGCGTGAACTCAGCCCCACCCAATATGACCAGCTCAAGCCCGGTCGCACAAACAATGATATCGGCATCAAGATGCTCGCCCGAAGTCAGCTCGATACCTCGATCAGTGATCTTTTCAATATGATCGGTTACTACCGACGCCTTCCCCGCCTGAATAGCGCGGAACAAATCATCATCAGGCACCAAACAGAGTCGCTGATCCCATGGGTTGTAGCGAGGCGTAAAGTGTTTCTCGATATCAACCAGCTCGCCGATCTCCTCTCGCACTTTCTTAAGCAGGGACCGTTTGAGTATTTGGGGGGCAATGCGGCTCAGCTGATACATCCACTGCTGCCACACGGTATTTCGCCAACGCACCATGTCGTAAGCCAGCTTGGCGGGCAAATAGCGCCGCAGCCAGTTAGCGAGGCCGTCGACAGAGGGGCGAGAAATTACGTAGGTCGGCGAACGCTGCAGCATCGTCACATGCGCGGCCTTGCGAGACATGTTGGGAACCAGTGTCATGGCCGTGGCCCCTGAACCAATAACCACAACCTTTTTGTCCTCGTAATCCAGAGCATCGGGCCAAAACTGCGGGTGCAGCCATTCACCCTGGAAGTTGGATTTTCCCTCAAACTCCGGCTCGTAACCCTGCTCGTAGCTGTAATAGCCCGCACACATCATCAAAAACTGACATCGATAGTGCCTGATGCCTTCGGCGGTCTCGACAGTTAACTGCCACTGGCACCGCTCGCTACACCAGTCGGCCGACACCAACTTCTGTTGGAACCGGATATGGTCACGAATGCGGTATTCATCTGCCGTTTCGTTGACATAGCTGAGGATGGAGGGGCCATCTGCGATCGTCTTCTCGGCTTCCCAGGGCTTAAAGTCGTAGCCCAGCGTATGCATATCGCTATCAGATCTGATACCCGGATACCGGAACAGATCCCAGGTACCACCGATCGCATCACGCCTCTCCAACAGTACGAAGCTTCGATCGGGGCAATCTCGCTGCAACCGCACCGCAGTACCGATACCTGATAATCCGGCGCCAATAATGACGACATCGAAGCACTCCGCATCGGAAATCATCGCATCCGCTATTCTGGCCTCTGAGTTCATAATGCTCCTTCGCAGGAATGACTGCGCCTCGGCTTCGATAGCATCTCCGCCGAGACCTCCGAGCACCCCCTCGTCGTGGGACTCACCCAGTACTCTACCGCTTTTCTCCCATTACCGGACCAAAAAGTCGCTCCAGCGCGACTATTGATGCTGCCGACCTTTCTGGGCGGCCAACCTCAAGCGCAATGCATTCAACTTGATAAAGCCCTCGGCATCTTTCTGGTTGTAGGCGCCACCGTCGGCTTCGAACGTCGCAATTTTGGCGTCAAAAAGAGAGTCAGTAGATCGTCGCCCCACTACCGTGACGTTACCTTTGTATAAAGACAGCCTGACTTCCCCGTTGACTACGGTTTGAGTTTGATCAATTGCTGCCTGAAGCGCATGACGCTCGGGCGACCACCAGTACCCGTTGTAGATCAGCTTGGCGTAACGCGGCATCAGTTCATCCTTCAAATGCGCTACTTCACGATCCAGCGTAATGGATTCGATTGCTCTGTGAGCACGCAACAAAATGCTACCCCCGGGCGTCTCGTAACACCCCCGGGATTTCATGCCGACGTAACGGTTTTCGACGATATCCGCCCGTCCTACGCCATTCGCCCCTCCTCGCTCGTTGAGCGTGGCCAAAACGGCTGCAGGGGTCAGCGACTGTCCATCGATGGCCACCACATCACCGCACTCAAAGGTCAAAGTGAGCTCTTCAGGTCGGTCCGGCGCTGCCTGCGGACTGACCGTCCAGCGCCACATGTCTTCTTCTGGAGGCATCCACGGATCTTCAAGCACATCACCCTCATAGGAGATGTGAAGCAAATTCGCGTCCATGGAGTAAGGAGACTTTTTCTGGGCTTTGGCAAAATCGACCGGGATATCGCGTTCACGACAATAGGCCATAAGGGCCTCACGGGAATTCAGGTCCCACTCTCGCCAGGGGGCTATTACCTGTATACCCGGCTTCAGGGCGTAGGCCCCAAGCTCGAAACGCACCTGATCGTTACCCTTGCCCGTTGCGCCGTGGGCGATCGCATCGGCACCCGTTTCGTTGGCAATCTCAACCAATCGCTGAGCGATCAACGGACGCGCAATTGAAGTGCCCAGGAGATATTCGCCTTCATAAACAGTGTTACCGCGAAACATGGGGAAAACGAAGTTTTTAACGAACGACTCGCGGAGATCCTCGATATAGATCTCCTCAACCCCGAGCGCCTCCGCCTTGGCACGAGCGGGTTCGACCTCCTCTCCCTGCCCGATGTCGGCAGTAAAAGTGACTACCTGACACTGATACGTCTCCTGCAACCACCGAACGATTACGGAAGTATCCAGACCCCCCGAATAAGCCAGCACGACTTTGTTAATCGTCGTCATAATCTCACCAGATAAAAAATGGGGCGGTAGTGTACGACTGCAAATGCTCGTGCGCCAGACGGCGCGCTCGCAATCCGCTAGCTCTGCTACACTGCCGACTGCTAAGAGGCCCCAATCGCCATGACTTCGCTCACTTTGACACTACCCGATGACTGGCACATTCACCTGCGGGATCATCAGGCTCTCGCGACGACGGTACCGGATGTTGCGCAGTGGGCAGGCAGAGCGATTGTGATGCCCAACCTCTCGCCACCAGTAACGTCAGTGGCCGATGCCCTGGCATATAGAGCGCGTATTCTTGCCCACGTGCCCCCGAACAACCCCTTCGAACCGCTGATGACGCTGTATCTCACGGACAAGACCGACGAAGACACCATTGCGGCGGCAGCCGAGTCCGCGCACATCCACGGTGTAAAGCTGTATCCCGCCGGTGCCACCACTAACTCTGCCGCCGGCGTTACTGCGTTGGAGCCGCTCTATCCCGTATTGGCTGTCATGGAGCGCTACGATGTTGCACTTCTGGTTCACGGCGAGGTGACGGATCCCGATTGCGACATTTTCGACCGCGAAAAAGCCTTTATTGACGCATCTTTGGTACCCATCAGGCGCGAATTTCCAGAGCTCCGTATTGTCTTTGAGCACATCACGACTGAAGACGCGGTGCAATTTGTCTCTGAAGCGGGCGAACGCACCGCTGCAACAATTACGGCACATCATCTACTCTATAATCGCAATCACCTCCTGGTGGGGGGCATCAGGCCACACTTTTTTTGCCTCCCCGTCCTCAAGAGAAATCGGCATCAACTGGCTTTGCGTACTATCGCCGCTTCGGGACATCCGCGTTTTTTTCTGGGGACCGATTCGGCACCCCATGCAAAAACTGATAAAGAGTCGAGTTGTGGATGCGCTGGCTGCTATACCGCGCACGCCGCCCTGCCCCTTTACGCCGAGGTGTTTGAAGAAGAAGGTGCGCTCGAGCATCTCGAGGCTTTCACTAGCTTCAATGGCGCGGATTTTTACCAGCTACCGCGCAATACCGAGTCGATCACTCTGGTAAAGACGCCTCAATCCGTGCCAACCGACATTGCCTTAGGTGACGCCCGATTGGTGCCAATCCGCGCCGGGGAGCAAGTGAATTGGACGGTCGTGCGACGCACCGATGTCTGACACCACTGCCTCGCTGATGAAGGATCGATTCCGCGGTTTCCTGCCCGTCGTAGTTGATATTGAAACGGGGGGATTTAACTGCCAGACCGACGCAGTGCTAGAAATAGCGATCACTCAACTGGGAATGAATGAGGCGGGAGCACTGGTTATCGAGGCCACTCACAGTCGCAACATTGAACCCTTCGAGGGTGCAAATCTGGACCCTGCTGCGCTGGAGTTCACCGGAATCGACCCGGAGAACCCTTTACGAGGCGCCGTGCCAGAAGCCATCGCGCTCGGCGAGCTATTTGGTATTGTCAGAGGTGCTGTTAAGGCAAATCAGTGCAACCGGGCAGTATTGGTTGGCCACAATGCCCACTTTGACGCGGGGTTTCTCAACGTAGCCACCGAGAGAGTGGGCCTGAAGCGAAACCCCTTCCACCCGTTTTCCTACTTCGATACCGCTACGCTGGCTGGCTTGGCCTTTGGCCATACGGTGTTAGCCCGCGCCTGTGCTCTCGCAGGCATCCCCTTTGACAATAGCGAGGCGCACTCGGCGCGCTATGATGCGATCAAGACCGCAGAGCTATTCTGTTTGATCGTTAACCGCTGGCAGACTCTGGGTGGTTGGCCTCAGCCGTTACCGATTGAGGCCCCCGAATAACACCACCAGGAAAACACCCCGTTGCGGCGCCATGTCGAAAGGTGACCTTGCCTGACTTGATCGTGCAGTCATAACCCTTGGCCGTCTGCAAAAGACGCCTTCCGCCAGCGGGCAGATCGAACGCGACGGTTGGGAGATCCAGCTGCATTCCCTCAAGATCGATGATATTCAGATCGGCGAGATAACCCCTATCGATAAGGCCTCTATCCATCAGACCATATAACTCAGCGGTATCGCGGCACTGCCGCTTGATGGCACGCTCGAGTGGTAAACGGCCGTGGCTACGATCCCGCACCCAATGTTGCAGCATAAAGGTCGTCGCGGCCGCATCGCAGATAGTGCCGCAATGTGCGCCACCGTCTGAGAGTGAATTCACGCAATCATCGGAGCTCAGCGCACCCTCGAGAAAATCCAGATTACCGTTAGCATAATTGAGCAGGGGAAAATAAATCATTCCCGTGCCACTCTCGCGCATCATGAAGTCGTAAGCGTATTCCTCTGGCGTCACATTGGCTCGACTCGCACATTGCTCTATCGATTGCTCGGCGGTCGGCTCGTAATCAAATCCCTGCCGCATTTCGTACTGCATCGAGAAGGCACTTTCCATCAAATCAGCGATCAATTGCAGATCACTGCCCGTGGGCTCTCCACGCTCGCTCAGTAACTGGGCACGGAAAGCGGCATCACTCAAGCACCGCCACTGCTCATCCCACGATTTATCAGCAATGGCCTTCCAGCTCGGTCGCTGCGAGAAGGGGTGAAAAGTCGCTCTCCAACCGAGAATCAGGCCCGTACCGCGCATGGAAATCTGCGCCACTATCCTCGCCCCGTTGGCATTTTGGTCACGCATTTGGTTGAGCTGTTCGGCGAAAGGCAGACCCTTGATGGGTGACTCCAGCGCGGTAAAGGTGACTGGCGCGCCGGTCTCCCTACTCAGATCTCCCATCCAGGCAAACTCATCCCACTCGGGGAGCAAATCGCTCGCCATCTCAAATACACCGTGACCCGCTCGCTTCAACGCGCGCCCAATTCCAAGCAACTCCTCCTTAGTGGCCGTCGTCCCAGGCACCAATTCTCCATCCACGGATTTGTGCAGAACGGTTCGGGAAGTCGAGAAACCCAGCGCGCCCGCCTTCAGGCCCTCTTCTACGATTGCCGACATGCGAGCGATCTCTGTTTCGGTCGGCTGTTCGTTAGCCGCTCCACGCTCGCCCATCACATACGCACGAACGGCACCGTGAGGTACCTGAGCCGCCACATCAATGGTGCGATCCAGTTTTTCCAAGGCATCCAGATATTCGGGAAACGACTCCCACTCCCAGGTCATTCCCTCTGTCAGCGCGCTACCCGGAATGTCCTCCACCCCTTCCATCAAGCCAACCAGCCATTCCCTGCGGTCAGGCGCAGCGGGTGCGAATCCCACGCCGCAATTTCCCATTACGACCGTCGTGACACCATGCCACGACGAGGGCGCCATCTCGGCATCCCAGGTGGCCTGCCCATCGTAATGGGTATGAATGTCAACGAACCCGGGAATCACGATCCGGCCGCGGGCGTCAATCTCCTCGTGCGCAGTCTCGGCAAGCTCACCGACAGCGACAATGCGATCACCGACAATGCCGATATCCATTTGCTGACCCGGCGCACCCGTGCCATCAACGACAAATCCGCCGGAAATTTTAAGGTCATAAACCATCGATCACCCTCCCACTACCTCTGCCATCTGAACACAAAATCGGACCAGCGGTTCAGGCTGGCGCTTCACCGCTCAACTCGCGCAACAGTTTATCGAGTTCCTCAAGCAGTTGCTGAAGAGAATCTATTCCCAGCAGCGCATGTTTGATGGACTCCTCCAGAGGCAACAGCTGTGCTAACTGATAGCCCACGGTCCATCCGTCTTGGTGCTGAATCGGTAAGTTCAACCGCTTGATTTGAGGATGTCTCAGCAAACCTCGCAGGACATCCGCGAGTCCCGCATATTGGTCGGGCAAAGGCGCAGGCTCGGTCGAAGGCTGCATAGCAACGCGCGCCTTGATTAATCCATCAGATTCCCGCCAGAGCGCGTCCACCGAGAAACGCTGCCGCCCCTCTATCGTGATGCCCAGTAACCCATTGGGGAGCTGATCCCAGTCAACAATCAATCCATACGTTCCCAGCTCGCTGATATTGGGCACGTCAAGGGATCCGCCCGACACCTCTGAACCTTGCTTAAGCCACACCACGCCGAAACCCTCGTTTTCACGCATACATCGGGCCACGAGATCGAGGTAACGCTGCTCAAAAATCTGGAGCGGCAGTCGCGCCTGAGGCATTAAGACTGACGACAGTGGGAACAGGGCGATTTCAGTCAACACGCTGGCATGGTCCTAGACTCAAGGATATGCAACAGATGAAGCGCCTCCTCTCGAGTCTGGCCACAAACGGCCGACTCAGGCTGAAAGGAGGCGCAAGCTGCTGGCCTCCGAGGATCATTGAAAATCAGACAAGCCGCATCTGAGGATAAATGAACACATGCGATACCCGCCGGCTTACCTTCGGGCATACCCCAGTATGGTTGGGCAATGGATGGCGCGATGCAGCAAGCGCCGCAATGCGTGCGACACTGCACCGCTAACGACCGGGTCCAAACGGTCGAAATATCAGGATCAACTGAGGCAGCAACAGCAGGGCGCCGGCTACCGCAGCAATCATCGCTACCACCGTCAGCACACCGAAATATAGACTAGGCGTAAAGTTAGAAAGGGTCAGCATGGCGAAGCCCACCACTACCGTCAAAGTTGTGTAGTACATAGCGCGACCAATACTCCCATGGCTGCGAAACATGGCCGCGCGATAATCCTGATCAACCGCCACCTCATCCCTGAATCGATGGAGGTAGTGAATGCAGTCATCCACCCCGATACCGACCACGATCGCTGCAATCGTGATCGTCATAATGTCGAGGGGAATACCCGCGAGCCCCATCAGTCCGAGCACGAGACTTGCCGCCAGAATATTGGGCGCCAGCGCCAATAGCGCGATCGACAGCGAGCGAAATAGCGCCCAAAACATCACGCCAATCGCTATAAACACGACGCCCAGGGTCATAATTTGTGACTGGAATAAACTCTGTAGCACATTGTTGTACAAAACCAATAGTGAGGTGAAGCGAACTCGACTTTCATCCAAACCGGTCTGGGCAAGAATTTGCTCGCGCAAATCTCGCAGGTAGGCATCTCGGCGCAGAGATTCGCTGGTCTCCATAACCCGCACACTGATTCGCACCTCACCGTTCTCGGCCGAATAAAAGGGATTGATCAGAGACCGATTGACGTCATCGGGCAAACTATTCTCAATCAAGGCCAGCTCCACGCCGCCCAATTGCCCGCCATAGAGGCCATCCATGACCTCAAAAGCGGTGGACAGCGAAAGCACTTTCCCAGACGCTTCTGTGGCCTCGATAATGGCGTGGACTTCATCAATCAACTGTCGTCCCGGCACGGTGAACCAATAACCCGCTGAGGCGGTGTTGTCGCTGTCAAAACTAAAATCGATACCGAAGCCGTCATCCAGGAACTCATCATCGCTCCAATCAACCCCTGCCTCTTCATCTGTCATGGTTGCCGCTGGAGTCATCGGATCCTCGGGCGCCAATAAAATCACATCTAGCGGAATGGTGCCGCCGAGGCGTGCGTCGAGTAGTTGCATGCCCTGATAGATTTCGGTGTGCTCCTTGAAATAGTCAATGAATCTGTTTTCGACTTCGAGTGAGCGAATGCCGGCGACCGCCATGGCCCCTAGCAGTAGCGTCACAAGCATGACTGCAGCACCGTGGGCCTGCACCACATCGGCAAATCGCTGCGTAAACGATGAATCTGGCGCCGAGTCTCCGGCCACCGGTTTGTCAGGGATGACGATCATGAGCGCGGGGACAAGGGTAAACGCCGTACAGAAACCCAGCACGATCCCCGTCGTCATCATCCATCCAAAATCGATCACGGGTTGCAGACCGGCAACCACCAAAGAGGCAAAAGCAACGATGGTCGTCATCGCCGTATAGAGACACGGCACCAGCATCAATCTCGCGGCATCGACAGCCAATGACATGCGCTCCGCATTCGGTCGCAATCGGTGCAGTTCGCGATAGCGCACCACGAGATGAATAGAGAGCGACAGCGTGACGATCAGTAAAACAGCCACTGAATTGGATGATATGACGGTCATCCGCCAGTCGGTGCTGGCGAGCACGCCCAGTAAAAAACTGGCGGTGGTGGTACAGGTAATCAGCGGTATCGCCACCCATTTCATGTGTCGGAAGATTAACGCCAGAACCAACGCCATCACCGACAGAATCGCAGTACCAAAAGTCACCAAATCTGAGCGGACAAACGCCATCATGTCGGCAGCGATCATGGGGACACCACCGACAAAAATACGGGCGTAGGGCCGGAATCGCTCTGCTACGGCCCGCACCGCCTCCACCATGCGATCACGCTCGGTCGCCAATGTAATCAGCGCTTGATCGTAGGCCAGCTCTGTCTCCGCGAGCTGCTGCCTCTCTGATGCGGTGATCTCACCGCGTCGCGCCGCTTCACGCAAGGATTCACGAAGATCCAGCAGCGCCTCAGCTTCTTCATCTCTCGCTATTACAATCTGAACCGCGGTGAGATCGCCTTCCTCACTCACCAGTAAATTGCGATAGATCGGACTTGTTGTGAGTTCTCGAAGCGCGAGCACGCGATCAATTTCAGGGTCGCGCAGTGTGGGCATGCTATCCGCCCTGGCGAGATCGGTAAGGCTCAGCGGCGGACTCTCCAGTAAGGGAACATCAAGTAACGTGGTTACCTCTGCAACCCCGTTGATCCTTGCCAACTCATCTACCATTGCAGCCATCGGCTCGAGAGAATCGGGAGACAGCAGCGGTGCTTGAGGCTCCCAGGTGAGCACCAGAAACTCGCTACCCTCATATTTGGCCGCCGATTCCCTGAAGTAAGCCAGGTCGGGATCCCCCTGCAGTAGCAATGAATCGGAAGACGCATCCAGCGTGAGCTTGGGTAACTGCGACAGAGACAGTAGCAGCAAGGACAGAAAAACCGCGATGACGCCCCACGGCCGATAGAGTAACGAGCGGTAAAAAGCGTCTACCCGGCTCATTGAGGCATCTCCGTACCAAGGCGCGTGAGAAGTCGACCGTGTAACCCCTCAAATCCGCCGTTACTCATCACCACCACGCTGTCTCCCGGCGCTAGCAACTCGTGAGCAATCTCTAAGATCTGCTCCACATTTGAAACAACCCGTTGTTTGGCATACCCCGCTATCACGCTGGACAAATCCCAAGCTAAACCTTCGGGTTCATACCAGAGGACGTTATCGGCGGCCTTAGCGGCTGCCGCCAACGAGTCGCGGTGTAATCCCATGCGCATTGTGTTGGAACGAGGTTCGACGATCGCAACCAACTTTCCCTGGGGTTTCATGGCACGCAAGGCAGCCAGGGTAGCCTCTATCGCGGTCGGATGATGGGCAAAATCGTCATACACTGCCACGCCACCTGGCTCGCCCAGCAGTTCCAGTCGCCTCTTGATACCCCTAAAGTTCGATAGAGCCTCCACGCAAGTCGCAAGAGGGACTCCCACGTGCAACGCTGCTGATATCGCGGCCGTCGCGTTCCAAGCGTTGTGATCGCCGACAAGAGACCACGCCAAATGGGCGGCATCCTCGCCTGCAACCCGAATCTCCAACTGGTCAGCCTGTGCGGAAAGCGCTCGCCACGAACAACTGCCTGGCGATATCTCTCGGCGGCTTGAGCCTGCATGCCGAGTCACGGCATGCACCGGCGTCCACACACCTCGCGCCAAAACCCGGTCAATCGCGTCGCCATCACCTCTAATAATGGCGCCCGTCGAGGGAACACATCGCACCAGATGATGGAATTGGGTTTCGATGGCAGCAAGATCCGGAAAAATGTCCGCATGGTCGTATTCCAGATTGTTGATAATCAGCGTGCGCGGTCTGTAGTGAATGAATTTTGAACGCTTATCAAAAAAAGCCGAGTCATATTCGTCGGCCTCGATAACGAAGTGGGCTCCCGAACCCAAGCGTGCCGAGACGCCAAAATTGACGGGCACACCGCCAATCAAAAAACCGGGATTCAAACCAGCGTAATCAAGAATCCAGGCGAGCATACTGGCGGTGGAGGTCTTGCCATGAGTGCCCGCTACCGCCAAAACCCATCGCTGCCCCAGCACGTGACGAGCCAACCATTCGGGGCCGGACGTATAGTCGATCCCCGCCGACAACATCGCTTCCACGGCCTCATTACCGCGAGACATTGCGTTACCAACGACAACGCAGTCAGGCGAGGGTGTTAGCTGCGCCGCGTCATAGCCATCGATCAGGGAAATCCCGCTCTCGGCGAGTTGCAGACTCATCGGTGGGTAAATGTTCCTGTCAGAACCAGTCACCGCAAAACCGCTTTCTTTAGCCAGCAGCGCTAAACCACCCATGAAAGTGCCACAGATGCCAAGTATGTGAATATGGTCGGACAAATAGAACTCCCTCGTTAGCCGCAGATTAGCATGCACTGATTGCCATTGTGTGCGGTGCGGTCTAGGGTATGGCTCTCGAGTTTACCGATCACGGTTTCAGGCAATGAGCAAACGTAATCTTTTCTACGCCCAGTCTGGCGGCGTGACACCGGTAATCAACGCCTCTGCCGCGGGAGTGATCCAAACAGCGAAACGCCATCCAGATCAAATCGGCAAAGTGCTGGCAGGTCAGAACGGCATTCTAGGTGCTCTGCAAGAAAACCTCATCGATACGTCGAAAGAGCGAAATCAATCAATTCAAGGACTGATCAGCACACCTGGCGGCGCCTTCGGCTCATGTCGCTATAAGCTGAGAAGCCTGACAGAGAATCGCGCTGAATATGAGCGGCTCATCGCCGTCTTTAAAGCACACAATATTGGATATTTCCTCTATAACGGTGGCGGCGACTCCGCAGATACCTGCCTCAAAGTATCGCAGCTTAGCGCCAGCATGGGCTTCCCGATTCAGGCGATCCACATTCCCAAGACGATCGATAACGACCTGCCGCTCACCGATAACTGCCCAGGCTTCGGTTCAGTCGCCAAGTATGTGGCGATATCGACGAGGGAGGCGGCTTTGGACATCGCGTCGATGTGCGCCACCTCGACCAAAGTATTTATTTTAGAGGTCATGGGCCGGCATGCCGGCTGGATCGCGGGTGCCAGTGCGCTTGCGGCAACTGAGCGCGGTGATGCGCCGCACATCATTTTGTTCCCCGAAATAGCCTTTGATCGAGACCGGTTTCTGAATCGGGTCAACGCCTGTGTTAAGCGGTATGGTTACTGCGTCATTGTTGCTTCTGAGGGTACCAGTACCGCCGACGGCAAGTTACTGGCCGATCAGGGAGAAAGAGATGCGTTTGGTCATGCTCAGTTGGGCGGTCTGGCGCCGCTCTTGGCCGGCATGGTGAAAGACGCACTCGGGTTTAAGTACCACTGGGCGGTTGCCGACTATTTGCAGCGGGCTGCCCGTCACATCGCGAGCCAGACCGATGTTGATCAGGCTTTTGCCGTGGGAAAAGCGGCGGTCGAACTCGCATTGGGCGGCTCGAACGCGGTAATGCCGGCCATCAAGCGCACGTCAAACCGTCCTTACCGCTGGTCCATTGACCAAGTACCGTTGAGTCGAGTCGCCAATCGAGAAAAGAAAATGCCACGCCGTTTTATTAGTCAAGATGGCTTTGGAATCACACCCCAAGCGAGAGCCTATTTTGAGCCCCTGATCTCGGGTGAAGCCTACCCCCAGTACCAGCGGGGCCTACCGCGCTACACCCGTCTCAAACAAGTGCTGGTCCCGAAGCGGTGCCCACCCTGGGAAGGGTCATAGTCTCGACTCGAGTTCCCTAGCACGGTCTCGGGACCAATCCCAAAGCTGGCGGAGAGTTACTGGCGGTTGGAACGCCTGAGCGGGTTGAAGGCTTTCACACCAAGACAAAACGTGAGAACAACGCCTCGGCATGACTTTCGAGCACGTTCAGCATCGCCAGTGCCTCATGGTGGTTCCCCTCCGGATCTGGTTCGCCACGCCATAGGGGCCAACAGAAATCAAGGGATTGCGCCTTTTGCCGCGCGGCTGCCACAGGACGGTAACTGATATGCCATGCTTCGGGCGCGACGCCGCCCTTATCCATGGCATAAGGCTTGTAGAAACCCTCCGCATCATCCGCGGCGACAAGCCCATCCAGCCAGTCAGTCATCGCGGCGAACACCCCACCAATTTGGTACTCAGACGGTTCAAGCGCAGGTCGATAGGTAGGTGATACTGCAGAGGCATCCCAAATATCCAGATCGGTACCCCAATGATGCCTCGATGTGCCCGGCAGGGCGGAGAAACGCAAGATCGCCTCCAGCCACTGTAAATCGCTCATATCTTCTCGTGACAGTTGCAAACCCGCGTCGTCATGGACCGGGCGAGTGCCAATCCATTTTTCGTTAATAATCGAGGCTTGCCGGTCGTAATCCCTGAAGGCTGAGGCGACTTGCAAGTCAAACCCCGCAGCAGCGGCACGCTGAGTCAGTCGGTCAAACGCGCTCACAGTCTCTGGATCAGCCAAGAACCGTGATTGCAACGCAACGAGATGCCCTGAGTGGATACCCAATAATATCGAGGCATCCTCCACGGCGCTCACTCCTCCATGCTCACAAGACGCTGAGGATAAATCCCTCCAGTGCTGATGTCATTGAAAAGCGTGAACACCTCAAGGCCATTTTCGACAGCCCAATCCAAATGTTCAGCGTATGCAGGATCAACATGGTGCGCAGGTGACACCCGACTTATACCCGCGTGCATGACACAAAACACGAGCATGACTCGGTACCCTTTTTTCCTGGCTGCCACCAAGTCAAGCAAGTGCTTGGTCGCTCGACTACTCACCGCATCGGGAAAAGCGCCTGCACCTTCACCCAAGTGCAGCGACACCGCTTTCACCTCAATAAAAATGCCTTGATTCCACTCAATGAAAAAGTCTGAGCGTGATCCCGGCCCCAATGATCTCTCGCGATACCAAAGCGCATGAGAGGGCCAGAAGGAAGAAAAAAAACCGTGCGCTATCGCTTCACCGACCAGCGTGTTCGCGAGAGCGGCGTGAACACACACCAAACCGGTTGCTGTCTCCACTAACTCCCAGGTCCATTTCAGCTTCCGCCGCGGACTGTCGCTCAGCGACAACCAAACCTGAGCACCCGGTGGCTGGCAACCCGTCATAGCCCCCGTATTGGGACAATGCGCGCAAATTAACTCACCGGTTTTAGCCAGTCGCACGTCTGCGAGGAATCGCTTATAGCGCTTTACCAGTTGCCCCGACTCGAGCGCCGCAAAATCCATAGTCGCTCACCTTTGCACTCTGCGCCTGTGATCATAAGCCCTAATCGCACGACAGGCTTAGTCGATCGCAAAATCAGCGCTAGCACCAACCGTGGAGATCTGATAGTTTGCGTCGCCCGAAACGGATCCGGCACGGTCCGCCGCGCTATAAACAGAGGGAAATCATCACCATGGCCAGTCGAAAAACCGCCAATAGCAAGGCCAAAAAAGCGCCCGCTAAAAAAGCTGCTGCCAAAAAGAAGGTGGTAGCCAAGAAAGCGCCCGCCAAAAAAGCCGCAGCCAAGAAAGCGCCCGCTAAAAAAGCCGCAGCCAAGAAAGCGC
>JAYNNB010000027.1:0-23146 GCA_038112515.1 Luminiphilus sp.
ACCCGCACCCAAACCCCGCAGGGAGATGGTCGAAGTGCCAATACCGCCTTCCTGAACAAACGCACTCGAGGTGGCAGTCGTGACCTGAGAGGAGCCAGAGGCAATTGTCGTGGTCTGTAGCAACGACCCAACGTCCGCGATACCCTGTACCACCGCCGTGTCGGCAGAAATCACATCCATGGGAGAAGCGCTGGAATATCCGTCGCGGATAATCCGCGAACCCGTAACAACAACCTCTTCGACGCGTTCCTCGTCGGTCGCCGAATCCAGCAACTCTTCCTCGAGTTCCTGGGCCCAACCACCGGATCCCGCAACGCCTAAGGCCGCAGAAACGGCAAACGTGAGAATTCTTTTCCTGCTCTGAGGGCTCGAGGCCATAAGATGACTCCCCTGACGCAACGCCCGGCGTCCCGGCACGCTGTTGTTGTAGTTTTATTACAGTCCTGCGGAAATTATCCGTTAACTCTGAAGCCGACGCAAGATGCCCAAAGACCGGCAGATTGCGCTTTTCTCAAGGCAATCATGCGAGACATCGCCCGCAAACCCAAATCAACAAGCAATTGCTTCGTGTAAAGGTGGGCTTTAAGGTATCCGCCAACACTCCATAGAAAATTTGCCTGTCATGCCACGCATTCAGCTACAACCGGATCGGCTCGAAGAGCTCACGGGCAACCTTGTCAGAGCTCCCATTACAACCCCTACTTTTTTGAACTCGGTGCCCAAATGCGGCACTCACCTCATCAAAAATATTGTCAGAACGTTTGTGCCCGCGGAGCAGCACTATGAGGATGTGTTTATACAGATACCCATCTTGCAGCGGCATGCGAGTGCCTTTAACCCAAACAAGCCGCGATTGAGCTGGGGACATCTCCTATTTTCGGATAACGCCGGTATCGCGTTGCGAGACGCATACCATATCCTGATGATTCGGGATCCCTATGATTGGGTACTCGCCAGAACGCGATTTTTTCTCTCCGACAACTTCCAGGGAAACATGGAGAACCTCAAAAGCGGCCAACTGACGCTCGACGAGGTCATGAACCTCATGATTTGGGGGATCCACCAAAAAGCGCCACCGCTGCGGGATATCTTTGAGTTAAACGCCTGCGCATGGATGGGTACCCGAGCACGCATACTGCAATTTGAGGAGCTCCTAAAAAATGTGATTGAGGTCGAGAGCGATGCGGCTGAGACATTTTTTTACGACCTGTTGAGCCCCATGGGTATCCCGGAGCTTCCTGCGGATTGGCGAGATCGCGTGCGCCTGGGTAGCAGTAAAGAATTGAGCGCCACCTACCGCGATAACCTCTCTGGTAAAGCACTCGAACTTCCCGATGAATTACCCGAGACGCAAAAGCGTCTGGTGGATTACGCAGCACCCGGGCTACGGCAACTCTTGGGCTACACTTAATCAACGCATTCAGCGCTAATCGCGGAGAGACGCTGAATCACATCACCGCTTTTGGGGGCAAAGGCACGGAATGAAACGACTACTCATTGTTGGTGGCGGTTCCGCCGGTTGGATGACCGCGGCCTACTTAAACGGCGCCCTGAATCAGAGAGGCGCCGCACCCAAAGTCGAGATTACCCTCCTAGAATCGCCAGATATACCGCGAATTTCCGTCGGCGAGGCGACGATCCCGTCGATGCGCCATCTACTCTCGGTGGTTGGCATTCCTGAAATCGAGTTCATGCGGGCCACCGACGCCACATTCAAACAGTCCATCAAATACCAGAACTGGGTGCAAAAGGACGGGAGCTTCTACCACCACCCGTTTACCAGCATGCGAGAGCAGCCCCTCGACCAGGCCGGAGAGGAGTGGCTTGCGAGTGATCAGAGTATCCCTTTTATGGACACCTGCTCGGTGCAGCCTGCCGCCTGTGAGGCGGCCCTCGCTCCTGCTATGCGTCAGAGATGGTCCCTCCCCTACCGACTCAACTATGCGTACCACATGAACGCGCAAAAATTTGCTGACGTGCTGCGCGACTTTTCAACGGCGCGAGGCGTCAGTCATGTGATGGCCAACCTTGAGCACGTTGTCCAGGATAGCCGTGGTTGGATTCAATCAGTACAAACGGACCGAAGTGGCGTGCTCTCGGCAGACCTTTTCGTCGACTGCACCGGATTCAAAGGTCACCTGATTGCAGAGACTTTGAACACGGAATTTGAAGATTACTCGCAGTATCTGCTGTGCAATCGCGCCGTCACCATGCACCTGCCCTATGAGCGCTTTTATCCAGGCCTGGTCAGGCCTTACACCACCGCTACGGCACTCAGCAGTGGCTGGGTATGGGATATTCCCATGCAGAATCAACGCTCTATCGGTTACGTGCATTCCAGCCATTTCATTGACAAAGAGTCAGCAGAAGCGGAATTGCGCGCATACCAAGGGGCGGGCACTGAAGATATCAAGGTACGATTTGTCGACTTTAAAGTGGGGCGGAGAAAAGCGCTTTGGAACGCCAATTGCATTGCCATCGGTCTGGCGGGGGGCTTCATAGAACCCCTGGAATCGACCGGGCTATACCTGAGTGATTTGGGGGCAGTTTTACTCGCAGAGCACTGGCCCCGGGACGACGCGCTCGTACCGGCCATGGCGACACGTTACAACCGGCTGATGGCAAATCGCTATTATGAGATCCTCGATTTCATCAACATGCATTACTGCCTGACACAACGCGACGACACCCCTTTTTGGCGTGAGGTGCAGAAACCGGAACGGATCAATCCAAGACTTAAAGCGAAGTTGGCCATGTGGAAGCAAAAACCGCCGACTGCGCATGATTTTGTGGATCAGTGGTTTAGCGGTATGGACGAGACCAGTCTGTGCTTTGAGGGTTCGACGATCGGTGACGGGCCACCCATCGACACCGGTGGACTTTGGAATCACGAGAGTTATGAGTGCATTCTCCACGGCATGCATTACCTGCAGCCGGAATCCGCCCAATGGTTTGGCGAAACTCGGCCTCCGACCCAGCCGTCACCCAAAGTGAGGGAATTCCTTGGGACATTGAGCCAACTGCCAGATCACGCCGAGTGGCTTCAAACGGCGCTTGGTATGTTGTCATATCATACGAGCGAACCACCAAGAGGCTGGCACCACTGACTCTCTGAGGTTTATTCTTGGCAATAGCCGAGCCCCCATGGCTCGGGCATTTTGCTGGAGTCAGCCCACATGAAACCCATCCTTCTACTCACACTGATGCTGTCATTGCTGGCGTGTCAGGCCGAGCATGACCCAAAAGCGCCTACCCAAGGCGACGCCGGTGCCCTGCAAGAACCGATCGCGGAAAAGCGGCCTCATGTCATGGAGATCCACGGAGATCGTCGAGTCGACGACTACTATTGGCTGAGGGATGACACCCGATCAGATCCCGAAATTCTCGCGTATCTGGAGCAAGAGAACGCGTGGACCGCTCATGAATCGCAAGCGTCTCAAACGCTCCATGCGACACTTTATGAGGAGATGGTGGGCAGACTGTCTCCCGAGGAAAGTAGCGTCCCTGTTCTGATGGGCAACTACTGGTACTACAACCGATATCAAGCGGGTCAGGATTTTGCTATCCACGCCCGACGAGCAGGCAATCTCGAGGCGGAAGAAGAAATTCTGCTCGATGGCAATGCCAGAGCAGAAGGGCACGACTTCTACAGTCTGGCGAATCTGCTGCCCTCGGATGACGGCCGCTACATTGCCATCGCGGAGGATTTTGTAGGGCGACGTATTCACGACATCCGGATCCTCGATACCCAAAGCGGCGAGTACCTTGCAGATCAGCTCACGGGCGCGGCCCCAGATCTCGCGTGGTCTACCGACGGACAGTTCCTTTTTTACATTCGTCGAGACCCGCAGACTCTGCTCGCAAAGTTCGTGATGCGTCACGCAGTCGGCACGGCGAGCGCCGATGATGTCATGGTCTATGAGGAAACAGACGATACCTTCTATACCAGCCTCTCCAGAAGTCGGTCGGGGGCTTGGCTCGTGCTGCAACATACCGAAACCACCTCAACAGAGACACAGATACTCCTGGCCTCAAATCCCACGGGGGAATTTCAACCAGTGGTGCCACGCGAGGCGGGCCATGAGTATGCCATTGAGGATGCGGGCGACATGTTCTTCATCCTCTCCAACTGGGGCGCCAAAAATTTTCGAGTAATGACCGCGGATATCGCTTCGGTTGCCGATAAAAATCAATGGCGAGAGTTGCTGCCAGAAACTGAGGACACGTTGCTCGAGAGCATGACCCGACTGAGTGACTGGCTGGTACTGGAGCAGCAACAAAATGGGCAGCGCAAGATCTGGGCGGTTAATACCGTGACAGGAGACAAAACTTTTATAGATGCCGATGAACCGGCGTCAGCCTACTGGGCTATCGACAACGTCAACGCTGACACAACGGTGCTGCGCTATCTACAGACCAGCCTGACCAAGCCCAATCAAACGTGGGAAATCGATCTGGCCACAGGTAGCCGAACGCTTCTCAAGGAAGCGCAGGTACCGGGAGAGTTTAATGTCGATCGCTACGCAACCCGACGCATAGATGTTGTCGCGCGAGATGGCGCGCTGATTCCCGTCACGCTCGCGTTCGACAAAGCTACGCCGCTGGACGGATCAGCACCGGGCCTGATTTACGGCTACGGATCCTACGGTAGCTCAACCCTGCCCTACTTCAACCCGGCACTCATCAGCTTACTGGATCGCGGCTTTGTCTACGCCATCGCGCACATTCGGGGAGGACAGGAGAAAGGGCGCGGCTGGTATGAAGACGGAAAAATGATGAATAAGGTCAATACTTTCACCGATTTCATCGACGCCACGGCCGCGTTGCAGGAGCAGCAAATTTTTGATGTCTCCAGAACCTATGCCCGTGGCGGTAGTGCAGGTGGGTTACTGATGGGAGCCGTGTTAAACATGGCTCCCGACCTCTATCACGGCGTGATTGCCGCGGTTCCCTTTGTCGATGTGATCACCACCATGTTGGATCCTTCGATCCCTCTCACAACCGGAGAATGGAACGAATGGGGTGACCCACGAGAAAAAGCGGCCTACGACTACATGCTGGCGTACTCACCCTACGATCAGGTGTCCGAACAGGCCTATCCACACCTCTTGGTTACCACGGGTCTCCATGACTCACAGGTGCAGTATTTTGAACCCGCAAAGTGGGTGGCCAAACTGAGAGCGAAGCGCACCAATCGCAACAAATTGATGCTGTACACCGATATGTCCGCTGGCCACAGTGGCGCCTCGGGTCGACTGAAGCGCTTCGACGATTACGCTCGGGAGTTTTCATTCCTGGTATCACTCGCCAATGAACAGGACGCGCGCAACGTAACGCCCGAGTTATGAGTCGCCGGCGATGGAATTCGCTAGTTTGGTGCCGGCGCCCGCGTCGTCAGTGAGAACGCCGTCTCGAACCGCAACAGCGCCGGCCACGACGACGTAGCGCATGCCGGCAGGGTCATGGAAAGGGTTTGCGTAATCCGCGCGTGCTGCCACCACGTCAGGATCAAAGATTGCCAGATCCGCATCGGCACCCAGCTGAATGCGTCCCTTTGCACGAAATACTGATGCAAAGGCTTCCATACGCTGTGCAGGCAACAAACTGAGACGCGCGATCGCATCCGAGAGTGTTAGCAACCGCTCTTCTCGTACATACTGTCCCAGCACCCGCGTCGAGGTTCCCGCACCATTTGGCACTACCTTGCGTTCGTAACTGCGCAGCGGCATCGCGTCACTCGCCACCAAGACATGGGGTCGAAGAATGGCACGCCGGTTCCAGTCCTCGCGAATATAATGGTGCATGGTTTGCCCATCGGGACGACTCGCCCGATAGGCATTGAACGTGTCCTCGGTCAGCCACTCCCCCGTTTCAGCCCACTGCACGTCGGTGTAATCAATCGCAAATATTTCTCGCCAATTGCGGGAAAAGACGTCTGATGAAATGGCTGCGGAGCCGGAAGTCCACGGGAACATCTCAGTCGTGACATCCACCCCACGCGCACGTGCGGCATCAATGGTATCGAGCCATTCATCAACGCCGCTCATGGCACTGGCATTGAGGTGACAGATATGAACAGACGCGCCCATGCGCTCCGCCACCATCAGGACTTCGTCGAGCCCCGCGGGATCGCCGTCAATTCCGCGACGAACATGCACAAAAACCGGAACGCCATGACGAGCGGCAACAGAAAAAATCATGTCGCGCTCCGCGTCGCTAACCGCTCGAGTCATGTAATCCAGCAGTAAACCGATACCGAGACCACCCGCCTCAAGCTCCCGCACCATCAACGCTTCGATTTGCGCAAGTTTCTCTGGCGGAGCAGGCTCAGTGAAGGCGGCACCAGACATATCCAATTGACCGGAACGCGCCAATTCAGCCAGCGCCTCGGGGTCTATTACCTGCATGCGAATCCACGCATGGCCGACCGAAGCCCCAAAGTGAGTGAGCGGCGCGTCTCCCAGTTGGCTTCCAAATCGAGCAATTGGAAAACTACCTGCCTCCAATTCCAGTACCGTTGTTACCCCATCCAATAGCTCCAATCGGTACCCGGGCTCTGCCATACTGTGCGAGTGGAGATTAATAAACCCGGGGCTAACAACCAGACCCCGGGCATCAATCAGCGTATCCGCCTCCAGCGGTTTATCACTGATTGTGACGATCTTACCCTCGCGGATCCCCAGAGATCGCACTGCATCCAAATGACTCTCGGGATCAATCACTCGGCCATTATTAATCACCAGATCGTAAGCAGAGTTCGCACCCGTCGCCACAGCACTCAGCGTGCAAGCCGCCAGCAAAGCGAGGCGTAGCAGCAAAGCTGAAGTATTTTTTTTAACGACGGCAATCATTTCGCAACTCACTTTTTATTCGGGAAAGGCGCAATAAACCTCATCACGACACAGCCATAAACTAGTAATACACGCCGGCAGGGGGCTCAACAAACCACAGGCAATCGGGTAGCGACCAGCCAAGCGAACTACGCGGGCCCCACGCTACTCACTGATCGCGCTCGAGCACGCGATTGCTTGCCCCCGGATCCACATAACGCTTTCGCCACCAGGAGGGCCGGTCGTCACCCTGTCGCCAGGTGCTGTAATGAGCATGGACGCCGCGCGTTAGAGAGGAGAAGACGCGCTCCAATCGGTCCACTAAAAAAAGAATCGCCAGAACAACCAACGACATTTTGATCGCCGTTGCGTTACCCGCGACAGGAATGATCACGCCAATAGACGCCAAAACCCAGATTGTCGCCGCAGAAGTGACGCCCAATATCACGCCATCTTTTGCCAACATCACACCCGCCCCCAAAAAGCCGATGCCGGTCACGATTTGGCCAATAATTCGCGTCGGATCCGCTGAGTTTGGAAAAAAGTGCTGCGATATCGTCAAAAAGATATACGTGCCCAGAACGATGAGTGAGGCAGTGAGAATCCCTACCGGCTTGCCTTTCACCTGACGTTCCAGGCCGATCAGACTGCCGCACAGAATACAGCTCCCTACCGAGCTCCACAAAAAAGGATCGATTGATAGCAGGCCTTCAATTTTGTCCATGTGCATCTGCGGTGCGCCGGCACCCCTCAATACAAATTCAGAAACAACGCGTGAAGACTAGACCAGTGCTTCGGGCAGGAGATAGTGATCCAGCAACATGATCGGAAAAATTGCCATGAGATAGACGATGGAGAAGCGAAACATTTTCATCGCATCGCTGTTTTTCATGGTGCGCAACAGAGTAATTGCCTGAAAAATGAACACAGCACCCAATACAGAGGCGCCAAAAAGATAGATCCAGCTACTCATACCCGTTGCCACCGGCAACAACGTAGCCACGAAGAGCATCAGGGTGTAAAGCAGAATGTGTTGCGCGGTATAACGGGCGCCGTGTGTAACCGGCAGCATAGGAATTTCCACCTTGGCGTATTCCTCTTTCCTTGCAATTGCAAGCGCCCAAAAATGCGGCGGTGTCCAGGCGAAAATGATCAAAACCAGCAGCAGTGCGTGACCATCAACCTGATTGGTCACAGCCGTCCACCCCAACAAGGGCGGCATCGCGCCCGCGAGCCCGCCAATGACAATATTTTGAGGAGTCGCTCGCTTGAGATAAAGGGTGTAGATGAAGGCATAGCCTACCAATGACGCCAAGGTCAGCCAGGCCGTCAGTGCATTCACTTGGGTAAGCAAAACCAGCATGCCCACGGAGCCCAAGACAAAAGCGAAAACTCCCGCGCTTTGAGAGTCGATTTTACCTTTGACGATGGGACGGCTCGAAGTGCGCGCCATAATCGCGTCCACGTGCTGATCGGCGACGTGGTTAATCGCAGCCGCCGACGCGGAGCAGAGCGCAATGCCGAGGCTAGCAAAGACGACGATACGCGGATCTACAGCGCCTGCGGTTGCCATGCACATTCCAACGATAGCGGTCAGTATCATCAGCCACACGACATTGGGCTTGCATAACTCGTAGTAATCCCGCCAAGTGGCGCGCTCTGTCAGACTCGTTTCCATCACCGGAAAAAATTCGCTCCATCGTAAGTTGGGTAAACGGGCCCGGTCAGTGTAATGCATGCGGACACCAATCGCCCGACAAATGGGGGAATTGTGTCCGGCATTATTGACGCAGGCCACACTGCATTGTCAGACTGATGCTTAATTTCTCTGAGGGCTAATATTTTGCCGCCTGCTGCGACTCGGCAACGCATCTCGCTATGGTTTCTGGTGGTCGGCGCCGTGCTGGGGCTGTCGTTGGTGGCTGGCGGATACTGGGCGCTCTGGAAAGCACGGGGCGCCGCCCCTGCCGCTGGCCTGCCGCCTGCGCTGATCAGTTTTACCGAGCGAAGACCGTTAGCCGAGTTCGCGCTGGTTGATGACATGAAGGGTGTTTTCGACCTGAAATCGCTCGACGCCCGCTGGTCATTCTTATTTTTTGGCTTCATGTACTGCCCGGACATTTGCCCCACGACACTGTATGACATGGCACAGGTCAAGCGTGAACTTGTTGGCGCGGGACTTGATTCTGAGACAGTCCAGTTCGTTTTCATCTCGGTAGATCCCGCGCGTGACAAGGCGTTACAACTCCAGCGTTATGTCCAGTACTTTGATGCAGACTTCGTCAGCGCCACTGGCTCTATCGGGCAACTGACCAATCTCACGAGGCAGTTGGGTGCACCCTTCAGGGCCGAGCCGGAAACGCGCGAGAACGTTTACGAGGTAACACATTCAAGCGCGATCTACCTCGTGGATCCCGCTGGCCAGTACGCCGGTATTATCAGCCCACCGTTAGTCCCGACGGAGGTGGCCGCTGAGTTCCTGAAACTCTACCGCGCAAGCGACGCCCATTTACTGGTACGCCGCTAAACTGGTCGACTACTCCTGCTTGCCGGCATGCACCGTGTCGACACGGGAAGGCACATCCCGACTATGATCAACCAGCAAGTACGCAAACACATACATCAACGCGGTCAGCGCTAGCAACACAATGGCGTGCGTCGTGTAATTTGTCGGTTCGGTATTGTGACCACCCATGTTGGCTCCCCTCCTGAGGATGTCTAGCGGGTTAGATTAATGGTGCGGTGACGCCGGTGCGGCGATTATCAGCTCCTTCAGGAAGTAAACCCCTCGCTGAAAGAAGGTCCAATCTGCCTCCAACGAGCCGATTGCCACCAAGGTCAGCAGCAACGCGGGTGGCACGAGGATAAAATAAACCATTGCCAAGCGCTCCCACACCATGTGCATGAAAACGGCAATAATCAAGCCCGCCTTTAACACCATAAACAGCAGAATCAGGAACCAGCGCGTGTATCCTTGTACCTGGTAGTAATCAACCGCGTACGACATCGCACTCAATACAAAAAGCAGAATCCAGATCTTGAAATACACTCCCAGCGGATGCTGGATCGCTTCTTCCTCTCGGATGACAGGCTCGTGCCCGTGAGCTGCATGATCCATAACTGACTCCCTTACCAAAGATAGAAGAATGCGAAGATGAAGACCCAAACCAAATCAACAAAGTGCCAGTACAGGCCTAGGATTTCGATCTCTTCGTAATTACCGCCCCGCTTGGTGAACCAGCCGGGCGTTTGTCGATCTAGATGACCGGTCGCGACCTTATAAGAAAAAATAAACAAGAAGATCACGCCAATGGAAACGTGGAAGCCGTGGAAGCCGGTTACCATGAAAAAGACTGACCCGAACTGAGCCGCGCCCATGGGGTTGCCCCACGGCCTTACGCCCTCATCAAATATCAGCTTACTCCATTCGAAAACCTGCATACCCACAAAAGTGGCGCCGAGAATCGCGGTCGCCAGCAACAGCCAGAACGTCACCCATTTGTTCTTTCTATAGCCGTAGTTGACCGCCAGCGCCATCGTCCCACTTGAAGTGATCAGGACGAAGGTCATGATGGCAATCAGGATCAAAGGTATCGGCGCGCCACCAAAACTCAGTGCAAACACTTCACTTGGGCTGGGCCATGGGTCCAAAGTGGACATGCGCACGGTCATGTAAGAGGCCAAAAAACAACCAAAAATGAACGTATCGCTGACGAGGAAGATCCACATCATCGCCTTGCCCCAAGGCACGCCCTTGAAGGCTCTTTGGTCTGAGCTCCAGTCGTCAAAGAAGCCTGCCAGCCCCGGTTTCAACTCCAGTGAATCAGACGCCATCGTCTCGGTCGACATGGTCTTTCCCCCTTAGATAAAGCCACAGATCCTGAGCAGGACCTCAAAGTTATTGCCACTGAACAGCAAGCCAAAAACAACCAACCACACACCCAGTAGGTAGTGCCAGTACAATGCACAATTCGACACGCTATGCTCGATACTATCGGCACTTCCGCCATCGAATGCCCGGTGAATCGCGCGAGACAAAGCGATCATGCCGCCTGCCATATGCAGACCATGGATTCCCGTGATCATGAAGAAGAACCCCACGGAAGGATTACTGAAATCCCCAAGCACCATGCCAATCAGTTGCTGCCAGGCAGCGAGCTGTCCCGCCAGGAACAGCACGGTCAGAACAGCGGCCGCAACCAGACCGGACTTGACCCACTCCATCCTGCCCTCGCGCGCCCACATCAGGGCGCCTTGAAGACACAGGCTACTCAGCAATAACAGTCCGGTATTTGCCCAGAGTAAATTGATTTGCGGGGTCGGGCGCCAGTCCTGATACAGCATGCGGCCCCCGTAGGCCACAATCATCAGTAGAAAGAAAACGCTGACCACGCTCAGCAGGACTTTTAGCGCAGACCTCCGAGAATTCACGGCGATTTCGGTGCCCGACAGCGCGGGCGCGATCGGCCCGGTATCTGCTATCCATGGTTGCTCTGTAAAGATACTGCTCATTGGACAACCTCGGTCTGACGGTTACGCGGCGGCACGTTTTGCGGAATAAAATCGTCCTCAACGCCGGGAACACTGTAGTCGTAGGCCCATCGGTAGACGCAAGGTAACTCTTCACCAAAATTCCCGTGCTCGGGGGGCGTGTGCTCTGTCTGCCACTCCAATGTCGTTGCGTTCCAGGGATTGCCCGGGGCTTTCTTGCCATTGAAGGCACTCACGATCAGGTTATAGAGGAAGACAAGCTGAGCAAAACCCACCACTAACGCGGCAATCGTGATACTGGCGTTCACACTTTGAGCCGAATCGGGCAAGAAGGTGGTGCCGGTAATCTCAAAATAACGTCTCGGCACACCCATGATCCCGAGGTAATGCATGGGTAGAAACACCAGGTAAGACCCGACAAACGTCACCCAGAAATGGAACCGCGCCATGCCTTCGTGATACCAGCGACCTGTGATTTTGGGATACCAGTGGTAAATAGCGCCACAGACCACCATCACTGGCGCCACCGCCATCACCATGTGGAAGTGTGCAACCACAAACAGGGTATCTGACAGGGGCATGCTCACGGTGGCATTACCGAGAAACAGACCTGTCATGCCGCCGTTGATGAAAAACAGTAGGAAGGCAATAGAAAACAGCATGGGCACTGTGAGATGAATATTCCCCTGCCAAAGCGTCAACACCCAGTTATAGACCTTGAGTGCGGTAGGTACCGCGATGATGAGGGTTGTGGTGGCGAAGAAGAAACCAAAATAGGGATTCATGCCACTCACATACATATGGTGCGCCCACACGACAAAACTGAGCGCGCCGATAATGACGATAGCCCAGACCATCATGCGATAACCAAAGATGTTTTTGCGGGCGTGCACGCTGATCAAGTCAGACACAATTCCAAAGGCAGGCAGCGCGACAATGTAAACCTCGGGGTGCCCGAAGAACCAAAACAGGTGCTGGAACAGCAGCGGATTACCACCGACATGCTCAGACTCGCTGCCCATGGTCATGATGGCGGGCATAAAGAAGCTGGTGCCCAACAGCACGTCCAACGACATCATGATGGCGCTCACAAAGAGCGCCGGAAACGCGAACAATGCCAACACGGTAGCCACAAAGATACCCCAGACCGTCAGCGGCATGCGCATCAGTGTCATGCCTCGGGTTCTGGCTTGCAAAATGGTAACCACATAATTGAGGCCGCCCATGGTGAAGCCGATAATAAAGACCGCGAGCGACGCCAGCATCAGCAGGATGCCTGTCTCCGAACCTGGTGTGCCCGGCAGGATTGCCTGGGGTGGATATAAGGTCCAGCCCGCGCCCGTCGATCCCCCTCCCACGAGAAAGCTCGCCGCGAGCAACAACACAGCGGTGAAGTACACCCAAAAACTAATCATGTTGAGCCACGGGAATACCATGTCTCTGGCACCCACCATCAGTGGGATCAGATAATTTCCGAAGCCCCCGAGAAACAGTGCAGTTAACAGATATACCACCATAATCATGCCGTGCATGGTCACAGCCTGCAGGTAATAGGCGGGGTCAATAAACGTGAAGATATTGGGCCACGCTAACTGCAGTCGCATCAACCAGGACAGCACCAGAGCGACCATACCAATAGCGATAGCGGTGCCGGCGTATTGGATGGCAATCGTCTTGGCGTCCTGTGAAAAAACGTATTTCCCCAACCATGTCTTGGGATGGTACAGCTCCATCTCACCGACTTCGGCGGGCCGAACAAAACTAGTCTCGTCGTGTGCTATATGTTCCATCGTATTCTCTCGACTATTGCTGTTGGGCCAGCTGCACCGGCTCTTCTGTGGTGGATTCCAGGGTCGTGATGTAAGCGACCATATCTTCTATGGCCTGATCGTCTGTCATTGTGTTTGAGACCAGTCCCATCTGTAGTCCGTAGAGATCATCCGAGTGACGCCCACGAATACCGTCCCGGAAATTCTTGATCTGAGATGCCAAGTACCAGTCTTCAAGACCCGTCAGCTTGGGCGCGTTAACGGTCCAGACACCTTCCCCAGACTCGCCGTGGCACATGGCACAAGTGGACTGATACAACGCAGCTGACTTACTGGGATCTCCAGAGGCACTCGGCGCATATCGTTCGACTGCGGCACTGAGGCTGTAGCCGGAATCTGCATCGAACTCTGCATTACCGGACAACGTGTCGATGTAAGCGACGACATTATTGATCGCCGAAGCATCGGCCAGCATCATCGCCATGGGTGCCATGGTGCGACCCCAGGTGTCATCCTCGTGAGATCCACGCACACCGCGCTTGAAGTGCCGCAACTGCCGCTTCATGTACTCGGTGTCCATTCCCGCCAAGCGCGGCGCGTGCATTGCCTTGTTGCCCTCGGCGTTAGCACCGTGACAAGAACTACATACGGCGTAGGAGGCCTGCCCCGCCATCAGATCGGTATTCAGGCCGGCCTGGGTGTCGGCAAAGGTGGGTTGGTCAGCAAGCCAAGTGGCATATTGCGCCTCGCCATCAACGACAACGCGACCGCGCATGGCGTAGTGCCCCACACCACACAGCTCCTCACAGAGCAAATCGTAGCTACCTTCTTGCTGAGGTTCTGCCCAAATGTATGAGACCTGGCCGGGCACAAAGTCCATCTTCACGCGGAATTGGGGGACCGTGAAGTTATGGAGCACATCTGTGGAGCGCAGTAAAAAGGTAACAGGTTGGTCCACCTGCAAATGAAGCACCGGGTCATAAACAATAATGTCGTCCTGACCAAAGGGATCAGACGGATCGATCCCCAGCGGGTTGTCCTCACTGGTATGACTGACCGCTACGGCACCCACCTGGCCGTCCTCGCCGGGCAACCGGTAGGACCAGTTCCACTGTCTGGCCAGCACCTCGATCTCAATCGCGTCCTCGGGAGGCGTTACCACTTCGCCCCAGATAAAAAGCCCGGGCGCCAGGAGCGCCGCAACGCCGACTGTGGTCAAGCCGGTCAGCCAGGTCTCCAACTTGATACTCTCAGGCTCATACTCCGCGCGCCTGCCTTCTTTATTGCGGAATTTGATGATGCAGTAGGCGATAAACACGTTGACCAGAACGAAACCGAGGCCCGTGACTACAAAAGTCAGCGTAACCGTGTCGTCCATAGAGGCCCAGTTAGAGGCTATCGGCGTGAAATACCAGGGACTGACAAAGTGGAACACCACCGTCCCCAAAACCAAGACGAGCAAAATAATTGCAGCAAACATAATCTATATCTCGCACCCAGTGCTAAATATGGGCACCAATGCCCCCCCAGTACTCGATCGTCCACCGCGCGAAACTTAACGTTCACTTTTACCGATGGATGTTTCGAGACTCCCTTTTTGGTGGCTGTACTTTGCAGCCGCGTTATTGTTGTCTTTTAGGTCGACCCTGAAATACCAGAGCCCAACTCCTGAATCGCTCCCAGTACTTCAGCAAAAGCATCAGGGCACGGGTATGCGTCACCTCCGTACCCGCTCGCTCAAGACCCGGATATTTTTTGATTACCGCTTTTAATTTTTTTTGATCCTCCCGGTCTGTCTCCACAAAGAGCACGTGCCGGCCTTGTTCAAGCGCTTTTTCAAACCGCGTGAAGTGGACATTGGGAATTTGCATACCGATAAAGCCCGCTTCCCAAGTGGCAAAACCGAATCCGATGATTGCCAAAAAGATAAAGGGGGCCCAACCCACTTGAGCGGCAATACCGGAGAAATGCGATACCAATAGGATTACGGATCCTACGGCAAGCCCAAGCACTGCGCCGATTTCGCCGGCGTGAATAACATCAGTCTTCAGGAAGCTTGCAACGCGATTAACGTCCCGGTTCTCAAGACCGACGTCGTCGTTGCTCAACAAATAGATCTGCGGCCGGGCGATCCCACCAGCCTCAAGTTCGTGCTCGATCTTTTCCAAGTCGTCCAGATCGTCACTAATATAATAGAAGCGCTTCATTGGCCCTCCTCATTATTATTTATTTTTTGTGCCTCCGACGGGGACGCTCAGGACCTTCGCCGGGGGTGTTCCTATATTCGGTCGCTGTGGACCTTATCACCGCCTCCAGAAGTCGCATCCCCCGATGCGCTCCCTACTTCAAGCAGGATGGAACCTTTCACTCGCTTGAGTATAGACGGCTCGTTTTAAGAAAGAAAGCGCCCTAAACCTCGTGGGTTTAGAGGATGACTTGGGTGAAAATCAAGATCCCCACCTACCGCGGACATGAGGCGGCTGCGAGGGCAAGCTTGATCGCTTTGACGCCCACCCACTGACCAAAATGCAACGACCGTGCGCCCCCCACCCGAAACTAATCTGGAAAACCGCTGGTGCCATGCACGTCATATTGCCGGCGCCTCGAGGTCTTCCCCGTCGTGCAGTCTTTTCTCCAAAAACTGACTGAGCGGATCCAGGAGATATTCGCCGAAGGGTGGAATCAAGTAATACCCCAGGGATCGGTAAAGCGAGTCTGCTTCGGGCTGGTAGATGCCCATCTCCAATCGCGCACAAAAGATCTGCTGTGCCAAAATCCCCGCCTCGATCGCAGCCATGAGGCGTCTCGCAATGGCGTTGCCACGAAAATCTTCGTCTACGAATAGTCTTTTGATTTCGGCATAGCCGTGATCCCGGTAAAAGCGGGCCGCAACGCAACCGATGCACCGCCTGGATTGAGAGAGTCCATTGCGCTCGTCTGCGAACTCACCGACCTCGCGCTCGGGGAGAAAAGCCCCCAAAAACAGCGCGTCGCCCGACCTAAGACTTTCGCTACTGACCAGATGGTTGCTTTCTGGGGGATACAGCGCGGCCATGTACTCATCGGAGCGCACCAACAGATGATCGGCTTCGTCACCCGAGATAGGAGCGATAGTGAACGCGCGTGCGAGATCGCTCATGCCCTCTTTTCCCGGAAATGAAAACCCATCAACTCGACCGCCGCGCGACTTCAAAACCAGCGAACAATACCAATTAACCCTGCCACCGCATAAAAAAACTGCAGTAGCAAAATACCGCGGTGGCCACCTAAATACGCCCAGAGACCGATGGCCCCGGAAGATATCAACAGCAGCACAAACCCGAAAAATTCAAGCCCCACATTGGCAGCCACCAATAGAGAGTACGCAATCGCGGTGACAACACCGAACCACTCAAGCACCTGTAATCTGCGCATGCCACCTCTTCGCTCGATCAATGTGGTTTAGAAGATAGTCGTCTCTCACAGTTCGTACATAGTAACCAGTATGGCCGCCGCATCACCCATCGAACCCACATCTCGCAGAATCCACCCGAAACCATCAAGTCAGTGGATAGCGTGACCGATTATTTGTCTACCGACTGAATGACGCTGCTGAAAATACGCTTGGAAATGTCGTGAGACTGCTGAAGCACACCCGTCGCCGCCTGATTAATTATTGATGCAGACGCCAACTCGCTGGTCTCTTTCGCGTAGTTGGTGTCGGTGAGCACGCTATGACTCGCCTCCAGATTGACGCCAGTCATAGTCAGCGCGTCGACCGCATGGGTAATGCGATTGATCGTCGCGCCGAACGCGCCGCGATGTTCCAGCAATGTACCGATCGCTTGATCAACCGCGTCGAGGGTGTTTGTCGCCAGCGTGAAGTCGTAGGTTGTAATCGTCGTAGTCGCAACGATGTTATCGACAAAAAGTTGAGCACCTGCCGCTCGACCACCGGTAGCGTCGAAAGTACCTCCCACAAATATGAACCGGTATGTCCCCTCGTCGGTAATGGTGACGCTCTCCGATTGCCAATTGGTGGTTGCTCCCGGGGTGGCACCCGTATCGTTCAGTATCTCTACCGTCTCACCCGTATCGACATTGAGCAGATACGCGTAGACATCATAGGCGTCTCCACCACCTTGGGCCCGCCAGTCAAAAGACATGGTGTCGCCCACTTTCATGGTGAGTTGATCTTGGCTGATTAACGCTGGCCCTCTCACTGTATCGAAGCCGGCCGCAGTCGTAATGCCCGTGCTGGTCAGCCGCACCGACTGAGTACCCTCACTGGCCTGGGCGCTGGAGGTCGTAACCTCCATGGTGCCGGCACTATTGGGGGTGTTTTGATCTGTGCCCGTACCTACGGGGTCTGAGGGCGTCATATGCCCCGCCAGCGTATCAGTTCCAAAAATGATGACTTGTTCGACAATATCCCAGCCTGTGATAGAGCTGGATCCGGGAGCATCCGCTTCGAAGTCACCGTTCTCAAACGATTTGGGGGTTTCAATGGTGTTTACCAATTTGGGTAAGTCGACCGAAATGGGAGCATTCATATTGGCACTTACAGTAAAGGGAACCTCCCTTGCTGCCATAAAAAGCGGCTCCGCGTTGAATTCGGCCTGACGGGCTTGTTCGGTCAAGGCCAACCGAAGTCCGTCGATTTCATCCTGCAGAATCGCTCTCTCTGCTGCGCCCTGGGTACCGTTAGCCTGTTGCAGATAGAGCTCTCGCATGCGCTGAGCGATATCGATCAAGTCACCGATGACCGAGTCGGCGGTGCGCACCAAATTGATGCCATCCAGACCATTCTGGATACCCTGCTGCAGACCCACAATTTGCGCCTGCATTCGCGCAGCCATGGCCATTCCCGCCGCGTCATCAGCAGCGTGATTGATCTTCTCACCCGTAGCGAGTCGCTCGGTAGCCTGACTCACCGCTCTTTCGGACTTCGTCAGGGCACCTAGGGCCCGCAGTGAGGCATCTGCTAAATTTCCAAGCGAAATCATGGGGCCGTCACTGTCGTCATGACAGTAAACGTGCAAAAAATGCGCCAAAGTGGCGCATGCTCTGACAACCTACTATTAAATAGTGAGTTTTTAGGGAATTAACCCGTCGTAACCCGCCGAAAAAGCGGCGCCATTTTGCCGCTACACGGGCCTTTGCGCCGGCTTACGAGGCAAGGCACTCCCTCTTCGCTAAATCAGGAGTGCGCCCCTAGGCCAATACAGACACCAGCACCGCCAGCGTACCTACCACAGATGCACTCACCGCCGCGCCAAACCCGAATCCCAGGGACAAAGAACCATCGCGTGCCGACATCGTCGAGGGCAACCAAATGAGACCCAGAATTAGGACTACAAGCGTGTACAACAGGCTCATAAAACTGAAGGCGATTGCCGGCCCCAGTGCTTGAGGGTTTTCGAGATGCGGCAACCCCCCCACCACGCCGCAGAGAAAACCCAACCAGCCAATGCTCATCAATTTAGCTGCCCAGCCTGACCGGTAATTTTCTCCCAAAGCCCGGCCCACAAAAAAAAGCAGCACAGCGACACCCCCCAGAAAAAGCGCTACCTGGGGGTATGCGTAAATTGCCACCTCTCCCCCCGTGACCGCGTACATCGCCCAACACATCATTGCCAAAATGACAGCGGAGCCCGAGGCTTTCGCCAGGGGAGAGGACGCCTCTGTGGCAAAGCTCAAGGAAGCAGTATCCGCGAAGAGAATTCTGACACCGCCTGCGTAAGCGACGGTCAGCAAAGCGATAGCCAGTGCAGGTGCAACTTGCGACGGATTGGACGCTGCAGCGAGCATACTGATGGTGCCGATTAAAAACCCCACCAATCCCAGCGGCAGCGACACCTCGTAAATTAATCTCAGTCCATCAACTCGGAGTCGCATGGCCAGCGCGAGAAGGGTGATACCGCCAAACACAAAAACAGCCGAAGCGGCATCCAGCAATCCGTCGAATTCCATACAGCGTCCCTATCTAAAGTGAGTCACCTACATTCATTACGTAACCGCTCATCGACGCTACAGCAGCCAACATCGGTGCTTTCTCCGAGCGCGTCGAGAACCCACTCAGTGGTCGGGATATTAAACCGCGATATAGCGATCAACCGTCGCGTCATATTCCCAAGCGGTTTTTCCCTCCTCATCGGGAGGATTAAGTGGCTTGGCCTGCGCGATGGCAGTCTGATGAAATAGTGTCGCCAGTTCAGATGACCGGTCTGCGGCGAAGGCCTCGACCATGGCTTTCATTTCCTGCAGGGCATTGATGAGAGCCGATGCCTGAATGGTTGCGTGATCACTGCCCGGTACGATCTCCAGACGCTCGTCACCCACGTTTAGCCAGAGTACGACCTCCTCCTGCTGCAACTGCTCGAGGGAGGGCGGGGAGCCATCCTCACCAGCAACCGCCTGGTTAGTAACCGCCCAGTTCAGACTGGGCCCGGGATCTGCAACGGCTTCGCCCTGCTCGTAACGCACCCGCGCATCGACTAAAGACTGCTCGAGGCTTTTAATCGTCAACTCATGGAATGCGGCGAAAATGCCATCCCCGCGAGATTCTGAACTACTTGTACCGTCAGACATCGCCAAACTCCTTCTTCAGTGACTTCTCACAACTCAGCACGAAAATTTTTGTTGGTTACACAGAGCGCTTTTAGCTTAACCCGCGTGAGCCAGAAAATCGCGTTAAAAATGCCGTGTCGATTATCTGGGCTCTGGTGACGGCGCGCCGTCCAGCGACGGATGAATCACTGCAAGCTGCGCCACGTAGTTTCCCTGCGAAAACTGAGGAAAGAGGTGTCGCCACTTCATCCCCTTTCGACAATAGGGCCTGATGAGTGATCAACACTGCTTCCGCATGCGAACGATGTCGATGATCCGCACGCGCTATCGCGAAGCGTTGAATCATCTCACCCGAATCCTCTCCAAAGGCTTACACTCGGCCTAGGCAAGTGAAATGTATGACGAAAATTTAGGCCATAACCTGTGACGAGCATCACCGACTTATTAACCTCGAGATGGTACGGGGCACTCTTTGTGGCGGCCGGAACGGGGCTCCTCTTGGCGGCGCTGTTTTACCAGTATGTTCTTGGGGAGGAACCCTGTCAGGTTTGCATTCACGCTCGCCTGTGGGTAACGGCGTGGATTCTAGCGGGCCTGATGATTCTCCT
Organism: Luminiphilus sp.; assembly: GCA_038112515.1. Classification (GTDB taxonomy): domain Bacteria; phylum Pseudomonadota; class Gammaproteobacteria; order Pseudomonadales; family Halieaceae; genus Luminiphilus. The sequence continues at coordinate 20,248 of JAYNNB010000027.1, forward strand.
GTTACCGCAACATTTTTTTGGTCGTTCACTGGGGCACCTCAGCATCATCGTCGCGAGCATCGGTCTTGGCGAGCGCGCGCTTTATCTGTACCGCCTAGAAAACGGCATTGGTGACGGCAGCTGCGAGTTTCAGCTGGGCATGCCCGACTGGTTTGCAGTGGATCGCTGGATTCCCTGGCTGTTTGAGGTACGCAATTTATGCTCCTATACACCCGAGATTGCTTTCGGGGTCAGCATGGCCGAGGCACTGCTCGGCATCGCCGTCACAGCCTCGCTGATCGCGGGATTAGTATGGGCCAATGAGTGCAAACGATGGTGGGGCTCTTCCACCGAGTAACGATGCAGTTAAACAGGGACAGCGATAACTGGCCGCGCTGGCATGACAGTATCAAACGGCGGGATTTATCAGCGGCATGCGTATTCTTTCCCCAGAGGAAGCAGCGCGTCACCGCGAAAGTTCAGAGGGGCGGAGGCGGCTCTGGGTCGATCGCTGCACTATCTCAATAAAGTGCACTCTGCCGTGCCCTCGTCCCTCCAACGGCGACGGGCGCGGATAGCGTTAGACGGACACCAGATAAAATGCCGCTCCTCGCGAGCGGGCGATGGCACCAGGGCCATCGAGACTGGCGTCCCCCCAAAGGCATCAGCACTCGATCAAGCTGACGGGAACCTCCAGCACATTGATCGCCAGCCCGCCACGAGCAGTTTCCTTATATTTGTCCTGCATATCACGGCCGGTGTCGCGCATGGTTTTAATCACCTGATCCAGGGACACAAAATGCTCTCCGTTCCCCCGTAGCGCCATTCGTGCCGCACTAATCGCCTTTACGGCCCCCATGGCATTACGTTCTATGCAGGGCACTTGAACCAGGCCACCAATGGGGTCGCAGGTTAATCCGAGGTTATGCTCCATCGCGATTTCAGCGGCGTTCTCGACTTGAGCCGGGGTGCCTCCCAAGGCGTCAGCCAGCGCACCGGCCGCCATGGAACAGGCAGCCCCCACCTCTCCCTGGCAGCCCACCTCGGCGCCGGATATGGAGGCGTTGATTTTATAGAGAATGCCGATCGCCCCCGCCGTGAGCAAAAATCGGCAGACATCGTCGTCACTGGCACCCTGACAGTGATGCAGGTAGTACTTTAAAACCGCCGGGATGATACCAGCCGCGCCATTGGTGGGTGCGGTGACAATACGACCCCCCATCGCGTTTTCCTCGTTAACCGCGAGCGCATACAAGGTCACCCAATCCATGGTGTTGAGAGAGGCATCACCCAATGAGTCGCCCTGACTCTTTAACTGTCGGTAGAGCTGCGCCGCCCGTCGCTTGACCTTTAGCCCCCCCGGCATCACACCTTCAGTGCGACAACCCCTGTCGATGCAGTCCGCCATGACCTGCCACAAAGCGAGCAATTGACTGCGAATGTCGCCCTCAGTTCGCCAGGCTTTTTCGTTGGCGAGCATTAAGGCGCTAATCGATAGGCCATGTTCCCGGCACTGCGCGAGCAGCGTTTCCGCAGTGGTAAATGGATAAGGCACAGGGGTCGGGTCATCGACGATGATGTCGCCGTCGGTGGCGGATTCGTCGACCACAAAACCACCCCCCACCGAGTAGTAAACGCGGCTGGCAATCACTTCACCACTATCGTCGTACGCAGTGAACCGCATGCCATTCGCATGAAATGGCAAGGTCTCGGTGCGATGCATCACCAAGTCGTCGCGATAGTTGAAATCGATAAAGTGGGTACCAAGCAGCGTAACACCGCCACCCTCTCGCACCGCGGCAATGCGTGTATCGATGCTTTCCACCTCAACTGCGTCGGGTGTTTCACCCTCAAGGCCCAAAATAATCGCCTTGGGAGAGCCGTGGCCCGCGCCCGTGGCTCCGAGGGACCCAAAGAGCTCAGCCGAAACGCGCCGACAGGCGCCGAGAGCACCTTCTGTCTCCAGAGCCACCGCAAACTGTCTGGCCGCATGCATCGGACCCACGGTATGAGAGCTCGATGGGCCAATACCCACTTTGAACAAATCGAACACGCTAATAGACATGACGCTGCCTCGGCGCGAATCTGAAGCCGGCGAGGAGTCTAGCGCCTCAAATTAGGGGCCGATAGACGCAAAACTGCAGGGTTTTTGTGCTGGGTTCCAGCAGCGAGATTGACTTGCTTCACAACCCCACTCCCTTATGATTCGCAGTCTGCCGTTTGCACAGCGGCTCCGGAAACCCGAAACACACTTTCACCCTTGGAAGCTCACATGACGACGCCTACGAAAATTCTGCTCGATGAATCAGAGATGCCAACACGTTGGTACAACATCGTGGCGGACTTACCCGCACCGCCACCGCCACCGTTACATCCGGGAACACATCAACCCGCTACCGGTGACGATTTTGCTGCGCTCTTCCCAAAGGCGCTGATTGAGCAGGAGATGTCTGCTGAACGCTATATCGATATCCCGGGCGAGGTACTGGACGTTTACCGGCTTTGGCGGCCAAGCCCGCTCTTTCGCGCTCACCGATTGGAAAAACTGCTCGATACACCGGCCCGCATCTATTACAAGTATGAAGGTGTCAGCCCGGCGGGCTCACACAAACCCAACACCGCTGTACCTCAAGTTTGGTACAACGCGCAGGAGGGTATCCGCAAGCTCACCACCGAAACCGGGGCGGGCCAGTGGGGAAGCTCGTTGGCGTTTGCCTGCGCGCAGTTCGGACTGGAGTGTGAAATCTGGCAGGTCGCTGCTTCTTTTCGTGCCAAACCCTATCGCCGCACCATGATGGAGATCTGGGGCGGTGTAGTGCACCCCAGCCCTTCTGACGTCACTGAATATGGCAAGCAGTTGCTGGATCAGGATCCTGATCATCCCGGCTCACTCGGCATTGCCATCTCTGAGGCAGTCGGT
>JAYNNB010000028.1:0-23093 GCA_038112515.1 Luminiphilus sp.
CGGTTCGGCTTGCATCAGCGCTCTCAACCCCCCAGACTTTATTTGTCCAGACATTTTAGATGTATCTCACCGAGCCACAACCCGTTCTGTCTTATTTAGGTATCCGATCATGGCAAAAACCAGCGCTCGAGCACGCTATGCGCACCAAAAAGGGCGTCATTTCGAAGACTTCACCGTAGGCGATATTTACCACCATTTGCCCGGCCGAACGATCTCCCAGCACGATAATGCCTGGTTCACCCTGCTGACGATGAATACGCATCCGCTGCACTTTGACGAGGAGTACGCTGCCGAAACCGAGTTCGGGCGCCCACTGGTGGCAAGTCCACTCACGGTAGCCATCATTGTCGGCATGAGCGTGTCAGATGTGAGCGAGGCTGCTATTGCCAATTTGGGCTGGAAGGAAATCAAGCTTCCCGCGCCGGTTTTTCCCGGCGATACGCTGTACGCCAACACTGAGGTGCTGGGCAAGCGCGAATCAAAATCGCGTCCTAACGCCGGCATCGTCAGCGTGCTCACCCGCGGGATCAATCAGGACGACGTCGAAGTTTGCGTCTTCGAGCGTCAGATTCTCGTACCCAAGCGCAACCCCTAAGTCACGGATCGCAGGAGTCCCTCATGAGTCACGACGCCTCAGTCGAAAAACAAATGCTGGCCACCATAGACAAGTGGGTCGAGCAGGAGCTCCGACCCATTGCCCGGGAATACGATCAGGCTGACGAATATCCCACTGACCTGGTCGAGCAAATGAAAGAGATGGGACTCTTTGGTGCAACGATTTCAGAGGCTTACGGGGGTCTTGGGTTGAGCGCGTCAACCTATGCGCGGATCGTCTCGAGAATCTGCGAAGTATGGATGGCGCCCTCAGGCATTTTTAACTCTCATTTGATCATGGCCAGCTGCGTTGAACGGGCCGGCACCGAAGCACAAAAAGAGCGATTTTTGCCCAAGTTCGCGACAGGCGAGCTACGTGGCGGGATCGGCCTGACTGAGCCAGACGCGGGCTCAGATCTGCAGGGCATTCGGTTGGTGGCGAAACGAGATGGCGACGACTATATCCTTAACGGCACCAAGACTTGGATTTCCAATGGCATCAAGGGTAACTGCCTAGCGGTTCTGACCAAAACCGACGCCACCGCCTCGCCACCTCACCGCGGAATGAGCTTGTTCATCTGCGAAAAAGGGGATGGCTTCAGCGTGGGCAAAAAACTGAAGAAACTGGGCTATCGATCCATCGACAGCGCCGAACTCATCTTCGAAGACTTTCGCGTGTCCGCCGATAACCTCGTGGGCGGCGAGGAGGGAAAAGGCTTTCAGCAGGTGGCAGGGGGGCTTGAACTAGGTCGTATCAATATCGCCGCACGCGGTGCCGGCATGGCCAAGGGCGCCACCAATATGGCGCTGCACTATGCGATGGAGCGAAAAACCTTCGGCAAGACCATCGCCGAGCACCAGGCCATTCAGTTGAAGCTGGCTGAGATGTCGACCCGCGCGGCAGCCGCAGAGCTGCTGGTGCATCAGGCGGCCGATAAATACGACCGCCAAGAACGCTGCGACCTTGAGGCGGGCCAGGCGAAATTTTTTGCCTCGGAAGCCGCGGTCCAGAACAGTCTCGATGCGATGCGCGTCTTTGGCGGCTACAGTTACTCACCAGAGTACGAGATCGAACGCTTTTACCGCGACGCGCCCCTACTCTGTATTGGTGAGGGCACCAACGAAATTCAGCGGATGATTATCGCCAAGCAAATGATTGCGCGGGCGAGCTGATCGGTTTCAGTCCAGCACCGTCATGAACTCGCGCGCCTCAAGCCGCGGCGTGCGGTAAGTATTCACCAGCGCGTCCGGGTCGGCGTACCCCAAAGACATACCACAGACCAGCATCTGCGTCTCTGGCGCCCCCAGTAAAGGCATCACGCTGTCGTGATAGGGGCAGAAAGCCGCCTGTGCGCAACTCTCCATGCCGGCCTCCCGCGCAGCCAACATCAATGACTGCAGGAACATGCCGTAATCGAGCCAACTGCCCTGCTCCATGTCGCGATCAATCGTGAAAAAGAGCCCTACGGGCGCACCGAAGAACGCATAGTTCTGCACCCGGTACTGCTGCACCGATGCGGGATCTTTTCGGTCCACACCCAGCAAACCATAGAGGCCAAAGCCTGTTTGTCGCCGCCGACCAATGTAGGGCTCGCGCCATGCGCGGGGATAGTAGTGGTACTCGTAGGCACCTTCATCGCCGCTGAGATAACGCGCCGAACACGCCTCGGTAATGCGGGCCTTGCGCTCGTCGCGAACGATGTAGACGTGCCATGGTTGAATATTGGAGCCCGAGGGTGCCCGGGCCGCCACATTCAGAAGCGCTTCAATCTGCTCGTCTGAGACAGCCCTGTCAGGAAGAAACGCGCGGATACTCTGCCGACCGATAATGGCATCAGACACCCGCACATTAATGGCTCACGCACATTGCTTGGTTAACCAGCTGAGAGCACGGCCACCCTGGGGAGTACCAATCATATCACTGAGCAACGCCACGGCTTCGAGTAGTTTTGGCATCGCGATACCGGTGCTAAATCCCATGGATTCGCACAGCATGACCACATCCTCGGTGGCGACATTTCCCTTGGCACCCGGCGCGAAGGGACACCCACCCAAACCGCCGGCCGAAGAATCGAATTGGCGCACGCCTGCCAACAAAGCGGCGTAAACATTGGCGAGCCCCATTGCACGGGTATCGTGGAAATGACATCCCAGCCGCTCGGGCCCATAGCGATCGACCAGCTGGGTCATCATGGATTGCACTGCGGCCGGGTTCGCGGCCCCAATGGTGTCGGCAATCACCAGCCGGGCAGGCTGATGCTGCATGAGTCGCTCAACCTGCTCGAGCACGCGCGCCTCTGGCACGGCCCCCTCATAAGGGCACTCAAACGCCACCGCAAGATAGGCGTGGATCGCCACCCCCTCTTTGGCGGCCCGGTCGAGAATCTCCTCACCCATCACAAAAGTCTCTTCAAGACCCTTGCGAATATTGTTTTGGTTCATCTCCTCGGTCGCGGCGAGCGCGATTGCATGAGACGTAATGCCGGCACGAACCGCGAGTTCATAGCCTTTCATATTGGGTACCAACGCACTGTAGGCTAGCGATGCAGCGGGCAAATTGGCCGCAATTTCGTCGGTACCTGCCATCTGCGGGACCGCCTTTGGCGAGACAAAGGAACCGATTTCCAACTCCGGCACACCGGTTTGCGCCAGGGCCTCAAGGAGCGCAATGCGCTGCGCAACCGTCAGGTGTTTTGACTGTGCCTGTAATCCGTCGCGTGCGGCGACCTCTTTGATAACGACTGTCTCGCTCATGATGTTCTCCCTATGGCGCGCCAGTATGAGCCAGAAAGGCTGCTAGACCAACGGATCCGGACCTCGATCCACTTAAACCTCATTGTACGCCCACCAGCAGCATTCTGTACGAAATCACCGGGATCAAGCATGATGCAGTCCGGATTCATTGCAGACTAGGGAGGAACCTTTCATGTCGGAGCGAAAAGCACTGGAACGGATCGATGCAGGCATCGGCGACCTGCCCGCCCTAATTGTAGTCGACGTCGTGAAGGGATTTACGGACCCCACCTGCCCGCTTGGGTCCGAGGCCGATGAGGTTGTGGCGGCCAACGTCGCGCTAATGGACGCCTTCCACAAAGCGGACCTCCCCGTGGTACTCACGACCGTTGTCTACCGCAGCGACGACGAAGCCACCGTATTTCGAGCAAGAGTGCCGGCGCTCAACCTACTCACGCCCGATTCTGAATGGGTTCGATTTGATCCGCGGCTTCCCATCGCCGCAACCGACTTGCAACTTGAAAAGCGCCACGCCAGCAGCTTTCATGGCACCGATCTCGACAACTGGCTCAAAGCGCGCAACGTGGATTCTGTGGTGGTAACCGGACTCACCACCAGCGGTTGTGTGCGTGCGACCGCCGTCGATGGTCTGCAGAATAATTACAAGGTCCTGGTACCAAGAGAGGCTTGCGGCGACCGCGACGCGGAGGCCCATGAGGCCAACCTCTACGACATGAATGCCAAATACGCTGACGTCGTATCGCTGGAGACGGTGCTGGAGTTACTCCCCCGCTGAAGTTCCTTGCTGCGAGGCAAACGCCGCTTGCTGCTCTGGCGATGCTTCAAGCTGATAGCGCGCCTTCCATTCGGCATAGGGCATACCGTAGATGATTTCACGCGCCGCCTCTTTGTCGAGCTCAACACCGGTTGCACTGGAAGCCTCCGCGTACCACTTAGACAAACAATTGCGACAGAAACCCGCCAAATTCATTAAGTCGATATTTTGCACATCCTTGCGGCTATCCAAGTGCTGCAACAGGCGGCGAAACACCGCCGCTTCGATCGCGGCTTTTCCCGCACTATCCCCACTGGACTCTGGAACACGCTCAGTCATTGCTCACCTCCTCGGCTAATTTACTGACCCCATGGATATCATCCGGTCGCTTAGTTTCGGCGCGCGTCGCGATCAGTGCGGTGATTGTGGCGCCCTGGCCGGGATAGCGCCACTCGGCCTCGGGGACATGCTCCGGTAACCACCAACCGACCTCTTTTATCTCAAGAGGGCGCAGTATCTTCGGTTCAAGATCGGTGTTGGCATGACACCAGAACAGATGAAACCCGTTATCGAATACCGTGGCCAATGCGCCGGCCGTTACCGATATGCCGGTCTCTTCGAAGACCTCGCGCTCGGCCCCACACTGTGCGCGCTCCCCTGTCTCCACACTGCCACCCGGCAAGGCGAGGCGGCCTTGCCAATCCCTCACCAACAAGGTACCGAGCCCGCCCGTAATCAGGCAGCCCGCGCTCTTTGCGAGGATAAATCGGGACTCATCGGAACAGGGGGGCGGAGCTTCCCCGCAGCCCGTCAGGCAGCACACAAGACTCATGACTGCGCTAGGTCTCATAGACCCATTCAGCAGCCTCATTGCCCACGGTGACACGAAGCTCATCCAACAGCGCATCACTGGGGTGAACTTGCCATGCACCTCCCAGACGGATCGCAACAGAGCCTTTGGGCTGTACGTACTCCATCACCACAGGACATTGCCCGCCCACCGCGGGGCGCAGTGTATTGGCCAACAGTTTGCTAAACGCCTCATCGACCCGATGGCTGGGCACCCTCAAGCGCAGCTGGGAGACCTTCGCCTTTCTGGCCTCCTCTAGAGAGCGCGCCGTTTTGGTGCGCATGGCGAGGCCCCCGTTGAAGTCGTCGACTTGCAAACGCCCCTCGAGCAGAACAATGCGGTCCTTTTGCAGAAGATCGCGATGCTCGGTAAAAACATCGTTGTAAACGGTGGCCTCGATCTGGCCCGAACCATCATCCAGTGTCAGCACCGCCATGGGCCCGCGCTGGGTTTTGATCGTTCTGATATCGAGTATCAATCCTGCCACCACCGCCTGCGTGCTGGCCTGAAGCTCGCGAATCCGCCGGGGGGCAAATTTGCGCACTTCAGCTTCGTGCGCCTCCATCGGGTGACCACTCAAAAAACTGCCCAGACTTTCTTTTTCGGCGTTTAGCAGCTCGGTCAGCGTCCATGGGCGCGAATGACGATAATCGCGATACGGGTCGTCCGCCACGTCACTCGCCGCAATGACTTCACCGAACAAATCCTGCATACCCGCCGCGGTATTGTTAGCTACTTGCTCTGCCGCGCGGATCGCGTCATCGAGAGATGCCAGAAGCACCCAGCGTTCAACACCAAGCTCGTCCAGCGCACCGCTTTTAATGAGCGCTTCCAGCGCTCTGCGATTCAATTTTCGGGGGTCTGTCCTGGCACACAAGTCAAACAAGCTCGTAAACGCCCCGTTCTCTCGGGCACTCAGCAGGTTGGCAACGGGGCCCTCACCCAACCCTTTAATAGCGCCCAGACCATAGCGAATCTGTCCCTCAGGCGTGACAGAAAAGGCATACAGACCCTCCTGTATGGAGGGGGGCAATACCTGCAAGCCCATACGACGGGCTTCGTCGCGAAAAGTGAGTAGTTTGTCGGTGTTATCGATATCCGAACTCATCACCGCCGCCATAAATTCCGCCGGATGATGCGTCTTCAGCCATGCCGTCTGATAAGACACCAACGCATAGGCTGCCGAGTGGGACTTGTTAAATCCGTATCCGGCAAACTTTTCCACCAGATCAAAAATTTTCATTGCCAGTGTCGGGTCAATGCCCTTTTGTGCCGCGCCCTCCTCAAAAACGCTGCGCTGCTCGGCCATCTCCTCCGGTTTTTTCTTGCCCATGGCGCGGCGCAGCAAGTCGGCCCCCCCCAGGGAATAGCCGGCCAGCACTTGAGCGATCTGCATCACCTGTTCCTGATAAAGAATAATCCCGTAGGTAGGCTCAAGAATCGGTTTGAGCCAGTCGTGCTGGTACTGTGCGTCCGGGTAGGCAATAGTTTCTCTACCGTGCTTGCGGTTAATAAAGTTTTCGACCATGCCGGACTGCAGTGGCCCCGGCCTGAACAGCGCGACCAGCGCGATAATGTCCTCGAAACAGTCGGGCCGTAAATTTTTGATGAGCTCCTTCATCCCCCGGCTTTCCAGCTGAAAAACCGCCGTGGTATCGCCTGCCTGCAGTAAGCGGAAAACCTCAGGATCATCCAGTGGAATCCGGTCAATATCGAGGGGTTCAGCGCCGTGGGAATCCACCATCTCGATGGCCCACTGAATGATGGTCAAGGTCCGCAAGCCCAGAAAATCAAACTTGACCAGTCCCGCCTCCTCGACGTCGTTCTTGTCATATTGGGTGACCAGGCCACCCCCTTCCTCGTCACAATAAACAGGTGAGAAATCGGTGAGTGCGGAGGGCGCGATGACAACGCCACCGGCGTGTTTCCCGGCATTTCGCGTGACTCCCTCAAGCTGAACGGCCATGTCCCAGATTTCCTGGGCTGAACTATCCTCCTCCAGTAACTGCACCAGTTGTTCTTCTTGTTCCAGCGCCTTCGCCAAGGTCATACCCACTTCGAAGGGGATCAGCTTCGACATGCGATCTGCCAATCCATAAGGCTTGCCCTGTACTCTGGCCACATCGCGGACCACCGCTTTCGCGGCCATCGTTCCGAAAGTGATGATTTGCGATACCGCCTGACGACCGTAGGTCTGGGCGACATACTCGATGACCTCGTCACGCCGCTCCATGCAGAAGTCCACATCAAAGTCCGGCATCGATACCCGGTCGGGATTCAGGAATCGCTCAAACAGGAGGTCATAAGCAATGGGATCCAGATCTGTAATTCCCAAGGCATAGGCAACCAATGAACCTGCACCCGAACCGCGACCCGGACCCACGGGAATATCATGCTCCTTGGCCCATCGGATGAAATCCATCACGACCAGAAAGTAACCGGGAAACCCCATTTGGTTGATCGTTGCCAATTCAAAATCCAGCCGGGCTAGATAAGGATCGAGCTCAGCGCTGCTCCAATCAGGGAAACGGCGGAGCAATCCCTCGTGGGACAACCGACTGAGAAACTGCTCAATCGTCTCTCCATCGGGCACGGGGAAATTGGGCAGGAACGGCTGGCCCAATGCCATGGAAACCGTGCAACGCCGGGCAATCTCAATGGTGTTCTCGATAGCTTCCGGAATGTCTGCAAAAAGCGCCGTCATCTCCTCGGCAGAGCGCAGATATTGCTGGTCTGAATAAGCGCGCATTCGCCTCGGGTCATCCAGCGTGCGTCCATCGCCAATGCAAACCCGCGCTTCATGCGCCTCAAACTCCTCTGCGTCCATGAAACGAACATCATTGGTGGCAACAACAGGACAGCCGTAATCAGCTGCGAGAGCCACCGCGGCGTGGAGGTAGTCCTCCTCATCTGTCCGTCCGGTCCGCTGTATCTCCAGATAAAACCGCGCTGGAAACCAGTCGAGCCATCGGGTGAGAGCTGCTTTAGCGTCCGCCTCTCGTCCGTGGAGTAACGCCTGACCAATATCCCCCTGGCGCCCGCCAGAGAGCGCAATCAGGCCATCAGCGTACTCACGAATCCACTCGAGCCGGATTCTGGGCCGCCCCAAATACTGTCCCTGCTGATAAGCGCGAGACAGCAGTTGCATCAGGTTGTGGTAACCGGCTTCGTTCTGAGCCAGCAAGCACAGATCATGATGTCGCTCCTCGTCCATGGGATCGACGACGTGCAAATCGGCGCCGATGATCAACTTGATGCCCAGCTCTGAGGCAGCTTTATAGGCCTTCACTAAACCAAAGAAATTATGATGATCGGTGATGGCGACGGCGGGCATACCGAGCTCTGCAACCCGCGCCATCATGGGCTTTATCCTCAACAGCCCATCAATGAGTGAATATTCGGTATGAAGCCGGAGGTGAACGAACGGGGTCATGGGGTCACGCTATCTCACCTCGGGGTCCGCCAGCAAGCGCTTAACGGGACCGAAGCTGCGGCGATGAATCGGTGAGACACCACGCTCGTGCAGGGCCGCCAAATGCGCCTTCGTGGGATAGCCTTTGTGGGCAGCCAATCCGTATCCGGGATAGCGACTATCCAACTCGACCATCTCCCTATCTCGCGCAACCTTGGCAAGAATGGATGCCGCGCTGATCGCCGGCTCCGTGAGATCTCCTTTGACGATCGCCCGCGCTTCATAAGGCCATTTCGGCAATCGGTTGCCGTCGACCAAGACCAAGTCGGGGCAGATCGAGAGCGCCTCTACCGCCCGCCGCATAGCCAAAAGCGATGCCTGAAGAATATTGAGCTCATCAATCTCCGCGACGGAACTGCGGCCCAAGGCCCAGGCTTTGGCCTCATGTTGAATCATCTCGGCGAGCGCCACTCGTCGGGTCTCAGATAACGCTTTCGAATCAGTCAAGCCTGACAGAGGATAATCGGGAAGAATTACGGCCGCGGCGATGACATCCCCTGCGAGCGGGCCTCGCCCCACCTCATCCACCCCCGCAATTACACGTCCGCTGGTCGACGCAAAGAGATCCGCCGTCTCCATCAAGCCGAAATCATAGGTTGCAACGCCGCAATGGTGCGCTCGGCGAATCTCCCACCAATCTGCTCGGCCAGGACGTCAAATGCGCCTATTTGTTGATCCGCTTCGGTGCTCATGACCCGCATCATCGCGTTGGCAAGCGTTTCTGCCGTCGCCGCGTTTTGAAGGTACTCCGGCACAACAGCGCGACCAGACAGAACATTGGGCAGCCCGACATACGGTGTTTTAACCATGCGCGACAACAGCGCCCAAGATACCGGCGCCATACGATACGCAATGACCATGGGTTTACGAAGCAGCATGGCTTCCAACGTCGCCGTTCCGGATGCCAAGAGCACCGCGTCGCTGGCGCCCATGACCTCCCTACCGCGACTACTGACCACGGTCACATTGAGCGAGTAGCCGCTGAGCATCGCGCGGATTTGTGCTTCGCGGTGAGCGTTGGCCGCGGGAATAACAAAGGAAAGGCTCGCATCCCGTTGCTGCAAAATCTGCATCGTCTGCGCGAAGACCGGCATCAAGTGGCGCACCTCTGCTTCGCGACTTCCGGGCAGCACGGCGACTACGGTTTGGCTCTGCGGCAGCGCCAGGTCAACCCGAAGTTGTGTGGACGGTGCCAAATGCTTCAAGTCATCGATGAGTGGATGCCCAACACAGACGGCATCAATACCCGCCTGTTCGTAAATAGGGACCTCGAACGGCAGCAGGCACAACATTTTGTCTACGGAAGCACGGATACCGTTCAACCGCCCCCTGCGCCAGGCCCACACCGAGGGGCTCACCAGATGCGCGGTGGTGATGCCGCGCGCGCGCAACCGCCGCTCAACCGGCAGGTTAAAGTCGGGGCTGTCGACCCCAATAAACAGGTTAGGCGCCCAATCCAGCTGTTGCGCGATCAGCGCTCTGCGAATTGCGAGCAGCTCCGGCAATCGCTTGAGTGGCTCGACCAAGCCCATTACTGACAGCCGGTCCATGGCATGAGTGGAGTCGAATCCCGCGCGCTCCATCTCTCTGCCACCGATACCTCTAGCATCGATATCAGGAGAGATCTCTCGCCAAGATCGCAATACGGCTCCCGCCAGAATGTCGCCGGAGGATTCGCCGGCGCACAGACCCAGACGCAGCGCCGATTCGGTCACTACCTGACAATTCCCCGCTGCGACTGCACCAATGAGTCAATGAGCATTTGAACGCTGGGGGTGTCTTCCACCATGCTCTCAAGTCGCTCGAGGGCGATCTCCAGCGTCAAACCCTGTCGGTACACGATTTTGAACGCGCGGCGTAACGCGGCGATCTCGCTGGCATCAAAACCCCTTCTTCGCAAACCTTCGGTGTTGATGGTTTTGGCCTCGGCAGGACTCCCGGCCACAGTGACAAAAGCCGGCACATCTTTACCAATAGACGTGCCCATGCCGCTAAAACTGTGGGCTCCAATTTTGCAGAACTGGTGGACCAATGTGTAACCCGAGAGAATGGCCCAGTCACCCACCTCAACATGTCCTGCCAGCGCCGTGTTGTTCACCAAAATGGTGTCGTTACCCACCATGCTGTCATGCCCTATGTGGACATAAGCCATGATGAGATTGCGATCTCCAATTTGAGTCAGCGATCTATCCTGCACAGTGCCGCGATGAATAGTGACGTTCTCGCGAATAATATTGTCATCACCGATATGGAGCTCGGTTGGCTCATCTCGATATTTGAGATCGGGGGTGGCCTCCCCTACGGTTGAAAACTGATAAATATGATTGCGGGCACCGATTCGAGTCGGGCCTTTAATCACCACATGAGACTCAATCACCGAACCCTCGCCTATCTCCACCCCGGGTCCAATCAGCGTCCAGGGCCCTACGTGAACTGAGTCATGAATGCGGGCGCTGGGATCGATAATGGCAGTGTCGTGGATCACGCTTCACCGGTTCGCACACAGGATGGTACCGGCGGCAGCCAGCTCGCCGTCGACTCGCGCCTCAACCTCGAACTTCCAGATGCCGCGGCGTTCACTGAGCACGGTGGCATACAGCATCACCTGATCGCCCGGCACACAAGGGCGCTTGAAACGGAGGTTGTCCGCGCCGACGAAGTAGTAGATAGAACCATCAGAGGGGGTTTTATCCATGGTCACGAAGCCCAGAATGCCCGCAGCCTGAGCCATGGCCTCAAGGAGTAGAACGCCGGGGAAGACCGGCATTCCAGGGAAATGGCCATCGAAAAACGGCTCGTTGATGGTGAGATTCTTGTAGGCTTCAATGCGCTCGCCGGGAACCACCGATACGACGCGGTCAACCAACAAAAAGGGGTACCGGTGTGGCAGGCGCCGTCTAATCTCCTCAATGTCGAGTGTCACGCGCTATCTCCCTCTGCTTTATCCAAGCCCGCCAGTTTCTCAAGTTCGGTAATCCGTCGCGCCATCTGGTCTAGCTGGGTAAACCGCGAGGCACTCCTCAACCACGCTCGCAGCGGCTGAATGGGTGTACCCGAGGAATAATGCCCCGGCTCAGTCACCGAACTTGCCACGCGCCCTTGCCCACCAATATGGACGTCGTCAGCAATGGTGAGATGTCCGGCCATGCCAGCCTGGCCAGCGATGATGCATCGGGCGCCAATGCGGGTACTCCCCGAAATACCGGCCTGAGACGCAATGGCCGTCCGAGTACCGACGCGCGCGCCGTGACCAATTTGAACCATGTTATCGATAATTGCCCCGTCCTCGACGACTGTATCCTGCAGCGCGCCCCTGTCTACCGCTGTATTCGCACCAATCCGCACGTCATCGCCGATGATTACGCTCGCCAACTGCTCTATTTTGATCCAGCCGTCTGGCCCTGGCGCAAAGCCAAACCCATCAGCACCAATGGTTGCATTGGAATGGATCATGCAGCGCTCACCGATGGTAACTGCATGACAAATAACGGCACCCGGCCTGATCACCGTGTCACAGCCGATCACTGTGTCGTGTCCAACATAGGCGCCCGCGCCCACCCAGACCCTGTCACCCAGTCGCGCACCAGACTCGATGCAGGCCCCCGCATCTATGGTGATATCTGCGCCCAGCTTAACCCCCTCTGCGACAAACGCTCTCTCATCGACGTTGCCACTGGCAGCAGGGTGATTATCAAAAAGCACCGTCGCTCTGGCGTAGGCCAAATAGGGGGCGTCGCTCAGCAACGCGTTGCCCTGCCATCGATCGGACCAATCAGGGTGGAGAATCACTGCACCTGCCAAGGTGTTACCCAACTTGGCGAGGTGCTTCTTCTCGGAAACGAAACTCAGGTCATCAGCCGTGGCTGAATCCAAGGTGGCGAGGGACCGAATTTCGCAATCCGGATCGCCTTTCAGCTCCAGCTCCAGAGCCGCGGCAAGCGTCCCCAGCGCCGGCATGACGCGATTACTCCGCGCCCATTTGGTTCATTTTGTCAGACACTTTAGCCGTGATGTTATAGCCCAGATCAGCGTGAATAACGGCCTGTTGCTGCAAAAGCAGACCGATTTGGTCGGTCTCAATAATCTCGCGCAACACCTCTTGTGCTTGAGGCGCCAGTTCCTGCATGACACGCTGCGCATTTTGCGTCTGCAAGGTCTGCAACTTCTTGGCAACATACTCAAGGTCAGACTGCTTGCTCGCCATTTTCTGGCGCGCCGCAACTTGGCCTTCCTCACTCATAGCCGCTTGGTCACGTTGGAAATCTTTGACCAACTGATCGAGCTCAGCGCGCAGCGCATCAAATTGCGCTTTGTCGGAGGCGAAGTCTTCGTTGCTCTCAAACTCCTCCATGCGCTGCTGCGCCACATCCGTTTGCAGGATAGCCTGCTCCAGATTAACAACAGCGATGCGTCCCTGCGCCATCACCACCGTCGGCAGCACCAGAAACAGGCCCGCCAGCCAAACTCTTACGTTCATCAATACATCTCCATATTGTTTTGCCATCAGAAGCCCCGGCCCAAGGTGAACTGAAAAACCTCTCGCTCATCGATTGGGCTGGCATTCAGCGGCTTTGCCAGACTGAATGTGAGTGGCCCAAAGCCTGACAACCACGTCACACCAATGCCCACAGAGTAACGCAATTCACCCGCGTCGATACCAAAACAATTCACCTGATTTTCACGGCATTTTGTATTGAAAACGTTACCCACGTCGAAGAAAAAGGCCGAGCGCAAAGAACTGCGATCCTTGATGAAAGGCATGGGGAAGAGCACTTCCGCGCTACCTTCAATCAGTACGTTGCCGCCAAAGGGGTCCGGCTCATTATAAAACTGCTGCACCGGAATTTTCCCGGTCTCCGGGTCAACCGTATAGCCATACCCGCGGCCATCGGGTCCGCCAATCTCGGTGGGCTGCCCATTTTCATCGATGCCGGTCACCGCCGTGTTCGCCGAGTAGACCGCTGGCGGGGTGCTCCGCGGCCCCAATGTATTGGTCTCGTAACCGCGAACAGAGCCAAATCCGCCGGCAAAGAAGTGCTCGTAGAAAGGCAGTTCGCTGGTAGATCCATAGCCATCCCCGTACCCCACCTCACCTCGCAGGTGCAGGGTAAATTCGCCGAATAGAGGAAAATAGATCTCGCCACGATAGTTGAGCTTGTAAAACTCGAGATCAGAGAGGGGCACTGCCACTTCCAAAGAAAGCGATTGAGACGCGCCGCGAGTGGCCAGTTGTCCCCGGTTAAGGGTCGACTGCAGCCAGCTCCCAGTGAGCGTGTAATTCAGGTATTTGCTGCCATTGAGATCAAGAAATCCCTCACCGTCGGGCGGCGACAGCGCCGAGGGGGGAATCGTATCAATGGGTTGCAGGACCTCGGCGGCGGCATAAGTACCGTCGGGCTGCAGTGTGGAGTAGAACCAGTATTCGATCTCTGGCGCCAACACCGGGCTGGTGGCAATTTCCTGAACGGCGTAGGAGCCCGAGGTGATCTTGGTATCAGTGACACCGACGGAGAAGCCAAGGCGCTGGGTTTCACTGATGGGGTAACCGAAGTTGATGCTGGCGCCCACAGTGTCTGTAGTGTAGCTGGCCACGTTGATTTTGGATAAATCTGTCTTTCTGTAAAACGTACTGAACCCGCGGCTGACACCGTCTTCGGTAAAGTAAGGATTGGTGTAGTTCAGACTGATCACGTCCTGGTAGCGTGAGGAGTTGAGTGAGATGCCAACCCGACGTCCCGTACCAAGGAAGTTGTTCTGCTGGAGATTGAGGCCAAGAATCAGTCCAGCGTCCTGAGCATAGCCCAGACTCCCGCCAATCGATCCGAATGATTGCTCCTCCACGCTGAAGTCCACATCAATCAGATCATCTGAGCCCGGGACCTCCTTTGTCTCAACTTGCGCGGTTTTGAAAAATCCCAAGCGCTCCAGACGAATACGCGATTGCTCGATCGCCGCTGAAGAGGCGGGCGCGGATTCCATCTGGCGCATCTCGCGGCGCAGCACGTCATCCATGGTGGTCATGTTGCCAGCAAAGTTGATGCGCCTGACATACGTTCGCTTGCCGGGGTCAATGAAAAACTTCATCGCCACCGTGTTGTTGTCTTCATCGATCTCCGGCATGCCGGTTACCTTGGCAAAGTTGTAGCCCTCGTTACCCAGTCGCCGGGTCAAATAGTCTTCGGTCGCCGTAACCAGTTGCTGTGAATACACCTGCTCGGGCTGCACGATCAGGAAGCGGTTGAGGTCCTCTTCTGGCAATACCAGATCACCGCTCAGGCCCACCTCACTGACAGTAAACTTGTTGCCCTCGGTGACATTTGCGGTGATATAGACCTCTTCCTTGTTCGGCGATACCGCTACCTGAGTAGAGTCGATATTGAATTGCAGATATCCGCGATCGAGGTAGTAAGACGACAGCGTTTCCAGATCCGAGGTGAGCTTTTCTTTCGAGTACTTGTTGTCGCTGGTAAAAAATGAAAACCACCCGCCGGTTTTCAATTCAAACAAATCGATCAGATCTTCATCCGAGAAAATCGTGTTGCCCACCACGTTGATGTGCTGGATGGTCGCCACCGTGCCTTCGTTGACGTCGATTGCAATGGAAACGCGATTTCTGGGTTCGGCGATCACCTCTGAATCAATACTCGCGTCGTAACGGCCCTGCAAGACATACTGACGCTGCAGCTCGAGTTGCATGCCCTCCAAAGTGGATCGCTGGAATACCTGCCCCACTGCGAGTCCGGCCCCCTTCAACCCATCGAGCAAGGCCTCGGTTTCGATCGCCTTATTACCATCGATCGTAATTTCACTGATGCTGGGCCGCTCGGCGACTACGACGACCAGCACGCCCCCGTCCCTCGCTATGGAAATATCGTCGAAGTTGCCTGTGGCAAACAGACTCTTTGCGGCGGCTCTGACGCCGTAGGTATCGATGACATCGCCAACCCCGACAGGTAGCGCTGCAAAAACACTTCCCGGCGATATCCGCTGCAAACCCTCTACCCGAATGTCCTGAATAACAAAGGGTTCAGACTGCGCCAACGCTGGTTGCCACACTCCAGTGAGTGTCAGGACGGTCATGAAGGACCAAAGCAAATGGCGAAGCGTGATCAAGGACTGTCTCAACAATATGGGGTTGTTTGCGCCAACGGTGCCCGGTTACCGAGACGATCTCGCAACGCCGTGCAAGGATACAGCAAGGCTGGGGCCAGTGTCTTTGTTGAATGGCGTGTCATAAAAGGTAGTCAGAACTTCGAAACGTCATTGTACAACGCGAAAACCATAATGCTCAGGACCAATACCAACCCCATTTGGTACCCGACCAGTTGCACCCGCTCGGGTAAAGGCCTGCCTATCAACGCTTCGAAACAATAAAACACCAAATGTCCACCATCTAGCACAGGGATCGGCAACAGATTCAGCGCCCCCAATGACACGCTGAGCAGCGCAACAAAACCCAGCCACGCGACCCAGCCCGCTTCAGCTGTCGATGCCGCAACCTGTGCAATGGTGAGCGGTCCGGAAAGGTTTGCGGGCGAAATCAATCCCTGAAGCATTCTCGAAATAGAAGTAAAAGTAAAACCCACAAGATCACCTGTGCGCTCCAACGCCGCCCACAGCGCGTCCACTGGTCCACGCTCGAAACGACGCTGCTGCGATGCGGGGATCTCTGGCAAGGCAACGGCCATGCCTACCGAACCAATGATCTCGCCTCCCGTATCGATCGCGGCAGGGGTCACTGCGATTGTCTGACGAACTCCAGCCCGCTCCAGGTCCACACGAATCAATGTATCGGGGCGGGCACGAACATACTGTACCCAATCGATCCATAACGTCATGGCTTGCCCATCAGCCGAAATAATAACGTCGTCAACGCTAAATCCTGCCTCGACAGCCGCTCCGCCTTCGACCAGTTCTCCCACCCGCGGGATCACCGGTGGCATTTTTATCGACACCCCAAAAGCCGCCAGCAAGTTAGGCTCTTCCTGTCCCTTGAGCCACTGCGACAGGGAAACTGATGACTCCCGGACACTATCTGACCCGGGGCGCTTTGCGGCTACGCTAAGCTGACCAGAATCACCCAAGCGCTCCAGAAGCGCAAAATTCAGCGCCGAAACGGTCGGCGTTGCGCGCCCGTCGATCGCGATAATCTCGAATCCAGATTCCAATCCAGCACGATCGGCAAGACTTTGGGGCTGCACAGAATCGACAAGCGGTACCAAGCCAGTCTCGCCTCTCAGAAACAGTGCCCACAAAACCAACAACGCCAGCAAAAAATTGGCTAGAGGACCCGCCGCGGCAATTGCCATCCGGCTTCGCACCGGCTGCCGGTTAAAGGCGAATGGCAAGTCTGCCTCATTCAAATCGCCCTCTCGCTCATCAGCCATGCGCACGTACCCACCCAAAGGAAGTGCCGCCACAACGTATTCAGTGCCGTCACTGCCCCACCATCTCAGCAGGGGACGACCAAAACCAATAGAGAAGCGCAGTACTTTGACACCGCTCAATCGAGCGACCAAAAAATGGCCGTATTCATGCACTGTCACGACAATCGCGAAAGTGGCCAGCGCAATCAATACGGTTTGCAGTGTTCCCAGCATAGTTTGTCGCTCAAGTAAGGGTCTCGGCAGAGGTCATGGGCACAATCACCTCGGCGGCCACCTCCCGGGCGGTGGCATCTAATTGTTGGACACCGTCCAGCGTATCAGGTTCCGACAAGTTGACCGTCTGTAAAACAGACTCGATAACGCGATCGATATCCGTAAAGCGAATCTCGCCCGCTAAAAAAGCAGCGACGGCGATCTCATTGGCAGCACTGAAAACACACATGCCCCCCGGTTGGGTAATTGCCCACTGCGCCAGCGCGAGGCACGGAAATGCCTCCACATCAGGGGCCTCAAACTCAAGCTTTCCCGCCGAAACGATATCCAGTGGCGCTACCCCGGCATCAATGCGCTCAGGCCAGGCGAGACAATACGCGATGGGAGTTCGCATATCGGGTTGGCCCAACTGGGCCAGCACCGAGCCATCCCGATAACGGATCATCGAGTGGACAATACTTTGCGGATGAACAACGATCTCAATTTGATCAGGGTGTCTGTCGAACAACCAACAGGCCTCGGCCAGTTCAAGGCCCTTGTTCGCCAACGTCGCCGAGTCGACCGAAATTTTCTGCCCCATCGACCAATTAGGGTGGGCGCATGCTTCCTCGGGCGTTACCTTGTCCAATGACGCCCTCGATCGTCCGCGGAAGGGTCCACCCGATGCGGTCAAAACAATCTTCTCCACATCACGCATGTCCGGTCGACCATCGCCCATGGTCGGCAAACACTGGTGCATGGCGTTGTGCTCGCTGTCGACCGGCAACAGGGTAGCGCCCCCCGAGCGAACCGCCTCCATAAACAAGCCACCCGCGCTGACCAAGGCCTCTTTGTTGGCCAGCAAAATGTGTTTTCCTGCTCTCGCCGCACTCAGGGCGGAGCCCAAACCCGCGAAACCCACAATGCCTGCAACCACGCTATGGATCGCCGGATCGGCCACCAGTTCATCGAGCTCATCTGACCCTGACAACACTGTCGTCGGCACACTGGCGTCTAATCGTTCTCTGAGCGCATCTGCCGCGCCGGGGTCACTCATCACCGCGAAGGCGGGCCGATGCTGGCGGCAGAGCGCCTCCATATCATCTACCGAACGACTAGCGGCGAGCACTCTCGCCTGATACCGATCAGGATGCCTGGCAATAACATCAAGGGTTGATCGCCCTATCGATCCGGTTGCGCCCAAGACTGCGATCTGTCTCAAGGTTCAGTACCCCACCAACAACAGACCCAACGTGAACACGGGTGCGGCCCCACAGATACTATCCAGTCTGTCGAGTACCCCTCCATGTCCGGGAAGCAGAGAACCGGAATCCTTCAGTCCGACCTGCCGCTTCAACAAACTCACCGTCAGATCTCCCACTACAGAAGCGCCGGCCGTAGCGAGACCCAGCACAAGCAGTGATCCAAAGCTCAAATGAACATGCGAAATGGGCAGATTCGTCCAGACGAGCGTCGTTAAAATGCCAACGCAAAATAAGCCGCCCCAAAATCCTTCCCAAGTCTTGCCGGGGCTGATTGCCTGAGCGAGTGGATGCTGACCAAACCGACGCCCCACGAAATAAGCGCCTATATCCGCTGTGGCGATAGTCAGAATCATTAGAAAGAGGACAGCGGCACCAAATTGCAACCGCAGACAGCAAACCACGGCCAGCCAGGTCGCGGCCAAAATCAACAAGCCCATCAGAGCCCTAATCCAGGCCCGCCCCCACAGCCACGCGCCACCAGGGTAATACTTCAGCCCGACCAACATCGCAGACCACAGTAAGGCGCTCGCCGCCAGCAAGGGTTGAGCGGCAAGGACCGGGCCAGTGCCAATCAGATCCAACTCGACCCACAGCAACAGACATGCCAGTGGCAACATGGAGGTGTACAGCAGTCGCCCAATGGGCGAGCGGATCCCGACCAGATTCGACCACTCCCAGATGCCAGCGGAGGCTATCGTAGCGAACACCGCGGCCTGAACCGGGAAGGGGGCCAAAAGCAAGGTAGCCAGAAATCCTGCCACCAAAACGAGTGCCGTCATCACACGTTGCCGGAGCATCGAGGAGACCTGAGGCACGCCTCAGTAACCGTGTACCAGAGGGCGCACACCAAAGCGACGCTCGCGCACGGCATAGTCTGCCAGCGCCAGATCGAGAACCGATTCATCGAAGTCGGGCCAAAGCACCTCGGTAAACCAAAACTCGGCGTAGGCGAACTGCCAGAGGAGAAAGTTGGATACCCGCGTCTCGCCCGCAGTTCGAATGCACAAATCGGGATCAGGTAGCGCCGCGGTAGACAAACGCGCGGTGATCAGTGACTCATCGATATCTTCATGGTCCAGTCGACCCTCCTTGATATCGTGAGCTATCGACTTGGCCACTTGCGTCATGTCCCAGCGCCCGCCGTAGTCTAGCGCCAACGTCAGCGTTGCCCTCTCTCCGGCCGCGGTCGCTGCTTCGGCATCGGCGATAAGACGCTGCAATCTTGCGCTGAAGCGATCGCGACGGCCAATCACTCTGAGTTGCACCCCATCTGATTGCAACTTGGCTACTTCGTTTCGAAGATATCGGGAGAGTAGCGCCAACAGAGCGCGCACCTCGGCTCTCGGCCTCCCCCAATTTTCACTGGAAAAAGCGAACAAGGTCAGATAACGAATACCTCGCGTCTCGCAAGCCTGCACAATATCGCGAACGACTTCTGCGCCGGCGCGATGCCCCGCAACCCCGGGGAAACCCTCTCTGCGAGCCCACCGGTTGTTGCCATCCATGATGATGGCAAGGTGACGAGGAACCGTTCTTAATTGGATGTCAGAGGCTTTCAATGTTCTTCCCGCGGCGGCTTAGATCGCCATGAGATCCGATTCTTTGTCTGCCAGGGCCGACTCGACTTTGGCGACAAAACTATCGGTTAGTTTTTGCACCACCTCCTGCGCCCGCCGCTCTTCATCCTCAGAAATCTCTTTTTCCTTCAGGAGGTCTTTCAGCATACCGAGCGCATCACGTCGCGCGTTCCGAACCGAAACCCTCGCAGACTCGGCTTCAGCGCGCGCCTGCTTTATATACCCCTTCCGCGTCTCCTCGGTGAGCACGGGCATAGGGATCCGTATAACCTCGCCAGCGGTCGCTGGATTCAGGCCCAGATCGGATTTCATGATGGCGCGCTCGATATCCGGGGTGATTGATTTGTCGAAAGCCACAACGCTGAGGGTACGCGCGTCTTCGATATTGACATTTGCCAGTTGATTGAGCGGCGTTTCGGCACCGTAGTATTCGAGCCGAATGCTATCCAGCAAGCTGGGATGAGCGCGTCCTGTACGAATCTTGTTGAAATTGTGCGCAAGCGCCTCGAGCGCCTTTCCCATCCGTTCTTCCGTTTCCTGCTTGATATCGTCAATCATTATAAAATTCTCACCTCTCAGCCCCCTTGAAGCGGTTACGCCTGAATCAAGGTCCCTTCGTCACCGCCGCGCACAATATTCAGCAAAGCGCCCCGCTGCGCCATATTAAAGACCCTGACGGGCATTCCGTGGTCCCTGACCAGACAGATGGCGGTCAGATCCATCACGCCCAGTTTCTTATCCAGAACCTCGTCGTAGGTCAGCACGTCGTATTTCACTGCGTCGGGGTTTGTTACCGGGTCTGCGCTGTATATGCCGTCCACTTTCGTAGCCTTGAGCACAATATCTGCTTTGACTTCGATCCCGCGCAGGCAAGCTGAGGAATCTGTGGTGAAAAAGGGATTGCCGGTGCCGGCAGCAAAAATCACCACGTCACCGTTGGAAAGTGCTCTGATCGCTTTTCGACGATCGTAGTGCTCAACAACGCCACTCATGGGAATGGAGGACATCGCCTGCGTCGCAATGTTGGATCGCTCCAATGCGTCTCGCAGCGCCAGCGCATTCATCACTGTCGCCAGCATGCCCATGTGGTCACCGGTGACTCTGTCCAGGCCGGCCGCGTTGAGCGCAGCTCCTCGAAAAAGGTTTCCACCACCCACCACGAGACCCACCTGCACGCCGATCCCGACAAGTTGACCAATTTCTAAAGCGAGGTGGTCGAGAATGCGAGGATCGATACCGAAGGCCTCTTGGCCGGTCAACGCCTCTCCGCTGAGTTTCAGCAGAATGCGTTTGTATACCTTATCCGCAGCCATTACGTACCCCTCGAGATCGACTCACTCCGTTATGCTACTCAGCCTCGGCGGTCTTATCACAGAGAAACCTTGGTGATACTTAACATCGTTGCGACCGCAGCGCGGCAGCACCTCATCCGTTTCCGAGCTGCGCGGCAACTTCCGCAGCGAAATCCACCTTTTCTACTTCAATGCCCTCTCCCACTTCAAAGCGGGTAAAGCGAATCACTTCGGCACCGGCCGCAGACACCAGTTTGCCTACTGTCTGATCCGGATCCTTCACAAAAGCCTGTTCTGTCAGACTATTTTCAGCCAAGAACTTGCGAACACGTCCGTCGATCATCTTTTCAACGATTTCAGCAGGCTTGCCCGAGTCGGCTGCTTGTGCGGCATAAATTTCGCGCTCCTTGGCGACCACGTCCTCCGGCATGTCGGCCGGTGAAACCACCTGCGGATTGACCGCAGCCACATGCATGGCAACGTCACGCGCCAGTTCCTCCGACCCGCCCTTCAGCGAGACCAGCACCGCGATGCGATGATTACCGTGGACATAGCCCCCGATAACACCTCCCTCGACTTCGTGGGTAATCACGCGTCTGACGCTGATATTTTCGCCAATTTTCTGGACCAGCGCCTGCCTTGCATCCTCAATATCATCGGCCGCAAGCGCTTCTATTTCGGTAATGCGCTGTGAGAACGCCTTGTCGACAACGGCGCCAACAAACCCAAGGAAATTTTCGTCACGAGCGACAAAGTCCGTTTCACTGTTCACTTCGACCATGGTGGCAAAGGCACCGTCATCAGCAGTTTTGATCGCCACGACACCGTCTGCGGCGGTTCTTCCGGCTTTTTTCGCCGCTTTCATTCCGCTCGACTTACGTAACGCCTCGATTGCGGCATCAACATCGCCGTTCGCCTCGGCCAACGCCTTCTTGCACTCCAAAAGGCCGAGCCCCGTCCGTTCTCTCAGTTCCTTTACCAATGCAGCAGACATGATTTCACCTCACTAAGCTCCCCTAGGGGACAGATAATTCATGGAGTCGAGGGCCCACCGACCCTCGAGATACTCTCTTGACGCCCGGCCTGAAAGATCAGGACGCGGGAGCGGCTTCCTGGGTATCAGTATCGGCAGTTTCCGCAGGCGTCGCCTCGTCGGATGACGCGCTGGCGTCGTCCGCCGCAGTTGCCGCTTCAGCCGCAGGCTCTGGCTCGGTCACTTCGACGAACTCACTGGCAGCCACCACCTCACCACCCTGCGCTTTTCCGGCAATCACCGCATCGGCAACAGCGGCTACATACAGCTTGATCGCGCGAATCGCATCGTCATTACCCGGAATCACATAATCAACGCCGTCGGGATCACTGTTGGTATCAACAATACCAATGACTGGTATGCCCAACTTATTAGCTTCAGTAACAGCAATGCGCTCGTGGTCAACATCAACGACGAACAACACATCTGGCAATCCGGACATTTCCTTGATGCCCCCAATTGAGCGCTCGAGCTTTTCCTTCATGCGTGAACGCATGAGCGCCTCTTTCTTGGTGAGCTTGGCAAAAGTACCATCACGCTCCTGATCCTCAAGCTCGCGTAACCGCTTGATTGATGAGCGTATGGTCTTGTAATTGGTGAGCATGCCGCCCAGCCAGCGATGACTGACGAAAGGCATTCCACAACGGCGGGCGTGCTCCTCGATGATTTTCCCGGCAGCGCGCTTGGTGCCGACAAACATGACCTGATTCTTGTTTTCAGCCAGGCGCTTGACCGTGTTCAAGGCGTCGTTAAACGCGGGAACGGTGTGCTCGAGGTTGATGATGTGAATTTTGTTGCGTGCCCCAAAAATGTATTGATCCATCTTGGGGTTCCAGAAGCGTGTCTGGTGTCCGAAGTGCGCACCTGCCTGCAGCAAGTCACGCATGCTTACCTGCGTCATAGTCAAACTCTCTGTTTGGGTT
>JAYNNB010000029.1:0-22499 GCA_038112515.1 Luminiphilus sp.
CGGAGGCCGAAGTCGACCATGCAGCACAGTGTGTGAGGCATGCGGTGGAGAAACTTAGGGAGCTTTCGCCCCTCTGGGATATGTACCAGGACGGCGTAGACCTCAACACGATTGAATGGGCGGCGCATTAAAGCGGCCCAATAATTTTCCGGGAGAGCATCATGGCATACAGCGAAAAAGTGATTGATCACTACGAAAATCCGCGCAACGTGGGCAAGCTCGACGAGGCCGATGACAGCGTTGGCACGGGCATGGTTGGAGCCCCGGCGTGTGGCGACGTGATGCGGCTCCAGATCCGTGTTAGCGAGGACGGCATCATCGAGGACGCCAAGTTCAAAACCTATGGCTGCGGATCTGCCATCGCTTCCAGCTCTTTGCTCACCGAGTGGGTAAAGGGCAAAAATCTGGATGAAGCGGCAGCGATCAAAAACACCGAGATCGCACAGGAATTGTCGCTGCCCCCGGTCAAGATCCACTGCTCAGTATTGGCAGAGGACGCCATCAAGGCAGCGGTCAAAAATTATCGCGATAAGAAGGGCGCCTGAGTGGCGATTAGTCTCACATCGGAAGCCGCTCAGCACGTGGGTCGACAACTGGCCTCACGGGGAAAGGGCGAGGGCATACGGATTGGTGTCAAAACTTCCGGCTGCTCAGGTCTTGCCTATGTTCTGGAGTTTGTAGACCAGCCCGAGCCAGAGGATGCCGCTTTTGAGACCGATGGCGTCAAGGTCTTTGTCGACCCCAAAAGTCTGGTTTATCTTGATGGCACGGTGGTTGATTTTGCCCGCGAGGGGCTCAACGAAGGATTGGAGTTCCGCAATCCCAATGTTGCCGGAGAGTGCGGCTGCGGCGAGAGCTTCACGGTCTGACTTTGGAATCCATAACGGGCGCAAGTGCCCGCGATTACTTTGCGCTATTTAATATAGAGCCCGATTTCGGCATTGATCTGGAAGGCCTCGAGCGCGCCTACCACACCTTGTTGTCCCAATTTCATCCCGATCGTTTTGCCGGCAAGTCCCAGGTAGAGCAGCGCGTTGCTGCTCAATTATGCGCCGACATCAACAGCGGCTTTCATACGCTATCCAATGAGGTGTTGCGTGCTGAGTACGTGCTGAAACGCGCGGGTGTTGATCTCGAAAAGGCTGAGCGAGAAGGCGTTGGGGCTGACTTTTTAATGGCGCAAATTACCTTGCGGGAACGACTGGAATCCATCGGCTCGGGAGATGTTGCGGCGCGTCAAGCGTTATTGTCGGAGATAGAAGCGCAGTGCGCTGCTTCCCGCGACGCCTTCGGAGCGGCTCTGCAAGCACAGCGCCTTCAGGATGCTGCCCGCCATTGGCAGGAGATGTGCTA
This sequence comes from Luminiphilus sp., assembly GCA_038112515.1. Lineage (GTDB taxonomy): Bacteria > Pseudomonadota > Gammaproteobacteria > Pseudomonadales > Halieaceae > Luminiphilus. The sequence goes on from JAYNNB010000029.1 coordinate 1,354, forward strand.
CTTGTCCAAATTGCGAGAAGCGGCCCGTCCCCGGATTGTCTGACGATGGTGTTGTTGCAAATCAGTGAGCCGGGTGAAGCGACGACCGCGTCTCTAGAGCGGCAAGTCGCTGTGGGTATCGACTTGGGTACCACCAACAGTTTGGTCGCTCACTTCGACGGCAATGAAATACGGGTACTCGAAGATGAAGCCGGCCGTGCCACGTTGCCGTCGGTAGTTTACTTTGGTGCCGACCACACCGAGGTAGGTGACGCAGCAGAGCAATTTTCACTCTCTGAGCCTGCCAATACCGTTGCGTCAGCAAAGCGGTTGATGGGTAGAGCGCGAGAGGAATTTGCGGACGATCCCTATGTCACGCTGACGACTGACGGTGCGCTGGCGTTTGCAACCGCCGCCGGCGAAAAGACTCCCGTAGAGGTGTCGTCGGTTATCTTGAACACCCTCAAATGCCGCGCGGAAAAACAGTTGGGCGGCGCCATCGCCGGCGCGGTGATCACAGTACCCGCCTATTTCGATGACGCGCAGCGTCAGGCCACGCGACAAGCAGCGGAGTTGGCAGGCATTAAAGTGCTCAGGCTCCTCAATGAGCCCACCGCTGCGGCCGTGGCCTACGGCTTGGATGTAGATGCGGAGGAGGCGTCTATTCTCGCGGTTTATGACCTCGGCGGTGGCACGTTTGATATTTCCATTTTGCGGATGCGTGAGGGGCTATTTGAGGTGCTCGCCACGGGCGGTGACAGTGCTTTGGGTGGGGATGATTTTGATCGCGTCATTACCGATTTTTGGCTAACGCAGCTGAATCTTGCGCAGCCGAGTGCGATACAGCGCCGATCGCTCTTGGGTTTGGCGCGTCGCGCCAAGGAAATGCTCAGCGTGCAGCAGAGCGTAGTGATGGACTGTAGCGACATCGATATCGACTGTGATGAATTGAATTTGTCGCAGGAGAAGTTGAGTGAGCTGACTGAGGATCTGGTCGACCGGACACTACGGGCGTGTGACGCGGCGCTGGCCGATGCGGGGGTAGAGACGGTAGACCGGGTGGTGTTAGTCGGTGGCTCAACCAGAATGCCGCAGGTCCGAGCCGCCGTCGCACAGTGTTTTGGTCACGAGCCTCTATGCACGCTGGACCCGGATCAGGTCGTCGCCATGGGCGCTGCCAAGCAGGCCGATGTGTTGATCGGGAATCGGGGCGAAGGTGAGGCACTATTATTGGATGTTATTCCGCTGTCCCTTGGTTTGGAGACTTACGGAGGCTTGGTCGAAAAAATCATTGAGCGCAACAGCACCATTCCCGTAGCGCGCGCTCAGGAATTTACCACCGCCCGCGATGGGCAGACCGGACTGGTCGTCCACGTACTCCAGGGCGAACGAGAACGTGTCGAAGACTGCCGATCCCTCGCGCGCTTTGACCTCACGGGGATTCCTCCCATGGTCGCCGGCGCCGCCCGTATTGAAGTGACGTTTCGAGTGGACGCCGATGGAATACTTGAGGTGACGGCGGTCGAGCAGCTGACCGGGGCGCGCAGTGACGTCGTGGTCAAGCCAGCCTTTGGTCTCGACGAGGCCCAGATTACCGATATGTTAAGAGCCAGCTATGAGAACGCCGCAGAGGACATGAATGCGCGTCAATTGGCAGAAGCCCGGGTAGAGGGCGAGGCGCTGTTGGCGGGACTTCGCGCGGCCATTGCGCAGGATGGTGATTTGCTTTTGTCGGACGAGTCGCAGGAGCTCGACGACGGTATGCGGAGGCTGGAAGCCATGCTTGAGACTGATGACCCGCAAGCGATTCGGGACTTAACTGAGCGCTTAGGCCGTTTCAGCGAGCCCTTTGCCGCGCGCCGCATGGATCGCAGTATTCAGAGTGCGCTCAAAGGGGTTTCGCTGAGCGCTCTGGATTCAGAAGCAGCAGATTGACGAGTCGAGCCATGACAGAAATTGTTGTGCTACCGCACCATGAGATTTGCCCTGAGGGAGCCGTTGTGCAGGCCGAGCCCGGTGAGAGTATTTGCGAGGCTTTGCTGCGCAACGACATTGATATCGAGCACGCTTGCGAAATGTCCTGTGCCTGCACAACGTGTCATGTGATTGTCCGCGAGGGTTTTGATTCGCTGGATGAGGCGGATGAGCTGGAGGAGGATTATCTCGACAAGGCGTGGGGCCTCGAGCCTGAGTCACGTCTGTCTTGTCAAGCGCTGGTGGGGTCAGACCCTCTGGTGGTAGAGATCCCGCGCTACACGATTAACCATGCTTCAGAGCGGCATTGAGGGCGCTGACGCTCCGGTATTGTTGCCATGACACTGACAGGCAAAGCCCGTATACTCCGCGCCCGCGGGCAATGAGCCCTCGAGTGAACAAGCGAAACTGGAGATCATCATGGCGGTAGAGCGTACCTTATCGATCATTAAGCCGGACGCGGTTGGCAAGAATGTCATCGGACAAATCATTAGTCGATTCGAAGCCGCTGGATTAACGGTTGTGGCGGCTAAACTACTCCGTCTCTCGGACACGCTCGCGGGCGGATTTTATGCCGAGCACAAAGAACGGCCGTTTTATCCCGATTTAGTGGCATTTATGACCTCCGGGCCGGTGGTGGTACAGGTGCTCGAGGGAGAGAATGCAATTGCTCTGAATCGCGAGCTGATGGGTGCTACCAATCCGCAGGAAGCGGCGCCCGGGACCATCAGGGCAGACTTTGCGCAATCGATCGATGCTAACGCCGTTCACGGGTCAGACTCTCCTGCCTCTGCGGAGCGAGAGATCGCTTACTTCTTTGCTTCAAGCGAGATTTGCGCACGCTGAATTGCAGCGGGCGGTGACGCGATGACGGCCCCTCAACAGCTGATCGCTACCGCCGCCCCCGCGGAGAAGGTCAATCTTCTCGGTTTAACTCGAGGCCAACTCGAGGCTTTTTTTACCGATCTCGGCGAGAAACGGTTTCGCGCCCAGCAGCTCATGAAGTGGGTGCATCATCGTGGCGTGAGAGAGTTCGCGGAGATGACTGATCTGAGCCAGTCGTTGCGTGACAGTCTCCAGCAAGTCGCCGAGATCACCCCGCCCACCATTGCCGAACAGAAAGATTCCGCTGACGGGACCCGGAAATGGGCCATCGCGGTCGAAGGCGGCAGTCTGGTGGAGGCCGTGCTCATTCCCGAGGGGGATCGCGCCACCCTGTGCGTCTCTTCTCAGGTGGGTTGCAGTCTTGATTGCACTTTTTGTTCCACCGGAAAACAGGGTTTCCAGCGTGACCTCACGGCCGCGGAAATTATCGGCCAAGTCTGGCTGGCGATTGATTCCTATAACGGCTGGCAGTCCGGAAAAGGCCGCGTGGTGACCAATGTGGTCATGATGGGGATGGGGGAGCCGTTGCTTAACTTTGATAACGTCGTTTCGGCGATGAACCTCATGTGCGACGACCTCGCTTACGGTTTGTCGAAGCGCAAGGTAACGTTATCAACCTCCGGGGTGGTACCGAATTTGGATCGCCTCGCAGAGTGGGCCGACGTCAGCCTGGCGGTGTCTCTGCATGCGCCCAACGACGCGCTCCGTGACCAAATCGTGCCGATTAATCGCAAGTATCCGATCGCAAGATTGCTTCAATCCGCCCGAGCCTACCTCGATGCCCAGCCCGATAAGAAGCGGGTGGTGACCATTGAATACACGCTGTTAGCCGGGGTGAACGACAGCGTGGAGCAGGCAAGAGAGCTGGCATTGCTGCTGAAAGGCTACCCCTGCAAGATTAATTTAATCCCATTTAATGACTTCCCTGATTCAGGCTATCAGCGCCCCAGTGGTAATGCGGTCAGTCGATTCTGGCAGGTGCTGATCGATGCCGGATTTGTCGTCACGGTGCGAACAACGCGCGGTGACGACATTGATGCGGCCTGTGGTCAGTTGGTGGGAGAGGTGGTCGACCGCACCCGCCGCTCTGCTCGCCACAGGGCTGGACGTGACACTCAGAGCCTGTTGCAATCAGAGTAAGCGTTTAGAGAAGCGACCCATGGCCCCGGCACCGCTGATGAATCAACCTGAATTCAGCCGCAAGGTATCCCGTGCACGCCGCGGTGATACCGGGTGCCCGCGGAGATCAGGCATCAATGGGCGATTGTTATCTGCAGTCGCTCTAATCCTTTGCTTGCTGCCCGGTTGCGTCACAGAATACAGCGGCGGTACGCAACGCACGTCGGATCCGGATGCCACGCTGGACAAGCGCGTCGCGCTGGCGCGACAGTACATTGGGGTGGGCGACTGGGAAAATGCCAAGCGTAATCTGGAGCTGGCTCAGGAGATTGACCCCCAAAATGCTGAGGTGTTCGAGGCCTTTGCGCTGGTTTATCAAAGCACGGGCGAATTCGAGCGGGCCGAACTGCAGTTTGAGGCGGCACTGAAAGCGGACCCCAAACTCGCGCGCGCACGCAACAACTATGCGGCTTATCTTTACTCTCAAGGCCGTTATACCGAGGCGGAAAGAGAGTTTCGGCGAGTCACCGAAGATACCCTGTACAGCGGCCGGCCCATGGCGTTTGTCAATCTGGGGCTATGTCAATTGCAGCTGCAGGACAAGGTCGGTGCCGAATCCGCTTTTACGCGGGCTTTGGCTATGGATCGGGGTAATCCTGTCGCGCTTTTGGAAATGGGATTTCTTCGACTGGAAGCGGGTGATACCGGCGATGCCAACCGGTATCATGGTGCCTACAGGACGGTTTCTCCTCAGCAATCGCCGCGGGGACTACTGCTGGGGTTGATGATCGCCGATGCCACAGGGGATCAGGATGCCCTGGGTAGCTATGAATTGGCATTGCGTAACTTGTACCCGGATTCACCCGAGTACAAGGTTTGGAAAGAGCGTCAGAGTCGATAAAAAGTATCCGGTTCAAGAGCCGGTTACCGGAGAGCCAAGGTCATGAGCCAGCCGTCACCGATTAAACGCCGCGTCAGCCGGCAGATCCATGTAGGGGGAGTGCCTATTGGTGGCGACGCACCCATTGCTGTTCAGAGTATGACTAACACCGAGACCTGCGATGTGGAAGCAACCGTAGCTCAAATTCAGGCAATCGCCGCTGCTGGTGCAGACCTCGTGCGTGTCTCGGTACCCAGTATGGACGCCGCGGAGGCATTCCGCGAAATCAGGCGCCGCGCGGGCATCCCGTTGGTAGCAGATATTCATTTTGATCACAAAATCGCCTTAAAAGTGGCTGAATATGGCGTTGACTGTCTGCGCATCAATCCTGGCAATATTGGGCGCGAGTCGAAAGTCAAAGAAGTGATTGCCGCTTGTCAGGATCGAGGTATTCCGATCCGCATCGGCGTCAACGCGGGATCTTTGGGCAAGGATTTGCTCAGAAAATATCCTGAACCCAATGCCGATGCCCTGGTGGAGTCGGCGATGCGCAATGTTGACATACTCAGCCGGCACCAGTTTGAAGACTTCAAAGTCAGTGTCAAAGCATCGGAAGTCTTTATGGCGGTGGAGGCTTATCGCAAGCTGGCCACGCAAATTGAGCAGCCCTTGCATCTGGGCATTACCGAAGCGGGTGGCATTCGCGGGGGTACCGTGAAGTCTGCCGTTGGTCTGGGCATGCTATTAATGGAGGGCATCGGCGACACGATCCGCGTCTCGCTGGCTGCCGATCCCGTCGAGGAGATCAAGGTCGGTTTTGAGATACTGAAAAGCCTCAAGCTCCGTACCAACGGTATCAATTTCATTGCCTGTCCCAGCTGCTCCCGGCAAAACTTTGATGTCATCAGCACCATGAACGAACTGGAAAGCCGTCTCGATGATGTGCGTACTCCGATGGATGTGGCGGTGATAGGCTGTATCGTCAATGGACCCGGTGAGGCGCGAGAAGCCGACGTGGGTCTGACAGGGGCGACGCCAAACAATCTGATTTATATCTCGGGAGAGCCCGACCACAAGGTGAGCAATCAGGATTTTGTCGATCACCTCGAGACTGTGATCCGAGAACGTGCCCAAGCGCTCGAGGCCGCTCGCGCCGAGCGAGACGCCAATATTATCTCCAGCACACACTGACCCATCTATGACGACATACCGAGCGATACGCGGGATGGTAGATATCCTGCCTGAGGTGACCCCGCTGTGGCAGTCAATGGAGACGGCCGCGTTGGAGGTCCTCTCGAGCTATGGGTATGAAGAGATCCGTCTGCCTGTGATTGAGTCTACCGCTTTGTTCGCGCGGTCTATTGGCGAGGTCACTGATATCGTCGAAAAAGAAATGTACAGCTTCAGCGATCGCAATGACGATAGTATGACATTGCGACCTGAGGGGACCGCCGGATGCGTCCGTGCTGTGGTCCAGCACAATCTGGCCCTAACGGCCCAGCGGCTCTGGTACATGGGCCCCATGTTTCGTTACGAGAGGCCTCAGAAAGGCCGTCAGCGGCAGTTCCACCAATTAGGCGTAGAGGCCTTCGGGGTGGCGACACCGGATCAGGACGCAGAACTTATTGCACTCAGCCGGCAGCTGTGGCGCAGGTTGGGGGTAGACGATGCGTTGACGCTGGAAATCAACAGCATTGGCTCAGCGTCCGACCGGGCGCGCTATCGCGAAGCGCTGGTGGCGTATCTGTCGAATCACAACGAAGCCTTGGATGCTGATAGCCAGAGGCGCCTTCATACGAACCCCTTGAGAATCCTCGACAGCAAGAGTCCTGAAACGCAGGCCATATTGGATGCTGCGCCGACCTTGAGCGATTATCTCGACGCGGAATCCAAAGAAGAGTTTGACCAGTTATTGGCCTATCTGACTATGCTGGATATCCCGTATCAGGTGAATCCACGCCTGGTTCGTGGCCTCGACTACTACAACAAGTGTGTTTTCGAGTGGACGACAGACGCGTTGGGCGCCAAGGGCACCGTATGCGGCGGTGGTCGCTATGATGGTTTGGTCGAGGTTTTTGGGGGTAAGTCGACGCCGGCCGCGGGTTTTGCCGTGGGGCTTGAGCGTCTTATCTTGCTCATGCAGGCGCTGGAGATTACAGTCTCGTCCCCGGTGGATCTCTACGTGATCGCGGCTGATGAAGCGGCCTATCGTCATGCGTTACCGAGAATGGATGATCTGCGCCGGCGGTTCCCGGATCTGGATATTATTCAGCATCTGGGGGGCGGTAGCTTCAAGAGTCAGTTCAAGCGTGCTGACAAAAGCGGCGCCTCATGGGCATTGATTTACGGTGAGACCGAGGTGGCCAACAATCAGGTGACTTTAAAACCTCTCCGAGGTGACGGGGAGCAGCGCACCATCGATGACACAGAACTAACCATGTTTTTGGCGGATCTACTCGCCGAAACGCAAGGCGTCTGAGTTGGGCGTCTGAAATAGGAGTAATACGTGGCAGACCATATGCAGGACGAGGCGGATCTCGAGGCGATCAAACGCTGGTGGGATGAAAACGGCAAGAGCCTGATCGCTGCCGTTATTGTGGCCGTGCTGGGCACTGTGGGCTGGCAGCAATATCAGGGTTATCAGGGATCGCAAGCGCAAGCCGCCTCGGACCTTTATGCCACGATGCTCGCCGTTCAGTTGGAAGAGGGCGACGCGGCGCAACTGGCGGCAGCGGCAGCGACGCTGAAGGCTGAGCACAGTCATTCTACCTACGCGCAATTTGCGGCCATGCTGGAGGCGCGGCTTGCTGTCGAGTCCGGTGATCTCGAAGCCGCTGAAGGCGCGCTTCGTTGGGCGTTGTCTGCCGGTGACTCCCATTCTGATATCGGGCAGCTTATTCAGTTGCGCCTGGCACGAGTGCTTGCCGCCGCTGGCTCGGAGGAGGAGGCGCTGGCTATTCTCGCTCAGGGGAGCGACGCTTACCCGGTGGCTTATGCTCAGGCTGAAGGCGATATCCATCTTGCCGCAGGTCGGGCGGAGGAGGCCTTGGCTGCGTATCGCACGGGCCGCGACGCGTCGACTGAACTTGGCGAAATGAGTGTCATCTTGGATAACAAAGTACGCAGTATCGAAAGTCGCTTGCAGATCGCAAGAAGCGAGTCTGATGGGGAATCCGGCTGATGCGTTCATCATTGAGATTAGTGCTCGTGTGACTGCTCACCCTGAGCGCGGGCAGTAGCACGTTAAATTGGTGGTATAGCTACGACGACGTTGACCCCCGAGAGCCTGTAGAGCTGCAGAAAATTGACGAGCAGGTAAAGCTGAAGAGCCGCTGGTCCCGCGGCGTCGGCGACGGGCAGGGTGAGGGTCGCTATAAAATCAACCCGGTGTTGATTGATGACACACTGTATGTTGCCTCAGCCGAGGGTGAAGTCGCCGCGGTCGATTCGGCGGCAGGCCGGGTGAGATGGAAGCGAGATCTGGATTTGGCGGTGTCGGGTGGTGTGGTACACCACGGTAACTCACTTTTCCTGGGCGCCTCCGAGGGTTTGGTCATGAGACTGTCGGCCGATGGCGGCGATGAGATCTGGCGCACCGCGGTGAGCGGCGAAGTACTCTCGGCACCTCAGGGGGATGGCCGCTATGTCGTTGCTCAGACTTATGACGGCAAGTTGATGGGCTTTGACTACGAAACCGGCGAAGTGCGTTGGACCTATACCAGCGACGTGCCTGTGCTCACGCTTCGCGGCACTGGTACTCCTATGATTATGGGCGATAACGCCATTGCCGGATTTGCCGACGGGAAAGTCGTGGCTATCAATTTGCGCTCGGGTAATGTTGCCTGGGAATCGCGTGTGGCGATTCCGCAAGGCACCTCTGAGATTGAACGTATCGTCGACATTGACGGTTCCATGGCTGTGCAAGGTAGCGAACTTTACGTGGCCAGTTATCAAGGCCGGGTTGTTGCAATCGATACCCGTTCCGGGCGTCGGCTTTGGCAGCGCAACGTGTCCTCGGTCTCGGGAGTGGGTGTGGGCTTTGGTAATGTCTATGTCGCGGACGATGACGGCACGGTCAGCGCTTTCCTCCGCAATGGACAAGGCGTCCGTTGGCAAAATATCGAGCTCGGATTTCGCGAGCTTTCCCGCCCCACGCCGGTGAATAGCTATGTGGCCGTGGTGGATTTCGAGGGATACTTGCACCTGCTGTCTCAGGTCGATGGAACCATCGTCGGCCGAACGAAAGTAGACTCCTCGGGTGCCCGCGCCGATATGATCGCTAACGGAAACCGGCTGTTTATCTACAGTAATGACGGCAAGCTGAAAGCTTACGACGTCGAAGCGCGAAACTGATCCCATGCTGCCGGTGCTCGCGTTGGTGGGCCGTCCCAATGTTGGCAAGTCCACCCTCTTTAATCAGCTCACGCGAAGCCGCGATGCACTGGTCGCCGATTTATCGGGCCTGACCCGAGATCGACAATACGGACAGGGCAGTATCGAGGACCGCGCTTTTATCGTCATTGATACCGGTGGAATCAGTGGCGAGGAGCAGGGCATCGACGCCGCGATGGCCGAACAGTCAATGGCAGCCATTGCCGAAGCCGACGTCGTGCTTTTGCTAGCAGACGGGCGCGCGGGTCTGCACAGTGGTGATGAGTCTTTGGTCAGTTACCTGCGCAGTATTGGAAAACCCTTTCACCTAGTGGTTAATAAAATCGACGGCGTTGGCGAGGATATTGCCGCCAGCGATTTTTATCGCCTGGGTGTCGAGTCAATTCATACTATTGCGGCGGCCCACAATCGGGGCGTCAAAAAACTTATCACCGACGTGCTCGCGCCCTGGGAGGAGACGACTGTAGTCGACGCAGACGATGCTGATCTGGGTTCGATCCGTGTCGCTATCGTGGGCCGTCCCAATGTCGGCAAGTCCACACTGGTGAATCGCTTGTTGGGTGAAGAGCGGGTGGTGGTGTTCGATCAGCCCGGCACAACGCGAGACAGCGTTTATGTGGATTACGAGCGCCGTGGTCGTCATTACACCTTGATCGATACTGCGGGAGTCAGGAAGCGGAAAAACGTCAAGGAGGCGGTAGAGAAATTCTCTATTGTGAAAACGCTGAAGGCGATTGCCGATGCGCAGGTGGTCATTCTGACGTTGGACGCCCACGAAGGTATCGTCGAACAGGACCTCCATTTGCTCGGTCAGTGTATCGATGCCGGCCGCGCGCTGGTAATAGCGCTCAACAAGTGGGACGGCATAGAAACAGATGAGCGAGATTGGATCCGGTCAGAGCTAAAGCGTCGATTGCAATTTATTGATTACGCCGACATTCATTTTATTTCGGCACTGCATGGTTCCGGCGTGGGTAAGCTCTACGGATCAATTCATGCCGCTCATGACGCCGCGACGCGCACCCTCAGTACGCCGCGCCTAACCCGTATTCTTGAGGATGCGGTGGCGAGCCACCCTCCACCGATGATTAATGGACGACGCGTGAAACTCCGTTATGCCCACGCGGGTGGTCAGAATCCTCCATTGGTGGTGATTCATGGTACCCAGACCGATGCATTGCCCGCGAGTTACAAAAGATATTTGGAAAAGATCTTTCGCAGAGAGCTGGACCTGCACGGAACACCCATTCGCATCGAGTTGCGTTCGGGTGAAAACCCCTATGCAGGTAAACGGAATAAATTGACCCAACGCCAGGTGCAAAGACGACGCAGGCTGATGAGCCACATCAAAAAGTCGGAAAAAAAGGCGCGGCAAAAAAAACGCGACAGCTAAAGCGCTTCCCCTTCGGGATACAGCGCGGCCTCCAGTTCTGAAAGCCGTTTTTGCAATTGCGACCGGTCCCTCGACTGCAAGTTAAGGTGGCCTACCTTGCGACGTGAGCGAATGGATTTTGTATACCAATGCAGGCTGATATCGTCGGCTTGTAGCTGCTCTGGTGAAGGCGAGCGTCCAAGTAGGTTCAGCATGCCAGCATAGTGAGGTGGGTGGGTAGCGCCCGGTACCACATCGGTCAGCGCCCTGAGGTGATTGGCAAATTGTGAGGTCACGCCGGCATCCTGAGACCAATGGCCGCTGTTGTGCACACGTGGGGCGAGTTCATTCACGCGCAGTACACCCCCCTCATCGAAGAGCTCTATCGACAGCACCCCCACATACGACCAGTGTGTCAGCAGCGTATGCGCAATCGCCTCTGCTTGAGCTGCCGTCGCCTCACTGACATTAGGTGCGGGAACTTCGGAGGTGAGCAGGATCCCCTCGCGATGCCGATTTTCCGCGAGGGGATAAGTCGCAATGTCCCCGCTCCTGGAACGGACCGCGATCAGGGACAGTTCACGGTCAAAATTTACCCTTCCTTCGACCACTAGATCGGGCAGGGAATCCATTTTCTCGGCGAGCGCCTGCAAAGCCGCCTCGTCTTTAATCAGCCACTGATTCTGACCGTCATAGCCTTGTTCACAGGATTTTACAAAGGCCGGGTACCCCAGCGATGCAACGGCGTCGATCAGTGTTTCGGGGCTGTCAACGACGCGAAAGGGCGCCGTTGCAATCCCCAAGGACTGCAACAAGGTTTTTTCTCTGCCGCGGTGCTGGCATACCCGTATCGGTTCGGGCGCCGGTGCAACAAGGCAGCAATCGGCAAGTGACACCAGCATGGGAACGGATACGTGTTCTTTCTCTACCGTGACCACATCGGGTTGGCCCAGCGCCTCATATAACTGCTCACCCTGCAGCGCCATGTCACGATAGACCACATCACCCAGGCCATTAATACAATCGGTATTCTCATCAGGGTCAGCGATAAAAACAAACTCGTGACCCATCTCCCACCCAGCAAGGGCGAGCATGCGGGCCAGCTGGCCGCAACCGGCAACGGCAATGCGCATCAGGTAACGTCGTGGGGAACGTTGTCGGTCTGGCGCTGTCTCCAATCCTTCACCGCCTGCGATAACTGGGGATCCTTCAGCGCCAGAATTTGTGCTGCCAGCAATCCGGCGTTAAAGGCACCCGGCGCGCCAATCGCCTGGCAAGCTACAGCCACGCCGCGCGGCATTTGTACCATCGAGAGGAGGCTGTCCATACCTTTGAGGGACTGACTGCTGACCGGTACCGCGATGACTGGGAGATGGGTCATGGAGGCGGCCATACCCGCGAGATGGGCAGCGCCCCCGGCGCCCGCAATGATCACCTGTATCCCTTTATCTGCGGCACTCTCTGCGAAGGCGACCAACCTTGCGGGGGTGCGATGCGCCGAAACTACGCGCGCCTCAAAGGGGATGGCCAGCTCCGTTAAAACGGTCGTTGCGGCCTGCATGGTTTCCCAGTCGGATTGGGACCCCATAATGATGCTCACCAGCGGTTGGCTCATGGTTTGCTCTCCTCAAGCCCCGGCGATAAAGCCGAGATCAGGCAAGGGGCGGAGTCTATTGGGAAATGCGGCTGACTTAAAGAGTAGCCTTTGGCAGAGATGGACATGCGGCGCCTCTTTATGTATTCATAAAATGAATGGCAATTATGAATACTATTATATTTGAAAATAGAAGCCCGCTCTCTAGACTGCGCGCTGCTTCGGTCGGTTAAGCCGGCTGCGAAATCACCAGGAGAAATGCCATGTCTACCTATGCGGACACCATCAAAGCCCTCGAAGCCACCTGTGGCCAGACACCGAGTTGGTCGGATATCAGCCCCGAATATGCCGCCCGCATGCGCCTCCAAAACCGCTTTAAAACCGGCTTGGACATCGCGCGCTACACGGCAAAGCTGATGCGTCAGGACATGGCGGACTACGATCAGGACCCCTCGCGGTATACCCAGTCTCTGGGCTGTTGGCACGGATTTATCGGTCAACAAAAAATGATTTCCATCAAAAAGCACTTTGGTAAAACGGATAAGCGTTACCTCTATCTGTCGGGGTGGATGATTGCTGCCTTGCGTTCGGAGTTCGGTCCTCTGCCGGATCAATCAATGCACGAGAAGACCTCTGTCCCCGCGCTGATCGAGGAGCTATACACCTTTTTGCGTCAAGCCGACGCCCGTGAATTGGGTGGTTTGTTTCGCGCCCTGGACGCGGCGCGCGCGAGTGGGAACGAAGTGGAAGCCCAAAGTATTTTGAACCAGATTGATCAGTTCCAGACTCACGTCGTGCCAATCATTGCCGATATTGACGCAGGCTTCGGTAACGAGGAAGCGACTTATCTGTTGGCGCGACGGATGATTGAGGCCGGCGCTTGCGCCATCCAGGTTGAAAATCAGGTCTCAGATGAAAAACAGTGTGGCCATCAGGATGGCAAAGTGACGGTGCCCCACGCTGATTTCATTGCCAAGATCCGCGCTATTCGTTACGCGTTTTTAGAGCTGGGAGTAGAGGACGGCATCATTGTGGCGCGCACGGACTCTCTGGGCGCAGGGCTTACCAAGCAAATTGCCGTCACTAATGAGCCGGGTGACTTGGGTGATCGTTACAACGGGTTCCTCGATGGTGAGTACATCGACAGTGCCGACGATATTGCCAATGGCGATGTGGTGGTTAAGGCCAATGGCAAGCTATTAAAACCGGCGCGACTGGTTTCAGGTTTGTTCCAGTTTCGTAAGTGATCGGGAGAGGACCGCGTGGTTCTCGATTGCGTTACCTCCTTGCAGAATGGTGCGGATCTGCTCTGGATCGAGACCGAAAAGCCCCATGTGGGTCAGATTGCCGCCATGGTAAATCGCATTCGGGAGGTCGTACCGGATGCCAAGCTGGTTTACAACAACAGCCCTTCTTTCAATTGGACCCTGAGCTTCCGTCAGCAAGTGTTTGACGCCTGGGCTGAGGCGGGTCAGGACGTTTCTTCCTATGATCGCGAAGCACTGATGGATGAGCGTTATGACGAGACCGAGCTGGCAATCGAGGCCGATCAGCGCATACAGTCTTTCCAACGTGATGCCTCACGCGAGGCCGGTATTTTCCATCATCTGATTACCCTGCCCACCTACCACACCGCGGCGCTGTCTACTGACAATCTCGCTAAAGAGTACTTCGGCGAAGCCGGTATGCTCGGCTATGTCGCCGGGGTGCAGCGCAAGGAAATTCGGCAGGGGATCGCCTGCGTCAAGCACCAGAATATGGCTGGCTCCGATATGGGCGACGATCACAAAGAGTACTTCTCCGGTGATGCGGCGTTGAAAGCGGCGGGTGCAGACAACACTATGAATCAGTTTGGCTGATCACTGTCGTAGACGCTAAATTTGTGCGGGCCCCATGTTGCCCGCACTTGCGTTTGCGGCGCTGCACGCGCACTCTCTGAACCATGAAATGGGACGAGACTGACCAGCAAATCTGCTCGGTCGCCAGGGCGTTATCGGTGCTGGGCGAGCGGTGGACTTTACTGATCATTCGTGACGCCTTTCGCGGTACACGCCGGTTCGATGACTTTCAGGCGAGCCTGGGTGTCACTAGGCATCGTCTGTCTGAGCGACTCAAAAAACTGGTCGCAGAGGGCGTGCTAACCCGGGTCCCCTATCAAGACAAGCCCGTGCGGTATGAGTATCGTCTCACCCGAAAAGGGCTCTCCCTTTACCCCATTCTCATGACTCTCAGTCAGTGGGGTGACGATTGGATGGACGACGGTAATGGTCCACCCCAAGTTTATCGGCACAGCGCTTGCGGCAAGACGACCCGACCGCTGCTGAGCTGTGATCAATGTGGTGATCCCCTGCGGCCCGAGGAAGTCTCAGCGCAGCACGGGACGGTCCTCAGTCGTTATGTTGCGCATCTGAGGTCACTGGGAGGTGCGCTCCCCTCGGAGGGAGAATTGGCCCGCGGGGCATCCCACTATTGGCGAGAGCACGTGAAGGAGGAGCCATGAACGAGCAGGTCAATCGATTGGTCATGAACGCGGATTTGACGCAGATGGGCGCGAGCAATCTCGCCCCTGAGGTCGAGCAGTTGCAGCGTAAACAGCGGTTGACGGCGGCGCTGAGAATTTTCGGGAAATTTGGATTTGACGAGGGTGTAGCGGGGCACATTACCGTTCGCGATCCCATCGATAAGGAAACCTTCTGGGTGAATCCGATGGGCCGCTCTTTTAAGTTAATGCGGGTCTCCGACCTGATCCGGGTCAGTCATAGCGGCGAGATTGTGGAAGGAGAGGGATTGCTGAACGGGGCGGCCTTTACCATCCATAGCCATATCCATATGGCGCGACCCGAGGTGACTGCCGCCGCCCATGCGCATTCCATATACGGTAAGACCTGGTCTTCGCTGGGGCGGTTGCTCGATCCCTTAACTCAGGACGCCTGCGCGTTTTATCAGGATCTGGCACTGCTGGATGATTACACGGGAGTAGTGGTCTCGATGAGCGAGGGCGAGCGTCTCGCGGAGGCCCTGGGTAATAAGAAGGCCATCGTGCTTAAAAATCATGGGCATCTCACCGTGGGCGAATCAGTGGATGAGGCGCTGTGGTGGTACGTCACTTTTGAGCGTAGCTGTCAGGCGCAACTCATGGCCGAGGCAGCAGGCACACCGAGCCCGATCCCTCATGAGATGGCGCTGCATACGGCGGGTCAGGTGGGAAGTACACTTGCGGGCTGGTTCAGCGCGCAACCCCTGTTCGATGTGATCATGGCGGAGCAGCCGGATTTGCTCGACTAGCGCGGTTGTGGGAGTCGACTTAACGGGCCGCTCCCTCACTGGCGGCCACCTGGCTTCAGGAAGTCAGGAGGGGCGTTTCGTTCCGTAGCTGTTGTCGGTCGAAGGCCCGCCACAGCGCAATGATCACCAGGCATTCGACGACAACCAGCACCCAGTGCAGTGCCACCACCTGCTCGGTGCGGTCCTCCACATTGGCGCTGGCGGCCAGTCCGGCGTAGATGGCCCAGGCCGCGGCCATGCCCAACAGATATCCCGTCTGCTTGGCGACATCCAGTTTACGCAGCTGGTCAATCGAGACCATGAGCAGTGTCTCGCAACGCACCAGGTAGTTGCCCAATGCAAAGGTAAGTTGGTAGCCAATATAAACAAAAAGGGCGAGTGGCAGTTCGAGTGGTAACGCCAGCACTGCGATGACGCCACTAAGGGTCACCACCTCTACCCAGAGCGACAGATGAAAAAACCATCGAGCAGCCAGAATGCGCTGATATTGAGTCGCGACAACCAGGGTGCCAATCGCCAGACCGATTCCCCCGGCCGAGAACACGGCGGGGGAGAGCGGGGTGTAGAGCACAAAGACGGCGCCCACCGATAATCCCATAAACAGGGAGTTCAGAAATTTGTAGTGAATAAAACGTCCCGGACGGAGGGCGGGATGGGTCGACACGTTCAGTAATCCACGCCTTTGCGCGCTTGAATACCTGCGCGATAAGCGTGTTTGATTTCCTTCACCTCGGAGACTGTATCCATAATTTCGCGCAGTGCCTGGCCCCCTCCACGCCCTGTGACAACCACGCTCTGGGCCTCGGGACGCGACGTTATCGCCGACAACACGTCCGCCTCGGGCAAATAGTCAAAGGCAAGCATGTAAGTCAGTTCGTCCAGTATGACCAGGTCATAGCTCGGGTCTTCGAGCATGCTTTGCGCCTCGGCCCAGGTTTGTCTCGCCGCCGCGATATCACCTTCCCGGTCCTGAGTGTCCCAAGTGAAGCCCGTGCCCATTTGATAAAGGACGACCTCCGGGTGCGCCGATTTGATGTACAACTCTTCTCCCGAAGCCTGCACACCCTTAATGAATTGTACGATACCGACCTTTTGACCGTACCCCAGAGCACGCACGGCCATGCCAAACGCGGAGCTCGTTTTGCCTTTGCCGTCCCCGGTCATGAAGACACTGACTCCGCGCTCGATGTCTGCCTTGGCAATCGCCTCGTCCACGGCCGCTTTCTGCTTGGCCATGGCCTTGTTGTGTCGGGTGGTCTTGTCCATGCTGTTATCCTACAGGCTGAGCCGGACGGCGGCGTAGGCGGTCGTGCCGGGCACTTCATACCCCGGCAATCGCTGGTCTGAACTGTCGGTCAGATTCAATACCCTGAACTCGATGGACCAACGATTCGACACCGCCCATCGGGCGCTGAAATCTACTGTGAAGGTTTTATCAATCTCAATCAAAAAAGGGTCCACCGCTTTTCCGGTATGGTGCGCGGTAAGGCGGGTCGACCATTGACTGTTGGACCATAGCAGACTCAGTCGCCCAGTCTGTTCTGGCCTGTAGGGACGGTCTGCGCCCGAGAGATCGGTGGCATCCAGCCAGGTCAGATTTCCTTCCAAGGACCACGCATCGCTTAGCGTCAGGCTCGCGATCAGCTCGATGCCCTCAGCGGTGCTTGTTCCCGGGGTTTGGATATAACCGCTATAGCTTGTCAGATCAAAAACGATCGCATCCTCGATCTGCTGGTCAAACCAGATCACTTCGATATCCAGTTGGCCCGCGGAACCGACGAGTCCAACCTCCCAGCCCTCTGATGTCTCTTCCTGAAGGACTGCCCCTGCCGCGGGGGGGTAGGAAAACGGACCTTCGTTATAGGCCATCTCGTAGAGGCTCGGCGCTCTAAAGCCGGTACCGATCGCCGCCCGGATGAACCAATCCTCAGCAATGCCCGGCAATGGGTAGCGGCCGCTCAACCGCCAGCTATTGTGGGTGCCAAAGTCTTCGTTGTCGTCGTAACGCCAGCCCGCGGTCACTACGCCCTGTCCCAGATCCTGCCGGGCCTCCAAATAAAGGCCCGTGTTGTCGCGGGAGCGGTCACTGCTGCTATCGGTTAGCGACTGAGACTCGTGATCGACGCCGTAGGTTAGGCGTGTCGCCTCGCTCAGGCGCCACGTGCCGATCAGTGAGGTGGTTTCGGTTTCACCGCGGGTTTCGTATGCGAGATTTTCTGCCGAATAAAAAGCGCGCTTGGTGTCGCTGGAGGCAAATCCGAGCTCCACGGTATGGGCATCGCGCTGCCAGCGCGCCGACGCGCGCCAGGCGTTTTGTTCATAGTCGTCTTCGCAGTCGTGAATCAAGGCAAAGGTGAGTGTGTCGTAGCAGGCGTCGTAGTCGTTATCGCCAGAGAGGTGTGTGGCGGTCAGGCCCACACTCAGCGCTGGATTGATCTGCGCCCTAACGGTAGCGTGAGCACTGGTATTTTCGTAACCATCACGGTCGGGGTTGTTGCTATCGATCGAGCGTGCGTTAAAGCCCGCTGTTTCCATCTGCGCGATAGAGGCGGAGCCGGTTAGCTTGTCGCCGACTAGTACACCGCTGATTGCCGCATGATGGTAGTCATCGCCACCGGCTTCTAAAAAACCGTCGAGGCCCGTTTCGCGCGCATAATCAACGGTGGAGAGCAGTATGACGCCTCCGGCATCTGCGCCCCATAGCAAGCCCTGGGGACCTCTGAGCACCTCGACGCGAGACAGGCTGCTGCTGACGATGTGCTCGATGCGGGGGCTGATCTGTGGCGACGAGGGATCGGCAATGTTAATGCCGTCAAGCACAATACGGGTGCGGAATCCATCCTCTCCCCGAATACGAACTGCCGCGGCTTTGCCATAGCCGCCATCCATCGTCACGGTGACCCCGGGCTGTGCGTCGAGCAGGGATGCCAGATCAGGATAAGCGAAGGACCGAATATCCTCGCTGTTCAACACGCTGACAGAGACCCCCAGCTGATCCAAGAGTTCAGGTGTCCGCGATGCCACAACCACCGTTTCTTCAATCTGTGAGGCAGAAGAAGACTCCCGCTTTGTTTCGGCGAAGCTCTGGGCGGTTGCACCTAACAAGGAGGTTAAGGCAATGAGCAGTGAGGCGAGGGGTCGGATAGGCAATACCCCTGAGCACAGTGGCAGCAATCTCAGCGTGTGGCGCCCCGGACCGGGCGCAGACAGCCGCAACGTGGGTCTGGGCATGCAATGGCTTGTCTTGGCAGGGTGTCGCGTCGCTTTCACTGGTATCCCTCATTGCCCTTTCGGGAGGCACTGTTGCCATTCACCAATGTGGCGGGAGGGGAGGGATGCAGGATGCTCCAGCGTTACCAGGGAGCCACGGTCGCACCCTGTGGGAGCCCTCCGCTCCACATGATGTGTGTCGGTCAGGCAGGTATCGGGCTCTCACCAATGTGATGACCGTTGCGGGGGCAGCGCCGGACTTGATCGAATCTCACCGGACTTCCCTTTTAACCTACCCAGATCGAATCGGCAGGCACCTGACGGGGCGAACACTACGCTCACCGTGGAATGGGGTCAATGATCTCGAGTGGTAAACTGTGACAATGACCTTTTCAAATATCGAGGCCCCGCCGACGCCCGACCAGCGGGAACGTGTCGCAACGCTTTTGGGTCGGGAGCCCCGCGGTTTGCGTGCGATCGCCGTTACTGATGCCGACGGTGAACCGATTGTGATTCGCGTCGCATCCGTGGTGGATGAAAAACCCTTCCCTACCCTCTATTGGTTGGTCGGTGCCGAGCTGTGCTTGCAGATTGACCGACTGGAGGCCGCCGGCTGGATTGCGCGACTGCAGGAGGCTGTCAATCGATCCCATGTACTGCAGAAAGCCATGCGCGAGGACCATGAACGGCACAGAGCCGCACGGGACACCTTCCTGAGTCCGGAGGAAGCGCAGTTCCTCGAGCAGCGGGGTATGCGTGCCGCGCTCGATGAGCGAGGTGTTGGTGGTATTGCCGGATACGACAGGATCCGTTGCCTGCACACTTGGTATGCCGCCCATCTCGTGAGCCCAAACGCAGTTGGTGCGCTGGTCGATACGCTGCTGACAGAAGGTAAATACTTGGCCCCAGATGAGGCCCCCTAGAGTGGTATGCTGGCGCGCCTGTTGAGACCGTGGTTTGTAAAGGATTTTTAATGTCAGCCAATATTGACGACCTTCGTATTCGGAATTTGCGTGAGCTTCTTACGCCCGAGGCGTTGATCGCGGAAATGCCCGCCAACGATGAGTTGGCGCAGCACGTCACTGATGCTCGCGGCGCCATCCAGGCCGTGCTGAACCAGTCGGATGACCGACTGGTTGTTGTGGTGGGACCGTGTTCTATTCACGATCCCATCGCTGCCATGGACTATGCGGGACGCCTCAAAATAGTGGCCGAGGAACTGGCCGATCAACTGCTCATTGTCATGCGGGTTTATTTTGAGAAGCCGCGCACAACGGTCGGTTGGAAGGGCCTGATTAACGACCCCCATCTGGATGACTCCTTCGATGTGAACGAAGGTCTGCGAACGGCCCGCAAATTGTTACTGGACATCAATGCGCTCGGTCTGCCTACGGCGACCGAATACCTCGATTTGATCTCGCCTCAATATATTGCGGATCTGATCAGCTGGGGGGCGATTGGCGCGCGAACCACGGAGAGTCAGAGCCACCGGGAGCTTGCAAGCGGTTTATCCTGCCCTGTCGGCTTCAAGAATGGCACTGGTGGAAATATCCAGATTGCAGTCGATGCGATTGGCGCGGCGCAACACTCACATCATTTTCTGTCGGTGACCAAGGGCGGACAGTCCGCCATTTTTGAAACTGCGGGGAATCCCGATTGTCATCTGATCCTGCGCGGGGGTCCCCAGCCAAACTACGACATGTTCTCGGTCGATGACGCCTGCGCACTGCTCGCACGGGCGGGATTGAGAGAGAGCATTATGATTGACGCCAGTCATGCCAACAGTCGTAAACAGCCCGCTCGGCAAATGGCGGTTGCAGAAGACATCGCGTCTCAGGTGCAGCGTGGTGATCGACGGATTACTGGTCTGATGCTCGAGAGTTTTATCGAAGCGGGTCGGCAGGACGTCAAGAACAAAGACGACCTGATCTATGGCATGAGCATTACGGATCCCTGCATGGACTGGCAACAAACCGTCGAGACCCTGCGCTCTTTGGCTACTTCGGTCGTGCAGCGCCGACAGGTATCATAATGTCATGAAACGCGCCGCCCGACTTCGATTTCGCACCTTGCCCGGCCGCTGGCTGGTAGCGCTGGTGGTGTTGATGGGCGCTATGCTGGCATTCGGTCAGGGAGACCTGGACGACGAATCGCCGGTTGTCGAGCAAATGACCGTCGCCGAATTGTCAGAGGAAGTGGCGAGAGAGCTCGAGTCCCTTCGTCGTTTTGAGGCCTATCCGCTTCCCGATTCAGAAGCGCGTCGCAGAACCCTTGAAGCTCGCCGGGACGAGAAGACCATCAAGGCCCTCAAGAGCATCATCTCTTTGGCAGAGGGTGTGCTCGCCTTACCTGAGGAAGCGCCTGAGAGAGAGAAGCTGAAGCAGCTCATGCTCTTGCGCGAAGGCCAGATAGAAACAGCCATCGTCGAGCGATTCGAGAGTCTCACGCAGCGTCTT
>JAYNNB010000030.1:0-14505 GCA_038112515.1 Luminiphilus sp.
CTGCTTGTAAGGCAGATGCTCTCCCAGCTGAGCTAATCACCCCCTGACAAGAGACGGGCATTATAGGGATCGGGTCCGGACTGTCAATGCACTCGCAGGCTCATTTCGAGTCATTAACAGACGCGCGCAAATGATCAAAGCGTGTAGAATCGCCGCCTGATTCAGAACCAGTCCTGAGAAAACTCAAACGATGGAACTCTATAAGGATTTCCGCTTCGAAGCGGCCCATTTACTCCCCGAGGTCCCCGAAGGCCACAAGTGTGCGCGCTTGCATGGGCACTCTTTTAAGGTGCGTATCACGATTGCGGGCGAGATGAACCCGAAAACGGGCTGGATTCTTGACTTTGACGACATTCGTCAAGCTTTCGAGCCACTGCTGGATCAGCTGGACCATCACTACCTCAACGAGATCCCGGGTCTTGAAAATCCCACCAGTGAGCATCTTGTTCGCTGGATCTGGGATCGGCTCAAACCCGCACTACCGGAGCTGGCGGTAGTCGAAGTGAGCGAAACCTGCGACACAGGATGCCGCTACCGCGGCGAGTGAAGCGGCCCAACGACAAAAAAATTAAAAAAAACGCGGTGAGGCCCTTGCGCAAAATTAACATTCTGTAGTAGGCGCACTCGGTTTGTTATGCACAAACCTGGGGCGTAACAAGCTTTGTTGCAATTTAACGACGAAACCCTACAACTGGATTAACAATATTTCTTCAACCAATTGTTTTTATTTGATAAATAGTCATTGGTTAAAATTTGACCAATCTGGCCTATGTGACGGATTAATTACCTCGAGCTGTAACTTGAACAAAATATCCAGAGAGTTATCCACATAAACTGTGGACAGTTTTGATGCTTTCTACTGCGCCTAGTCCCCCACGACCTCGATTAAATACCGCGCGATAGCATCATGCACCTCTCTTGGGCGGTCGATGTGCAACCAATGACCCGCACCCGAAACCGTTTGAACCCTGCTTTGGGGAAAAAGGCGTTCGATTTCCGGTAGGCAGTGGTTCTCAACGTAGCGCGACTCTCCGCCGCGCAAAAACAGGGCGGCAATACCGGACGCCACATCGCTCTCGGGTGCGGCTCGCAGCTGATCGTAGCCCGCGGTCAATCCTTCAAGATTGAACCGCCAACGATAGCCTCCATCCCCGCCAACCAGACTCATGAGCAAGTAAGCCCGCACCTCGGGCTCGGGTATGGCTTCTGCCAATATCGCTTCAGCCTCAGCGCGGGTTTTGCATGCGCCGGCCTGCACCCTCGCCATTGCCGCCAAAATCTCGCCATGCTGCGAGGGATACCGAACGGGAGCGATATCGGCAACCACCAGTCCCCTCACTCGCTCAGGGTCGCCCAGCGCCAGCTGCATCGCCACTTTTCCGCCTAGAGAGTGCCCGATGATGTGGCACTTACCCATCTCGTTGCTCGCCATCCACTCGAGGACGCTCCTGGCATATGCCGGAAGCGTCGCTGACGCCAGCCAGGGAGAGCGCCCGTGGTCCGGCAGGTCAAGGCAATGCACTCGAAAACGCGCTTCAAGCGACCTCGCGATGCCCCTGAGATTGCTTCCCTGGCCAAACAATCCATGCAACAAAATGACATCGTCGCCGGCCCCGCCGGAAACCGCCCGCAGTGAATTGTTCATCACCACCCCTCCTTTGGTAGCATGTGGTTGTATTTTAGAGGGAAACCCCGCATGCGCTGTCGCTTCGAACTTTTTTTGCCAACACCATTATCACTGCAACTCCCTAAAAACTTGCGACAAGCATTTTGGGCGATCTTCCTTCTGACGATGCTGAACGCGTGCGGTTCTGCCACCGTGGGCGGAGGTTATAACGCCACAACACCGAGCAACGTATTCGAATCGGCGGTATTCGAAAAGCTGGATAGTCGCGTTGTGGTCATTGCCAGCGTAAATTTGGGTGTGCCCTCGCGTAACTATCTTGCCAAGCGGGAACCGTTCATTGACGCCCGCGTGACAGAGTATCTCGAAAGCGCTGGCTACGATGTGCGGCCACAACGAGAGTTCTCCCAGCGCTGGAACAACGCAGTACTTATTTACGGAGATCCTATCGATCCCACCACAGGCAGAGTTAACCAGAAATCGTTCATCCAAATAGTCCAGGCCGTCCGCGATCAGCTACGCCAACAAACGGACATCGGCAGCATTGTTTTCACTGACATCATCGAAAAAGACGTCTATTACGAGCAGGGGCTTAACCGCGTTACCCGATTCGACGGTGTCACACGCAAGCCTGCGATTCAGGGTGCGGGTAGTGGCGTGACAGCTGATTTCGACTGGTCTCGCGCGGTTTCAGCCGCCACCTTACGGGTCGCCTGGTTCAACATGGATTTGGAACGGATGTTCTCCGGCGAGGGGGGTATGGAAGTCACGGATGCCGTCGACACCCGCAGCGGCACCGCCTTCGTCCGCCGCAGAGATGTTCTTGAGAACGAGAATCAGGTTGACGAGGGTATTGCCATTGCCTTCCATCCGGTAATTCCGATGAAAAACTGGCCCGGCAATCCCTAATCAGGCGAGAGCACCCAGGCCTCTCTCAATACACCACATCGCTGAGAGGCCTCCCAGGACGTAGATCGGCAACAGACGCAGTGCCCTCAAACGGTGTTCGCCCCACAGCCTTACGCCGACAGCGAACAGCAGCACTAGCAAACCGATAAATGCGAGCTGTCCCAACTCGATGCCAATGTTAAAGGCCAGTAGCGCCAACGGCACATTTGACTGCGGCAGTCCGGTCTCCGCCAAGGCACCGGCAAATCCCATACCGTGAAGCAATCCAAAGCCTGCCGCCAACCACCAGGGTTGCCGCCACAGCGGTCCCCCGCCATCCTCGCGCGCCAATTCCACGGCGAGCACGTAAATCGAAAGCGCGATCATGAATTCCACCAGCGCTACCGGGTAATCAAATAGGCCCAGGGTCACCATGGCAAGGGTTACGCTATGACCTACGGTGAAGGCTGTGACGGTCAGTATCAAACGTCGATTCCAGCCCACTAAAAAAAGAAGACCCATTACAAATAACAGGTGGTCCGGGCCCTCCCAGATATGCTCCGCACCCAACACCACATAATCCCGCGTGACACTGCCGGCGGTACCCTCAGCAGGCACTACATACTGGGGCTCGGCCGCGGTAAAGACTGCCTGATGAAACACATCCTGCGCCAGATGAAGTCGCAGCAGTGCCGACGACTGATTATCGCCGAGCCCGCTTACCGATAAGGTTTTCTCCACCAGGCCTTCGGCGCAGTCGAGATCCATTTGCATGAGTACGCCAGTGCCTTCCTGAATCCAGGGGGACGAAGACACAATCTCGCAACTCTCCGGAAAAACCGGCTCCATCGGAACGGCCGATACCTTTTGTATGGGCGTCTTCCAGGTTGCATTAAAAGATGTTTCTGAGAGCTGACGTATTTCTAATAGAGAGGGTGCAAATCTGTGGGCAGACGCACTAGAGCAGACAAAAGCGACGAGCAGTAACAACCAGATTCTCATGACCGCCTTACCTCGTAGCGAGCCATTGCCTCGTCCACCCAATCAGCGATTGCCTGCGCTTCGGCTTCTCGAACCAAATCACGCTTTATGCTATCACTTACCTCCTCGAGCCTCTGGGTTCGTGAGGCCTCAAACTCGCTCAGGAAAAGATAATGCTGGCCGAATACGGAAGCGAATGGGCCAATCCACTGACCAGCCTCGGCACCCGAAGCACGCAACTGCTCGGTAAACACGGCACCAAACACGCGCGTGATCTGATCCGGGGTCTGCCTCGAGAATTCGAAGCCCGAGAGAAAGGGTGCACCGAGCAAGCGGGCCTCTGCGGGACTCAATTGCCGACGCTCGATCTCCCTTATCAGCGTATCCATCTCGTCGCTGCGCTCCAATGAGAGAAATACGTGACTGAATGAGTAGCGCTCTGAGGCTTGCCATGCAGCGAGGTCACGCTCATATCTTGACGCCACCTGCTCGGCCGTCGGCGGGAGCCCTGGCCTCGTCGCGACGATCAGGCGCTCCATGATTTGTACCAACCGGCGTCGAATCACCTCGTCGGTCAGATGCAGTCGCAACGCATACCCCTGCTCGATCAGCGCTGCATCCGTTGCCTGACTTTGAGCATCAAGAAACCGCATGTTGCGGATGATGCGCTGCTCTACCGCCATATCTCGATAGTGAAGGTCTCTCGCTATAGCCTCGCGGAAAAGCAACTCATCCCGCAGTTCCGTCTCGATGAACCGCGCCAACACTTCAGGACCCACTTTGCCTTGCGCGAACTGGGCATAGTTCTGAGCCATGGCAGCCAGGCGCTCTGGGCTGGGCGGGCCGAGCACGGGTTTAGGGGGGGGAAACGCCCATTGGTTGAGGAGAAACAACGCAATTCCCATGAACAGGAACTGCAACCATGGCTTATTAAGCACTCTCATAAGCAAACTGCGTGCACCTTTCCCCGCAAATTAAAAGTGACTTACGAGGGAGTCCAGCGACTCCTCGGTCAGCAGCTTACTGGGGCCTTCTCGGGTCCCCACGTAGAGAAAACCGACCACCTGATCACCGGGCTCTCCCCCCAGCGTCTCTATGACCAATGGATCTGTGGCATATGTTCCCGTGCGCCAGATGGAACCAAATCCAAGGGCCTCGATGGCGATTTGAGCGGTTGCTAGCGAGGCCGCTACAGCGTGTCCCTGCTCATCGCGACCGATAGTTGGGTGCTCAACTGCGCGGAGCAAACCGGCAATAATCATCGGCGCCCGCAACGGCGCTTTGGCAGCCTTGTCGAGTTTCGCGGGTTCTGAGACCCCGCGAATCTTTAGGCTCTCCACAAAACACTGGCCCAGCGCCTCACGACGCTCCCCCTGAATGACCACGTATCGCCAGGGTCGCAACCGGCCGTGATCCGGGGCCCTTTGGGCGGCACGCAATATCGTGGCCAATGCATCTGCGTCAGGAGCGGGGGCGACCAACCGAGCGTGGGAATTGCGCTGCAGTAATGTTTCAATCATAGACACAGGCTATTGGGGTAAGGCATGCCCCTAGCTTACCAAAATGCGTTTGCAATCAAACGATCCGCCAGGAATCAGGGACGCTCGCCCGCACGCTGATTGCTTGCTCACCAAACACAATACTGTCCTCGGTCACAATGACATCGGCGTCGGCCAATACGCCCTCATCGAACCGATACTGAGGAGACCATTCTCCCGCCAGTCGTGACGACTCGATCTCGTTTTGCGCGGCCGCATTAGATTCCTGCCGTCGGTGCCACGCTATCATCGCCTTTTCACCATGGTGCTTCGACAACAACGCCTCTGTGGTCGCCGGACTCAGCAAGGCTGCCGTCGCATTGTTGCCGCCAAACCCCTTGCTATTGATCAACGCGTACTCGATATCCTGACTCTCTCTTTCTGATAGCGAGAAGGCCAGACGTTCGGTAGCCACGTCGTCAGCTATCCCATCGATACTCTGGATTCGCGGCACAATATTATGTTGCCAAATACCCAACATCGCCGTGAGCTGATCCCCGGCCGCGGCACCAAGAGAATGACCTACGTAGCTTTTTATCGCCGCGACTGGCCATTCTTTAACGCCAAAAGCCTGCGCCACCTTACTCAGCAAGGTTGATTCGGTAACGCGATTCTGGGGCGTGCCCGTGCCATGAGCCTGCACCATACCTCGCGAACGCAGACGCTGGTCTCCCAAAATAGCGCGCAACGCCATCGTCGCCTCAGCCACGGTGAGATAATTACCAGCGCCAGGGCCCGAAATAGATTTTTTTGCACCATCTGCCCTGACGCCCACAAATGGCGCACCCGCCAAAATCGGCGCGCCCAACTCCAGCGCCAACTCGTCATCCATCAGCACGACAACCTGCGCTGATTCGGCCATCGTAAAGCCACAGTTGTCACCGAAGGGTCTGCACGCCCTGCGGTGATCAATCGGATCCAGCTCTGACTGTCCGTCGAGCTGTCGCAGTCCCTTGTCAGTCGCCAGCGCCCCCATTGCCACGTAGCCATCCATGACCTCCGCATTGACCGGTGCTTCCGCCGCACCCACCACGGCAATGCGAGAACGCCCGCTCCGAATGTCTTCAATACCCAACCGCAGGTTGTAGAGAAAGGTGGCACAGGCCCCCAGAGCCGGTCCGGTGGCACTGAAGCTACCCAGCACATAGGCACTAATGAAGTCGCCGGGCATTTCGGCAAATCCGAAAGGACACTGCTTTGAGCTCACCCTGCGACCCAACAATCGGGATCGCAACATACCGCCCGTCCCGGCCTCATCCAGCTGCCCCATTGCGCTGGAGACATAAACGCTGATCGCGTCCCCGGGCACGCGCGCGCTAATGGCCGACCAGTCCAGACCCAGGTCTGCCAGCGCGTCTGACATGGCAAAAATAGACATCTGAACTGCACGTGGGTGATTGCGGGAGGGATATAGCCCACCGGGATCAAATCCGCTGGGCAGTTGGCCTGCGGCACTGACCTCGAAGGGTCGGGTACTGGGCAACAGCACGTCGGCCTGCTCGTTCAGCGAGACGGTAACCGTTTTGCCATTAATCCGCTGGGCAGCTGCCCCCAACACAGTGCCATCAACCATACCGCCCGGATTGAATTCAAACACGCCCGACGCTGTACCCTGAGCTGTCTTCGCACGCCGGTGCCAAGGCACCGCACGATGATCAAACCACGCTGACTCAATTTCTCGTATCAGCGTATGTCGCGCGATGGCGGCTGGATCGGTGGTTTGCATCATTTGACCCAACGCTCGTTCGGTCGCCGTGCGCTCCGCCTCAGAGAGCGAGTCCCACACCATTCGCTTATAGGCGTGCCGCCGAGAAGTTCTACCCGCGCTGTTGACGCCACCAGCGGCCACCATAATGGGGAGTCTGAGCATGCTGTCTCCGGAATCGTCTCGCTAAGCAATGGCCCGACAAACCGCCGGATTATTTCGCCCAGCCTTCTGCCAACACCTCTTCAGGCGGCGCAGTGTACGCTGGACAGCGCTCAAAACTATGCGTATATAGCCAAATATTATGAGTAATTCGCCACATACTGGTACGCCTTACCGAGTTGCCGCATTGGCTCACGAACACATGCTCGCCTCCTCAGTCACGCTACCGATGGAAATTTTGACGGGCGCGGCGCAGAGCGTGGATAGAAGGTCGCGGCAACCGCTCAGCTTCGAGTGTTTCAGCACCCAGGGTGGAACCATCGCCGTGCAAAGCGGGCTCGCCATCGTCACCCGCCCCCTCCACACGTTGGATCATGTCGATATGATGATCATTCCCGCCATTTGGCGCCACCCGAACCGAGTCTTGCGCCAGCACCCCGATCATATCGCGGCGATCTCAAGGCATATCGCACGCGGGGGACTGACGGTGAGCGTCGGTTCAGGCACTTTCCTGCTGGCCGAGACAAACACTATGTCAGGCAGGTCAGTCACCACCCATTGGCAGTGGTTTGATACCTTCGCAGACCGGTATCGCGACATCCATTTAGAGCGCAAGCAGCTGATCACTCAATCTGGACAGGTATTCTGTGTGAGCAGCGTCAACTCAGTGGCGGACCTGATGGTTTATCTGTGCTCGGAAATTTTTTCAATGCGCGCAGCCCGTCATATCGAGAATCAATTTTCTCCGGAAATTCGCCAACGGTTTTCACCCTCGCCGGTCGGAGCACCCCGCGATTTGCATGCAGACGAACTGATTGCTGACGCCCAGATAGAAATCATCAGGGATTTGCGCGCTATCCCTTCAGTGCCTCGCTTGGCGGACAGGATCGGTGTGAGCGCGCGCACACTCGCACGCCGATTTAAAATGGCAACTGGCCTGTCGATTAGCGAATACACCCTCCAGCGCCGTCTCGACGAGGCGCAGTCATTGCTGAGAAGAACCAACCTTTCAGTCACTGAAATTGCATTTGCCGTGGGCCTCGCCGATCCATCGCATTTCACTCGAGTGTTCAAAAGGCTGCTAGGTTTAACACCGACCCGTTACCGCGCGGCGGTCCGCGAGAAAGCTTTTTCTCCCGAACACAAACCCAACTGAGCTTGCAGGGATCCTGCGGTTGGGGCTAAATGCCGGCCCCGATAGAAAGAGTTGAGGTACTTGTTGTGAGCGACGTACTGATCATTGATGGCGCGCGAACGCCCATGGGTGGGTTGTTGGGAGATCTGTCAGAGGCCACGGCCAATGAACTGGGCACCACCGCGATCGCTGCAACGCTCGAACGGGCGGGCTTAGCGCCGGAGGCAGTGGACGAGGTGTTCATGGGATGCGTGCTGCCTGCCGGGCTCAAGCAATGTCCCGCACGGCAAGCGATGCTGGCTGCAAAAATACCCAGTAGCACGGGTGCCGTCACTATTAATAAAGCCTGTGGCAGCGGGATGCAGGCAACGATCTTCGGTGCAGACAGCATTACGGCGGGCACCAATGAGTTGGTCATCACGGGCGGGTTGGAGAGCATGTCCAACGCACCGCAACTACTGATGACCGGCCGAAAGGGGCAGCGGCTGGGCCACTCACAACTTTACGATCACATGTTCTACGACGGACTCGAAGACGCCTATACCGGAGCGGCCATGGGGACCTTTGCCCAAAAGACCGCCGATGAGCACGGGCTCACTCGCGAGGAAATGGACGCCTTCGCCATCGAGAGCCTCACGAGGGCCCAGCGAGCCATCGATGAAGGACTTAACAGTAAGGAAATTGCGGCGGTTACGATCCGCTCCCGACGGGGCGAGCGCTGTGTGTCGGTAGACGAGCAGCCTCACAAAGCCAACCTTGAGAAAATTCCGCAATTGCGTCCAGCCTTTGCAGAGGGTGGGACCATTACTCCCGCAAATTCGAGCTCCATTTCCGATGGCGCGAGCGCTTTGCTTCTCGCCAGCGAAACCGGGATGAATACACACGGGCTAACACCGCGCGCGCGCATTGTGGGTCATTCACGCCACAGTCTGGCTCCCGAGTCCTTTACGCTGGCCCCCATCGGCGCGGTCGAAAAACTACTTGCCAAAATAGGCTGGAACGCCTCAGACGTCGATCTTTGGGAAATCAACGAGGCCTTCGCCATGGTCACCATGCTCACCACCCGGGCGTTGTCGCTGGATCCTGCCTGCGTCAATGTCCACGGAGGCGCTTGCGCTCAAGGGCACCCTATTGGCTCGACCGGATCGCGAATCATCGTCACGCTAATGCATGCACTGGAACACTACGGCAAGAAGCGAGGCGTTGCCGCGCTCTGCATTGGCGGTGGTGAAGCGACAGCAGTGGCCATCGAACTGATTTAAATCTCTAAAGCGTATAACCGACATGCTCAGTGATATCCCCACACTACTCGATGACATCAGCGCCGGCCGTATGGTGATCCTGATGGACGATGAAGATCGGGAGAACGAAGGCGACCTGATTATTGCGGCGGAGAAAGTCACTGCGGAGATTATTAACTTCTTCGCAACAGAAGCGTGCGGCCTCATCTGTATGCCGATCACTCCCGAACGGGCGAGACAGCTGAACTTACCGCTAATGGTTCGGGATAACCGCTCACAGCACGAGACGAACTTCACCGTGTCGATTGACGCTACTGAACAGGTAGCGCCCGGTATCAGTGCCGCACAACGAGCGCACACCATCAGGACCGCTATCGCGGAGCACGCCACCGCAAAGGACATTCGGCAGCCAGGACACATTTTTCCGCTGGTCGCGAAACCGGGGGGGGTGCTCAAGCGTGCGGGTCATACTGAAGCGGGAGTGGATCTGGCGCGCATGGCGGGACTCGCACCAGCGGCGGTAATAGTCGAAATTATGAATCCAGACGGAACGATGGCGCGCAGACCTCAGCTCGAGGTTTTTGCTCAGCAACATGGCCTCCATATGGGTACCATCGCAGACCTGATCGAATACCGCTCTCTACACGAGCAGTCCATCGAGCTGCACAGCGCCGAGAGCGTTCAAACAGAGTGGGGACGATTTTGCCTTCACACCTTCCGAGACTTAATCGACGACACGCTGCACTTTGCGCTGAGTCTGGGCGATATTGATGGTGCTGGTGCAGTCCCCGTGAGGGTTCAGCCGATCAACACGCTGCGCGACTTGCTCGGCACTCAGATAGATGAGCAAACGGGTGGTTGGTCCTATCGCGCCGCAATGCAGCATGTGGCCAACGAGGGCCGCGGCGTGGTCGTCATGTTGGGCGGCACTGAGAGCCCGACAACTGTGTTGGAGGATCTGAATCAGCTACTGCACGAGGAGCAGAGACCACCGCCACCCCAAAACTACCGCCTGATTGGCACCGGCGCTCAGATATTAAGGCATCTCGGATTGAGCGAGATGAAACTGATGTCGGCGCCGCTGCACTTTAACGCGCTTTCGGGGTTTAACCTGAATGTTACCGAGTTCCTATCTGCGCCCTCTCTGAAGGACTAGCTCACCTCACTCAGTCGAAATTACCAGCGCGCTATCAGCGGTGAAAGGTGACCACCTCGCCCAGCCCGGCGCGAGCTGTGCGTACTTCATTGACCGCACTCTCGGTAGGATAACCAAACGACATACCAAACATCAGCTGTTCATGATCCCCGAGCGACAGGGTCGGCCGAATCACGTTGGCCAGAAAAGCCAATGCAGTTTGGGGACATGAACCCAAACCATGGGCTGTAAGCCCCAGCATTACCGTCTGGGCGTACATGCCAAGATCGCAAGCTTCCCTCAAACCAAAACCGGTGGGCAGGGTAAAAAAAGCGACGGCGGGCGCGTCAAAAAAACTGAAGTTGCGCATAAACCAGGCGTTGCGCTCAGCCTTCTGTTCTCGCGCTATGCCCAGCGAGTCATAGAGTGCTGCTGCCGACGCATACTGACGCTCCTTGTAGACCCCTTCGTACTGACCGTCGTAGGGAAAGTCGAGGGCGATCTCACCCGCGGCGAACTTTGCAGGCAGCTCCGTTCGCAGCCGCTCGAGCGTCTCTCCAGTGACCACATGCACAAACCAGGGCTGAGTGTTGCAGTTGCTGGGCGCGCGTTGAGCAGTGCCGAAAACAGTTTCAATCACACTGTCGGGCACGGGGTCCGACTTGAACTCCCGCATCGAGCGACGCGATTTAACAATGTCCAAGAATGTTTGACTGGTTTCACTCATATCTCTCATCTACCGATGCTTCCCTTCCGGGTCGTAAACCGAGTCACTTTACTCGGTCCCCCGCGAGCAAACGAACTAGCGCAGGTTTCTATCGATGCGCTCTGGGATGAACTCTTCGGGCAACCAAGGCGTCGGTTTGGAACGCTGCTGCTCCATTGCTCGAGGCGCAAATCCCGTGGCCGTGGTTGGGCAAGCGCCCGAGCCCAACCAATCCAGCGCCGAAGCAACAAGCGTCTCTTCGGGGTCACCGAATGCCCGTGAAATATCGTCCTCGGCTGCACAAAGTGTAAAGCGCCCCGTGCCCTCGAGACCAACCTGATGATAACCCCCTTGATCCTCGCCGTTAACCAAGGCAAACGCCGTGAGACGAAGCGCCACATCACAATCAGCTCTCTCTACGCCCTCGACCTCTTCGTGCATATCCCAGCGGCCCTGCCCTACCTCCTTTCCATAGGTATCTTCTCCGATCAGGACAGCGTCGACATGGGGAGCTAGTCCATTGATCACCAACTCGCTGGCGGAAGCAGTGCCGCCGGAGGTAATAAAAGCGATACGGATAGGAGAGGCCGATTCAGGCAACGGGTCAAAAATGCCCCAGTTGCCCTCGTCATTGTTGTAATCAGGATGCTGATCATTGACCCGTATTTTGTAGGAAGGCTCTCCCTCGGCGGTGATACCCGCCAGCAGATCCATCATCGTATCAGCAACACTCAGCAAGCCGCCGCCGTTATAACGCATGTCGACAATCAGGTCTGTGACGCCGTTATCTCGGAATAATTGGCCGGCATCGTAAAGAGACGGATACCCCTCATCAGGCGTTAGAGCCGCGGTGATGAACTGCCTCAGATTCAGGTAACCCACCGACGTTAACCCGGGTCGCTCAATGAGGAGCGGCTCACCGGCCAGGGCCGGCGGTGCGAGCTCCTCTTTCGCCACTTCAATCTCCAACTCTTCATCCTGATAAAGAAATCGAAATACCCTGGATACGCCCACCTCATTGGCGCCAAAAATCTCCTCGTTCGTAGCGCCTCTGGCACTGAGCTCGTCGAGAGTTTCAAAACCGGAACCCGTATCCACAGCGATTAATTCCATCCCGCGTCGAATACCAGCAGCATAGGCTGGCCCACTCTCGAACACGTCGATGATGAACAATCGCGGTCCATTGGTTTGAGAGCGAAAACCAAAACCGATGTATGCACCCGAGCTAATGCTGGTCTCGTCTTCAGTAATGGTCGTCATGCGGGAGAATAGATCTCTTCGGGAGTCGATGAGGGGCGCTAACCGGGCGTCGAGATAAGCCTGTGCACTGTCATAATCGGACTTATTCGCATCGGCCATCTCGTCGTACCAGAGATACCAGCTATTGATGACCTCCTCCACGAAATCAATCTGAGCTGCTGCGTCACAAGCGCTCGCATTATCGCCACCGCCTGAGCCGTCGCCGCCCGATCCACCGCCATCGGCAATCGGTGCGGGTGGTGGACTGGAGCTACCACCACCTGAACATCCGAGGATTAGGGCAAACAACGCCAGTAGCGTTCCAATGTACAAAAAGCGCGTCATTTTTCTCTCGACCTAAACTCCATCATTACGGACACTGTAGCACTCTGAAACCAGCGCTCGCCGCAGAACCGTCGTCCATACCGTCAGACGATCGGATGAAGGAAAGGTTTACTGGCGATCATCACGAATGGCCTTGCAAGGCGGGCCTTAGAGGAGCGGCATTATGCAAAATCAATACGGACCCTCAATAGTACTCGGGCTCATCATCGGCGCGGCGATTATTGCCGACGATTTTATCCGCCCTCACCCACCTCACCGCCAGATGCGAATGGCTGCCGAACACCCAACGCCGCACCCTGATTCCGACCACAAAGTGTGGGTCATGAAACAGGGCGTTGAGGGGCACGCCGAAGCGCGTCATGAGATGCGCATTATGATGAAGGACGACTCTGCGGGCGCCAGCCAAGAGAAGACCGTCATCATGGTGA
The DNA here is from genome assembly GCA_038112515.1 of Luminiphilus sp. Lineage (GTDB taxonomy): Bacteria > Pseudomonadota > Gammaproteobacteria > Pseudomonadales > Halieaceae > Luminiphilus. Next base: position 13,128 of record JAYNNB010000030.1, read on the forward strand.
AGGTAGACGATGATGCAATAGATGTTGAAACCAGCGGTGAAGCACTGGCAGATGCCATCAGGGACGTGGTCGACGTCGCCAGAGCCGATGGTCGCGAACCCACCGAATCCGAAATCAGAGCGGCGGTATCGGCCGTGAGTGGGGCCGCGAGCCACATTGAGGTGGAAGTGGATGTCAGTGAAGTCTCACCCAGTGAAGGCGTGAAAGAGCCTTAATATCGGAACTTCTCCAACGCACTGCTGTCAGAGTTGACCGCCCGAACTGCGCGGCGCTCAAATATTTGTAGAACAACATTCGACTTCGCAAGCTGTGGCCATTGCGGTTCACGACCAAAACGAGAGATTTTCATGCGAATCATTCTGGTTGAAGACGACCACAATCTGGCGACGGCGCTTGAGAAAGCCCTGTCTTCTGAGGGCAATACAGTTGATGCTGTAAACACCGGCGAAGCGGCTTTATTTCTAATCGAAAATACTGACCCGGACGCCGTAATTCTTGACCTCGGACTGCCTGACATGGATGGTCTCGAGGTCCTCAAGAGACTGAAACGAGTTAAGCGCCATCTGCCGGTGATGCTTCTTACCGCCCGTGCCTCTCTCGACGACAAGGTCTCAGGTCTTGATGGTGGCGCTGACGATTATTTGACTAAGCCTTTTGACGTGCCCGAGCTCATTGCCAGGCTACGAGTGATGCAGCGTCATCGCAACGGGCAGACGCGAGAAACGCTGGCTCATGGCTCGGTCGTTGTAGATGTCAAAGCCAATTCAGTTCTGCGTGAAAACCAGCCTGTGGCCCTGTCCGCAAAAGAGTACACCCTGTTGACGACGCTGATGGAAAACCATGGGCGTCTGCTTTCACGGGAGCAACTGGAATCCAAAATTATCAGCTGGGGAGAAGAACTCACCAGCAACTCTATCGAGGTCCACATACACAATCTTCGCAAGAAGCTCGGGCGGGACTTTATTAAAACAGTGAGAGGCATCGGATACGGAGTGGGTCTTTGATGCTCTCGATCCGCCGGTTTCTGATTCTGGTGTCGCTGGCGGCGACCGTGGTCGTTATTTTTATCGCTTCTTTTCAAGGCTACCGCGCTGGCACTGCCGCCACCCAAGCGCTGCTCGACCAGCAGCTTGTCGAAAAAAATCAGCTGCTGCGCAACGACATACCTCTCGAGCAATCAGGATCGCCCAATCAACTGTTCCAAATATTCGATCCCAATGGCAGGCTGCTCAAAAGCTCACCCGGTGCACCTGATACACCCATAACCGCGGAAACCAATGGATTCGTCGACATCAGCTACGACGGCATCTTGTGGCGTACCCTCGCGAGCAGCACAGCCTCGGGCGAGCTGATCGTCGTTGCTGAGCGCAGAGCCTTG
>JAYNNB010000030.1:14515-21657 GCA_038112515.1 Luminiphilus sp.
TACAAACCCTGCTCCCTATCGGCATCGGCATTCCGATATTGGCCATTCTGATTGGCGCCATTATCACTTTTGGTCTACGACACCTGCGCCTCGTGGAAAGAGAACTCCGCGCCCGATCGTCCCAGAACCTTCAGGCCGTGACGCTGGCTGCAGTTCCAATGGAACTGCAACCGCTTTTGGATACCACAAACTCGCTGCTGGACCGATTGGAAGCCGCATTCGAACGAGAGCGTCGGTTCGCAGGAGACGCGGCGCACGAGCTTCGGACCCCCGTCAGCGCGCTCAAAATTGATCTATTCAATTTGGGCAAAAAACTGGCGTCTGACGACCCCGATATCCGCGCCATCCAGCAGAATTTAGATAGGATGGGACATATCATCGAGCAGCTCTTGATGCTGTACCGCGCGAGCTCAGACCAACTCAAAAGCCAGTTTGAACCGATCCATATAAAGCGTTTGTGTCAGGAAGTTATCACCGACATCTATCCGCTTATTCAGGAGCGGCAGCAACAAATCTCGCTTGAAGGCGAGGACATCGTTGTCAACGCTCATCCCTATGCGCTTAGCGCATTGATCAAAAATGTTGTCGACAACGCGAGCAAATATTCTCCTGATGGAGCGACGATTGACGTGCGTATTTGGCGAGATGGCGACGCCGCGTCGATCGATGTCATAGACTCCGGACCCGGCATCCCAAACAGACTCAAGGATCGGGTGGCTCATCGTTTTGTTCGTGGAGCGGACGTTGCACATAGCAAGATACCAGGCTGTGGTTTGGGCTTGTCGATCGTGGATCTCGTGGCAAAGTTGCATCAGGGAAGTTGGCGCATACTCGATGGCCCCGATGGCCGCGGCACGAAAGTATCCTTGTCGCTGGCCTTGTGAGGAGAACCCAATGAATCGAGCTCAATTGCTCATGACCTTGCTGATCGGCGTGCTGGCATCACCAGCGCTGCTTGCCGCTCCAACGGTTGAGCTGGAAATCATCAACCATGTATTCCAGCCCAGCGCTCTGGAAATCCCCGCAGGCCAGAAGGTCAGACTTTTAGTGGTCAATCGTGACCCAACCCCCGAGGAGTTTGAGAGCTACGAACTGAATCGAGAAAAGGTAATTGCTGGAAACGCCAAGGCCGTGATTTTTGTTGGTCCGCTGGAGCCCGGCGATTACCCATTTTTTGGCGAGTTCAATCCCAAAACCGCTCAAGGCGTCATTCGGGTAAGCGCCCCATGATGCTGGAAGCCGTCGTTATTGTGCTGCGGGAAGTACTCGAGGCGGCATTGCTCATCGCGCTACTCCTCTTGGTGAGCCAAGAAACTAAGTCAGGTATACGCTGGCTTTTACCCTCTGTTGTCATCGGCTTGATCGGGGCATTGATCTACGCTTGGCAGATCGCGTGGGTAAGTGAGCAGTTTGATTACGCAGGCCAAGAAATACTCAATGCCATTTTGCAGGCGCTTATTTTTTTATCGACCTGCGCTCTGTTTGTATCGATGAGGGCTGTCGGGACAAACGCGACGGTAGTCGCGGTTTGCATGGGCGTCCCAGTGGCGCTCGCCCTAGCGCGAGAAGCGTCGGAGATTTTTCTTTACCTGCAGGCATTTCTCGGCGTGGAGGCCATGGCGGGCCCTGCTCTCTCGGGTGCTTTGATTGGCGCTATTACGGGGGTCAGCACCGGCGTGCTGATTTATCATCTTCTGGGCTGGATGGAGCATGGCCAAAGAAATGTCGCAATACCCGTGTTGCTCGCAGTTGTCGTAGCGGGGATTCTTACCCAAGCCGTCTCGCTGTTAGAGCAGGTCGATCGAATCCCCTTCTCACCCCCGCTGTGGGATACCAGCAACTGGATTCCGGAAAACTCACTCCTCGGCCAGTTGCTCTACGCCCTACTTGGCTATGAAGCGACTCCTTCGGGGTGGCATGTTGCGACTTACATCGCCTCGCTGACGCTGCTGTTTTTGTCCTACCGATTTTCCGCCGCAAACCCTACCGAGCGCCAGCCATCCCGATGAAACGCTCTCGTTTCGTCACTGCAGTCGTACTGCCGATCACAATGGGCTCTGCCAGCACCTGGGGTGACGGGTCAGCGATTAGCCAGGTGTACGCTCCCTACGTCCAGCCACTCGAGCGGGAGCTGGAGCTGTTGTGGCTCGACGAAACTCGCCCTAGCGGCCGCATTGAGTCCAATACCCTGACAAAGCTGGGTTTTGGCACCTCATTTCTCGACGGCGTCTACACCGAGTTGAGCGTGTCGAAACTGGACGCTTCAAGCAGTGACAGCACGCAAGTTGAGCTGGAAGTCATTTGGCAAATCACTGAACAAGGAGAATACAGCAGTGATTGGGGACTCCTGTTCGAGGCAGAGACCAATCTCGATACGCATAACCATGAGCTCAGTGCCGGCTTACTCAACCAGAAAGACTGGAAGAAATTCAGTCTGATATCTAACCTGGTGGCAACCTATGAATGGGGTTCAGGATTCGAAAATGAATTCGAGAGTCGCCTGGGATTACAGGCGCGATATCGACTGCAACCCGAATTCGAACCCATGATTGAGTTTTTTCAGGGCCCAGACACCACGGCAATTGGTCCGGGAGCGGCAGGACTGATTCGCTTACGCCCGGGAAGACAGTTGCGCTGGGGCTTCTCGATATTGAAAGGGCTCAATTCCGAGCTTGATTACACGGCGAAACTGGAATTCGAATACGAATTTTTCTAGATACGGCTAAAAGTTCCCTCCACGGGACAGATTTCTGTCGGCAAAACTGCCAATACCGCCTTAAGTCTCTCTTAAGCTAGCCAGCCCATGATGAGAGCTCACAGAAAGTGAGTGATCTCCATGCTAAATCAAATCCCCTTTGCGGAAGCTCCCTGTTGGGCGAACGAGAACAACGTTTTCGCCAGCAATGACGACCCAACCGCATCGATATCCAGCTTGGTCGGCGGCATAGTCAATCCACCTCTGGCTACACTTGGCGCGCTCGATGGCGTCAAGCGTTGGGAGACACGCTATCACGGAGAGCATTCAGTAGATCGGCATTCGATCGAAAGCTTGATCCAAGAAAAATTTCAGTCGGTCCACGGAGCCAAGATAGAGACCTGTTTGCCGCATCTGTTTTCTATACGCGCTGCCGGGGAGAGCGCGAGTGGCGCTGTGGGCATTCGTGAGATGGAAACCCAGGGTGGACTGCTTGAGCGCTACTTGGACAAACCCGTAGAGCTCATTTTGAGCCAAATCACGGGGAATGTGGTCAGCCGCAGCTGCATTCTGGAGGTAGGTAATCTCGCCGCCGAGAGTATTCCGGTGGCGGTGCTCTTGATCGCCTTTTTATGCGACGAGGCGCAGCGGAGATGCCGCTCACACGCGGTCTTCACGGGGACACAGGCGCTACGAATGGCGCTGAAGCGTGCCAGGGTGCCCTACTTCACAATTCAGGCGGCTGACGCTGACAGGCTCGGCTCAGAGAGAAATCAATGGGGGCGCTATTACAACTGTGATCCTCAGATCATGGCTGTCGATGTGGCCGCGGGTCTAGACACCATCCGACGTCGCTTTTGGATAGAACGAGCAACGCCATGCAGCAATTAACCCAACGCATCGAGCAATTCGGCTCCCTCTACCCCGATCGAGAGAGTCTCGTCAGCGCAAAGGAGACATTAAGCTATCTCGCTCTGGCGCAGCGTATTCGGGATACACGCAGCGAGCTGGAAGCCCTCAACATACGGCGATTGGGTATCTACGCGAGCAACACTCTGGACTGGGCGATTGTCGATCTGGCCGCTTCTTCCGCAGGGATCGTGGTTGTACCCATACCGCTTTTTTTCAGCGCACAACAGGCCTCGCATTTGATCGAAAACAGCGCGTTAGATCATATCTTCACAGATAAAGCGTTCCCGTTTGCAACAGGTATATCTCAGGCATCGACAACCCTAGATGGTGAATACCTGCGCCGCGATTTTCCTCTACCCGACGCTCAACCCAGTTATTGCAAAGTCACGTATACCTCGGGCAGCACGGGCCAGCCCAAAGGCGCCTGCCTGAAAGAGGAGACCATGATGTCTATCGTGACGTCATTGTCCGACGCGCTTATCCCTAGCCAATTGGGTCGTCATCTCGCTTTATTACCCTTTGCGACCCTGCTCGAAAATATTGCAGGTATCTATCTCGCTCTGTGGATGGGAAGAAGCATTGTCATCGAGGATCCCCGAGACCTGGGCCTATCCTCCAACCATGAATTCGATCCGCACCGGTTTGCAGAACAAGTCAAAGCTTCGGCTGCAGAGAGCGTTATTTTGTTGCCCCAGATGCTCAAGTCAATCGTAGAGTCCGATGTCGCCAGCGCGCTCCGCGGGCTTAAATTTATGGCGGTTGGCGGCGGAAAAGTGGCGCCGGATCTGCTGCTGAGAGCGCAGGCGATGGGATTGCCCGTATACGAGGGGTACGGTCTCACAGAATGCGGGTCCTGCGTTGCGCTCAACACACCGCTTGCAAATCGCGTTGGCAGCGTTGGAAAACCGCTCCCTCACGCCCAGGTTCGGATCGGGGTCTCGGGTGAAGTCTTCGTAACCGGTGCTGCGATGAACGGTTACCTTCAAGACACGCCGGCGTCTGCCGAAATAGCCACCGGCGATGCTGGCTTTATTGACCAAGAAGGTTTCCTTCACATCACCGGCAGAATCAAAAATATTATCGTCTCCAGCTTCGGCAGAAATATCTCGCCAGAGTGGGTCGAGAGTTATTTCCTCGCCGACCCAAGAATCCAGCAAATGACGGTATTTGGAGAGGCCCAACCCTCTCTGAGCGCTGTCTTCGTCGTCTCAAATGACGTCAGCGACACTGAATTAGACGAACTAGTTCAGGCGGTCAATGAAACGCTTCCTGACTATGCAAAGGTCATGGCGTGGACTCGAACTGTCGAACCATTTTCGGTTCAGGACAACACACTTACCAGCAACGGCAAGGTGCGCAGGGACGTGATCGCAGCAAAATTTTCCGGATATGCACAAGGGAAAGAGGTAGCCGCATGAAACACTGCGTCTCCAGCCTCGCAAGCGTACCCGAAGTCGAGGAAGTACAGGCCGCACTTGTAAAAGACGGCTGGCTTCTTATTGAGAGAACAACGCTCGATTTGGAGGGGTTTAGCGCGTTTTTTCGCTCCCTGTGCAACGTGCTTACTTTCGACCCAGCGCGGCAATTTGCCTCATCCGTAGCGCAATCCGTCGATGCTGGCACCGCCGCGGTGGGCCTGCACATCGAGAACGGCAACACCCCGATGCCACCCGATATCATCGCATTCTTCAGTATGCGAAGCGCCACAAGCGGATCACAGACCACGGTCTGTGACGGAGCTGCGGTCTATCGATCGCTACCGACGCGCTTACGAAATCGACTTTCTCAGCCCTATTCAATGACGCGGCAACTGTCTAAAAAGATATGGCAAACCTATGTGGCAACAGCAAGTGCCATTGCCGATTCATCAACAGTGACAGAAGAGCAACTCGATGAATTTATGCGCGCTTATCCAGGCCAGTCGTACCAGATGCAGGCCAATGGCGACATACAATATCGATTGCAAATACCGGCGGTTAGAGAAGATAACTTCGCAGAATCGCCCGCCTACGCCAATGCGCTTCTGGGCCCTTCATACAACTATGAGCCTCCGGAATACCGGGCCTACGATGGCAGATTGTTAGAGCAGGCGCTCTTCGAGGAGCTCGCTGCAATCTGCGAGGAACATACTCGTGAGATTGCGTGGCAGGATGGAGATATTGCTGTTATCGACAATAAGCGATGCTTGCACGGCAGGCGCGCTATCGCGGTTCCCTTGTGTGAGCGCGAGTTGGTGATTGCCATGGGTCTCCGGACCGAGGCGAAAACGATAGCCCAAGATCAGGGAGTCGCCGCATGAAAAATCTGGCTGTGATCACAGGTGGCAGCGGTGGAATCGGATCAGCGATTGCCAAAGTTCTCATCCCTCAGGGTTACTCCGTTGTCCTTTCCGGACGTAACGAAGCGCGACTTGCCGAAGTAGTTTCACAACTGAAACAGCAATTCCCCGATGCATCAATCACCGCAGTTGCGGCTGATCTCAGTGAGGAGACAGGACGAGGTGCATTGCTGGATCATGTCGCAGCCTCAGCTACCTCGCTGTCGCTGGTGATCAACAATGCGGGATCGGGGCTGTTTGGTTTGTTCGAGGACATCCCACCCAGTGAGCTCCAACGGGTATTCAACATCAACGTTACGGCTCCCATGCTGTTCACCCAGGCCGTTTTGAAACGTTTTGGCTCCGCCGGCGCTGATCTCCAAATAATCAACATTGGCTCCACATTCGGCACCATTGGCTATCCAGGGTTTGCCGGGTACTGTGCCACCAAATTCGCGCTCCGAGGCTGGAGCGAGGCATTGGATCGAGAGTATTCTGGCTCCGCTATCCGTATTCGCTACTTCGCGCCTCGCGCGACCCGTACCGAACTCAATACCGATGCCGTCAACGCCATGAACGAAGCGCTCGGTGTCACCATGGACTCCGCCGAGGCGGTGGCGCGAGAATTTTCGACATTCCTCGGCGGTCGAAGACATTCAGCCCACATTGGCTGGCCAGAACGATTCTTTGTCTGGCTCAACAAAGTGCTCCCCAATGTGGTCAGCTCGGCCCTGGCCAAGCAAGTGCCGGTAATCAAGGAATACGCTAGCAAACGATAAAGCGCCTACCCCCGTATTCAGCTACCAAGCACACCGGAGGCTGCCAAGCTTCCTTCAATACACGCGATTCACGTACGCAAAGACAATGGGCGAGCAATCCCTGCACAGCGGAGACTGGTGCGTCTGTTGATCCGCCGGGGTCTAATAGCCTAAAGTGCTAAGGCTTGTTTCGAACAAGTGGATAGCCGAAGACAACGATCCATCGAATCAATTGCCCGCACACAGAGGATAGACATCATGCCTTCAGCTGAAGATCGCTTTGCTATTTATGAATTACTGAACCGTATGGCGTATTACTACGACGAGGGCCACCTCGATGATCTGGCGGCCTGTTACGCAGCCGATGCGGTCATGAGTATGCAGATCGGCGGCGGCGATATGGTGGGTCCGTTTCAGGGGCGCGACAGCATTATGGAGTTATATCGCGGGGCGAAAGCGA
>JAYNNB010000031.1:0-20787 GCA_038112515.1 Luminiphilus sp.
GTAGTGAACATGCTCGTAAAACAGGTCCCAGCCGGGACTGAAGGGATGGCTGGCCTTCTTGAAGGCCAAGTCATTGTCGATAAAAGACAGCTGGCTTGAGGCAGTCCCCGACGCCAGCTCGCGAATGATGTTGTTAATGCGAGAATCCGCCCGAAACCGCAGCGAATCATAATCCAGCGCGCTCGCATAATGATTGGCAGCAATCGCATGATTACCCGATTGGGCCTGCGCAGATGCCAGCGCGAAGTGCGTATCAGCGTGCACTGGCGCCAACGCCAGTGCAGCCGAATACCCACTAACCGCTCCTCGCCAGTCTTGCTGCCCTGCCAATTCAGCCGCAGCCGCCGTCAGGGTTTCGAATTGCTGATCCTGCTGGCGGGCGAAATCTTGGGGCATCGAAGAGGCAAAGGGCGCCGAATCACGAAGATTCACGGGCACCGTGGAGAGAATAACGTGCGCTCCCTTGTTCTGCAGCGTCTCCACAATATCGGTCAGATTTCGCTGGTAGTGCGCATACACCGTTTCCAGACGCGGATCATCATGAGGTACGACCTCGTTGGTGAACATCTGCATGCCTTTCCACTTGAGATCCGCTTTGTGATCAGCGGGGTTAAGGTTCCCCAGCGCACTCAGGAAGGTTTGCCCAAGGTGAGAACGCTTGAACGCCTGCAATACCCGGATCAATCTCATATTGGACAGAAAATCTTGATTAAACGTGCCGGGGCCATAGGGCCCGATCACTTCGTTGTTACCCATAAGAACAATGGCAAAATCCGCCACACCCTCCGGAAAGGATTGCGCTGCGGCATACACCACGTGGGAATTGATGGCGGTCATCGCCGTGTTGACGACTTCGATACGGCGCCCGGGCAGTGCGTCGCGCAACAGTACCTGCAACTGACGGGAAAAGCCGTGATCCGGATTGGGAAACCCGCGCGCGGCCGACCCACCGAGGACAAAAATCCGGATCACGTCGTCCTGCGGTTTCGCGGCGAAGGTATTCTCAAGCGGTTTGATGTCCAAAGAGGACGGATAAAACTGCTCGATGAAACGGGGGTTGTCCTGAAAGTACTCCGTGCCATCAATTTCGATGGTGTTGAAGTAGGCGAAGGATTTGCCGGGACCCACCCACCCCAGCACCTGCTCTAAGGCAAAGAAAAAGACGGCCGGTATCACCACAACCGCAATAAAACCGAAACTTATTTTTCTGATCATGCTCATGCGGTTGCTGGACACACCTCGCTACTGACCAATCCATCCTGCGATCGCGATTCACCCGGCATCCGCCGGCGAGGCAATTTATCAGGTCCCAGTGAGAGACAAGCGGACACCTCTGGGAAGATCATCACTGCTACCCACGCGGACGCTGGCTCATCTTCAGATTGTGCTATCACAACGGACCTCTTCAACGCACTAAACGACCTTGGTGTCGGGCCAGGCGCGCATTTGTTGGCCGGCGGGAGAAAACTCCTCAGCGGGCGGCGCGCTCAATGGCCGAGAAAAAAATCACGTAAAAGTAATACACTGGCGCGATCAGCGAAACGGAGTCTACCCTATGTCACGGATTGTCGTTGCCGGAGTCATCGAATTCCCGCCCGAAGTAAGAGACGAGGCGCTCACGCAAGGGAAAGCCTTGATTGATGGCGCATACACGGAAAAAGGCTGTATCCACTATCTTTGGACAGCTGACCTGAACCATCCCGGACGCGTCGTCGTCTACGAGGAGTGGGAGTGTGCCGACGATCTTGAGGCACATCTTCAGGGCGAGTGGTACCGCAATATGTTCGCGCACTTGGCCCAGTTCAACATTGTGAGCGCAGAGACCAACAAATTTCGCGTGGACCGCAAAGAACCTGTTTATGGAGAAAATGGCGTTGCAACCGCCTATTTCACCGACGAGGGCTCTTAATGATTTTGGACCTAGCGAATGAGTGGCGGAGAGCTTCATCTGTCCTCACCGGATAAATAGGGACCAAGAAAACACAACGGAAAAAAAGCGTCGACAGCCCGCTAATCGCAAAAAATGCCCCTTTGACCGGCTTTGCAAGGGCGCCCTTGCCACGCATTGCTAAGATCCTCAGCACTAAAAATAAAGATCTGGGGAAGTAGCAAAGTCATGCAGACGAACCGTATTCCGCTCGGGCAGAAAATAGCATTCGGTATCGGCATGCTGGCAAACCAGATGTTCCCCGCCGCACTGGGGATCTTCATGGTGATCCTTGTGCAGAGTTTGGGCATGAGCCCGCTGTTGTGGGGGCTGATTTTCTTTCTACCGAAGCTCGTGGACTGCATAACCGATCCTGTGATGGGTTTTATCTCAGACAGAACTGTATCGCGCTGGGGAAAACGCAGACCCTATATTTTCATTGGCGCCATCCTCTCGGGTCTTTCCTACATCGCCATGTGGCAACTGTCGGCTGATAACAGCGAGCTCTATAACTTTGTCTATTTCCTGTGTTGGTCCTGCATCTTTTTTATCGGGCTTACCATTTTTAGCGTGCCCTACGTCGCCATGGGCTATGAGATGAGTGACGACTATCACGAGCGCACGAGGCTCATGGCGGTTGCGCAGTGGATTGGGCAATGGGCCTGGGTCATCGCCCCCTGGTTCTGGATCGTACTTTATGACCCAGACTGGTTTTCGAGCGCGACAGAAGGGGCTCGCACTTTGTCTATCTGGGTGGGTATGGCTTGTATGTTACTGGCGATGGTTCCCGCTATATTTTGCCGAAGCGCTGGCGCCAACACCGATGCTGCAACACCGCATCAAAACGAAAGTTTGGGTGCCGTCGTAAAAGAGCTTCTCCACGGCATTGCCATTACATTGCGATGCAGGCCTTTCCAGCAAATCTGCATAGCCACTTTCTTTATCTTTAACGCCTACAACACCGTCGCAGGCTTCGCCTGGTTCATCATCGTTTACTACATGAATCAGGGTGATCCCGCGCTGGCGGGCGTGTGGCCAACCTTGTTTGGAAGCGTGTCAGCCCTTTGCACCTGCTTTTTGGTGATCCCCACCATTAACTGGATGGCGCAGCGCTACGGCAAGCGTCTGACCTTCATGGTGACTCAGTCACTATCCATTGTGGGATACCTCGCGTTCTGGTGGAGCTTCACCCCAAGCAACCCCTATCTGATGTTTCTCCCGATCCCAATTTTCGCCTTTGGTATTGGCGGCTTGTTCACCCTAATGATGTCCATGACCGCTGACATCTGCGACCTCGATGAACTTCAAACTGGCGAGCGTAGAGAGGGACTTTTTGGCGCAATTTACTGGTGGATGGTCAAGTTTGGGCTCGCATTCGCAGGACTCCTCAGTGGTTTTATCCTCGCGTTTATCGGCTTTGATCAAAATGTTGCGATCCAGTCAGAGGACACTCTGGCCCAGCTGCGCATCGCCTTTATTGGCATCCCAGTGTCTGGCACGCTGATCGCTCTATGGGCCATGCGAGGCTACGACCTCGACGAGCAAGCCGTAGATGCAGTCAAAAACGCCCTTTCTGAGCGTCGCAACGAAAGGGACGCTGCTCACAGTCAGATGGCAGCCTCCTGAAAGACAACAATATCGCCATGCATTGGGGGAATGCTCGTCTGCAACCGACGGTTAGTCGGCCACTACGGTAACCGATAGCGCCGCTACCTCGCCCCGCTTCATAAAAATGGACTGGGAAAGCGCGCCAGGTAACCGCTCCCCGGGGAAGACAGACTCCGAGCCGTCCTGATGCTTCGCCGTAATCGATGCTTCGGCACCCAACTGAATAACGATGGGCACCTGACACAGCGTAAAGCCCAATTGACCTGCCGCGAGTGGCGCCACGCTCTCTCGACCTTGAATATCGATATAGTTGAGTGTTGCCGCCTCTGACATGAGTTCGTTAGAGCGCAGCAGCACGGAATCGAAGGTAATAGCGCCGCCCCGAATAAGCACGCCCATCTCCGCAACCCGACTCAGCACCTCCTCTTTGACCTGACCGGTCATGCCCGGTTGCCGGGCGCCACCAAATCCAGGCGTGTGTGAGTAGGGATCCGTCGGAAAGGCACCATAAATCTCTGGGGATTTATTGAAACCGAGGCCAGACCGAACATCCTCATAAGCTGACAACAAGCCGCTGAGGGTGTGTCTATTCGCATTAGCGCGCTTCGCCGCGATGACGTTCTCACTGACCGCCAGCAAAAGCTTGGACACCATGTGCCAGTAGATAGACCCTATCCCCTCATAGGCATACATGCCGCCGGAACGACCGGTAAACAAATCGTGTCTGAAAGTCTGGACGAAGCGCCGTTTGATCGCTTTACGGTCAACCTCATCAACCGCAAACCCAGCGGCAACGAGGTCATCCAGTACAGTCTGCACATCTTCGACCTTGGTCAATTGCCCATTGAAATGAATAGCGCCAGCCTGATCTTTTGCCACCAACATCGTATTGCCGGCGTCAATTAGCTCACGAAGCAAGGGTATTTCCGTGATAAGCGTTTCGGAAAGGCTATTCTTGTCAACGAATCGCGGTAAAACTCTATGCGGATAGAGCAAATAGGAATGCTGAGCGGGGGTGTAGAGCGCTGATTGGCGTAAAGCGTGTAGCACCTTCAGGGCTTCCTCAGCCGAGAGTAATCCTGCACTCAGCACCGCTACCTGACCTTCGAGCATCTCGTCGAGCCGAATCAGCGAGATTGACTCGCCCTCTGCGTGGAGCCGGTTGTAGGCGTGGAATAAACCATCTTCCCGCCGATTATCGCGAATGGCACTCGCAAGAACGGGAACGCAGCGCTGGATGAAAGACCTCACGCTCTCAATCTCCACGTCGGTTTTGCGGCCAGACAGACCTTTTTGATACAGCGTTTCTCGATAGACTTGCCCGGCGTACCCCAACGCCGCCAGTACCTCGTATCGCAGGTCGTCGCGCACAGACTCGGCGCATAAAGCCGAGCCATGCTCTCGGAAAATTGCATTCAAGGCATTAAATAAGGACACCAACTCTTCGGAAATGGGCACTTCAACAGGTTCTGCCGTCGCCAATAATTCATCTGCAACTATCAAAAAACGGTGGAGGTAACAAAGCGTTACAACCGACACACCGGTCCCTACCAATGCATTATTGGCATCGTTCCATTCGGGTCTTTGCGTGTTCATCCAGATGCCACCCCCGGGAACGAAGTTGGTCAATTTGGAGAGCATCACAGCGAGCAGTTTTTCTACCAGATTCACCTGATAGACATCATTGTTGACCCACAACAAACGACCGTCAGCGCCAATATCTGCTACGCGGCGGCAAATCTCGTTATCGAGATCCCGGTCAAATTCGATGGTGTCGTAAGGGTTAGCCAGTAAATCCTCAAAGCCCTTAATCCGATAGGGCACATTGGCGTAGGCGAAGATGTCTTGCGCGAGCAAGGCTTGTAGCCCTCTCGGAAAATGGCTTTGCGCGAGCTCAATCAACTTAGACAGATAAATGACCTGATGATCTCCCCAATAGCCAATATTTGCCCAGGGGTTGTCTGGTTCGGGTTTTTCCCAATCGATTCCATCTCGCGTGATCCGGTAGGGGTTATAGCCATCCGCAGTCGTGGCGCTGACAAATTTGCAGATCATATGATCAATAAAACCGGGCGCTGAGACCGACAACGCTTCCCAGTTCTGGAAAATATCTCTCCAGTTACCGGCAAACGCCAGCCGCTTACGGTTGTCCTCGGTCAGCACGTCTATGGAAAATTGATTCCAAGGCCGAGATGGATCACCGTGTCGGCGACTGAAGGTCAAAGGCATATATTCCAAAAACAATCTCTTCAGCAGCGGCTCATTGCTGCCATTGAGCCGCTCTCCGAGGCAGGAAGATTCTATTTGCTCGGGCAAGTCACCGATGAGCGCCTCCAACACCGAGGCGGCGCGGCGGTTCCACTGAGCGCAGAAGGTCAAAAAATCGCGCTTCGACAGCGAATAGTTGTTGTCGAAAAATCCGCCCCGCATCACGTTAAACATGACATTCGCCGTGTGGTGGGCAGCATCCAATGGCTGAGCGGTCATTTGAAACCCATCAGCCATGCCGATGATCTGTCGCAATTGGGCGCGACCCTTTTGCAGATCGTCGGCGAGCTCCATTGGCAACGTCGTGCAATTTATGACGCGATTGATCAGATTAGCGACCTCTACAGGGCCCTGATCCACATCCGCTACGATCCCCCAGCAGCGTTCTTCTGCCGCCTGCATGGCGATCTCATCCACCACAAAGTAAGCGCCACGCCTGCCATGAACGTCTTGCTCCTGCACCACCTCGAGCCCCTTCCGGAAACGATCGAGCTGTACCGAAGACAGCAGGTATTGCGGTTGAGACAAGCCGTAAGACCACACCGTCGTAGCCGACAAGCATTCGCTGGGTTCGGCACGATCGGTGAGGAGCGAACTCATCGAAAACATTGCCACGCCAGACACCGTATCCAGCTCACTCTTCTTGTAGGCGTCTACCAAACAACTCAGCTCATTTTGTATTCCCGGCGTAACGCCGTAAGGCAGCAGGTTTTGCAGTCCATCCAATAAGCGCACACCAACGGCGTCACTGCCTCGATTACTCAATGATGAATTTTTGACAAACCCGAACCCATGGGACATCTGCCACGAATAACGATAGGTCAGTTCAAGATCGTGGTTGATCTCCTCGAAGATCAGTTTGCTGCCCAGCGTATTTTTGTAGAGGTTGCGCTCAACCCGATAGGCCCCATCAAGATGACGGGCAAAGGGTTCCCAATAAAGCGTCTTACCATGCTGAGTCACCAAAAAAACAGCGCGATGGCCAGTGACGTGGGCGCTCTCGGCGATCTTGTCCTCCGTGTAATAGGGAAAGAGCGCACTGCCCGAATTAGTCCTGCCAGCCGTCAGCGCACCAGAGGTTGAAATAAACAACCAATGGTTGGCGTGGCTCACCAAACTAATGAAGAAATTCGGAATCAGATCAAAGTGCCGAATACGATAAAAATCTTCACCCTCAAGAACGACATACTCCCCGGCGGGGGATCCCGAGGGTTGCGAGAGTAGCAGCTCCCCGAGCCAGATTTGTTTTGACGTCATTATTTTGAGCCTTACCGCGTGTGCCCATTTATTAACCAACAACAGAGACTGTGCTGCACAGTCTCGTTGTCATGGTATGTCACCCGTCTGGCGCATGGAGCATGAGAGTTACCGTTTTATCGGCGCAAACAATCACTTTATCGTATTGACTCTGTGAATCAGGCAGGCCGAGTGTCACATTGGGCTCATTATGAGAAAACGCCAGACCGCCTTGAGGTCTTTTCAGCCCCTTTTAAGATGGGTGCTCAGCCTTCTTATCTCTTCAGAATGCTTCGGCGCGCCGGAACTGGCCCTCAACCTCGGATCCACGGACTCCGTATCATGGCGAGGCCATGTATTCAGAGGCACGGAGTGTCCGTCAGATATGGCCTGCAACCAACTGGCCTTCGTCCAAGGAGACAGTGAACCCGACGTCTTTACGAGCTATCTCGAGGGGCCCGTCACCCTCTTTCAAGCGGTAGCTGATGGGACCTATGACGTTACCCTCTTGTTCACGGAACCTCACGTCGAGAATGCCGGAGAGCGACTCTTCGACGTGTTAATACAGGGAAAAACCGTAGTCAAAGCGGTCGACGTTTTCCGGTATAGAGACGGGCAAACCCAGTCCGCCCTTTCAGTTACCATCCCCCGCCAGGTTGTCGTCGGCGGGGAATTTCAACTTGCACTGAAATCTGTACGCGGACATCCCATCTTGAGCGGCATCTTGCTTGAGCCCGCAACTAACACCGTCACGCGCAAGGATCGCTGGCAACTGAGTTGGCAAGATCTTTTCAACGAACCCACGCTGAATTCAGAGCACTGGAACGTCGACATTTGGCCGCCCGGTAAGGTTAATAATGAGGATCAGGCCTATACCGATGACGAGCGCAACCTGCGCATTGAGAACGGCATGCTGGTGTTAGAGGCACATCGAGACCGGAATAACGAACCCGCTTTTACCTCCTCCCGAATTCATACGCGTGGCAAGCATGATTTTCTTTTCGGAAGGGTCGAAGTTATCGCTCGGCTCCCCGATGCACAGGGAACTTGGCCCGCCATCTGGCTGCTACCCTCGGATCCTTTTAAATACGCCAGCAACTGTGAAGCAGGGGTAGACTGGCAAGGCAATCGCGAGTGTGATGCCTGGCCCAATTCAGGTGAGATAGATCTGATGGAGCACGTGGGTTTTGAGTCAGGCCATATACACGGCACAGTCCATACGGCCGCTAATTACTGGGTCAATGGGCAGCAGCGCAAAGGGCGATTGATACAGCCGACTGCGACGCAAGATTTTCACGTGTACGCGTTGGAATGGAGGCCTGATCGCATTGATATTTTTGTGGATGAAACGCGCTACTTCAGCTACCACCGCCACGAGAGTGATTCATGGCAGGCATGGCCGTTCGACCAACCGTTCCACTTGATAATCAATTTAGCTGTCGGCGGAAACTGGGGCAGAGCCGGAGGACCTATTGCGGAACACAAATTTCCCCAAAGGATGCTGATAGACAGTGTGAAGGTGTATCAACTTGCTCAATGAACCCTGCTACGAATTCAGGTTCTGGGCCTTCCAAGACTGAAGTTTTCTATAAATCGTGGAGGGCGCCACCTCCAAATGCTGCGCGGCACGGTTGATATTTCCATCGCAAGCGGCAATCGCGTCTTCGATCACTGCTTTTTCCGTCATCCACAATGGCTGAATCTCAGATGACTCCGACGCTTCTCCCGACAGTCGGGATGACCGCTCACCCGCTTGCTTGTCCAACGAGATCTCCGTTACGGATATCACCTGATGTATCGCCGTCTCATCAATCTCCGTAGATGCGCTCGTTAACAACAGCTGCCGAACGGTGTTTTCCAGCTGTCGCACATTGCCGGGCCAGGAGTAGCTCCTCAAGGCTTGCGCGGCTTGAGCCGTCAAACGATGGGCAGGTCTTCCCTCCTCTTGAGCGATACGATCCAAAAAGGCATTTGCCAGCATGAGGACATCATCTGAGCGCTCTCGCATCGGGGGCATTCTCAAGGGCACAACATGCAACCGATAATAAAGATCTTCGCGTAAGCGGCCCTCTCTCATCTCAAACAAGGGGTCACGGTTAGTTGAAGCGATGATGCGAACGTCTGCAGCCATTTCAGCCATCGCACCGACAGGCCTGTACGTACCGTGCTGAATCAATCGCAACAGTGTCGACTGCGATGCAAAACTCAGGCTGCAGACTTCGTCAAGAAAAAGTGTCCCATCGGCAGCTTGTGCAACCAAGCCCTGCGATGCGTCCCCATCCGCTCCAAATAGTGCCTGCTCTAGCTGAGCTGTTGCGAGCGACGCACAATCGACAACGATGAAAGGACCTGGCGCTCTGGCAGAGAATTGATGAATCGCGCGCGCTGCAAGCTCCTTGCCAGTGCCACTCTCTCCCATGATGAAGGCGGTGGCGAGTGTACCTGCAAGCGATTCCAAGGTTTCATACACATTCTGCATGGCAGATGAACTACCCAGCAGTGGCCCCAGATGCTCCCGCTTAGCGGCAAGCCGCTCGACTTGCTGACTAAGCTTGAGCTTTTCTGCGGCGTTTAGCAGCGTTACTCGTAGCCGGGGAGCATCAAATGGTTTACTTATGAAGTCGGCTGCTCCGCGTTGCATGGCCTGCTCTGCGTGCTCCGCACCGTGTCCAGTCATCACCACCACTGCGGGCTGGGGCGACAGGCTCGCAGTGTCGTCCATCAAATCAAGACCGTTCCCATCGGGCAACTCGATGTCGAGCAGTACGAGATGAGGTTGCCAATTGGCAACCGTGGCTCTCGCGTCAGCCAATGTTTCTACGGTGACGACCTCCAGTCCGCTGCCATCCAGATACTGCGCGTAAATAGCACACAGGGTTGCACTGTCCTCTACGATGAGGGTTTTCACAGCCGTTTTCTCTCCTGCCAGCGGGGACTTCCGGGTTTATCCTCGGGAACCGCCCCGCACCTTACTTCACGCCGACATTACCAGCTTTCGATCTGTGTGGGCGTGACTCCAGAACAGTACTGCAGTCAACAACAAGACCGCACCCACCTGGTGCGTTGCGGCCATCGGTATGGCGACCTGACTCAGCACCGTAGCAATGCCCAGCATGATCTGGAAGCTCAATGCCAGCAACATTAATACAGCGCCCAGCCTGACTCTCGGCTGTGCGCTCTGACGCAGGCTTCGGACGCTGATGAAGAGCACGAGCACTGCCAACACGTAGGCCAGTATTCGATGATTGAAATGAATAGTCGCCACACCCTCGAAAGTGGCCCGCCAGCCCTCGGCGTAGTAACCCATTGGAACAAAACTCTCCCCCATCAGTGGCCAAGTCGGATACGCAAAACCTGCATCCGTACCGGCCATAAAGCCTCCCGAAAGGATCAAAATATAGACACCTGCGATCAACACCGCTCCCACCGGACCGATGTGCCGGGGTGAAGGCGAAAGACCGGCGCTCACCCGAAACACCAGCCACATCATCAAAGCATAAATGGCTACCGCGACGCCGAGATGGGCAGTCAGGCGGTACTGGGACACCGAGGGTCGATCCACCAAGCCACTTTTAACCATGTACCAACCCAAGAGACCCTGAGCGGCACCCAAAAACAAAAGCAGTACCAGCGTGGGCAGTAGTTGCGGCGCTATCATGCGCCGCATCGCAAAGATCACCAAAGGAATGAAATACATCAGGCCAATGAGTCGACCGAGGACTCGATGCAGATATTCGAACCAGAAAATCTGCTTAAAACCTGACAAATCCATACCCTGATTGAGTTTTTGGTACTCAGGATATTGCTGGTAAGCGGCGAAGGTATCGAGCCATTGCGTCTCGGTCAGTGGCGGTATCACGCCCATGATCGGGCGCCAATCCACCATCGACAAACCCGATTCTGTCAGCCGAGTCACCCCGCCGAGCAATATCATCCCCAGAATGGTCATGGCACAAATGCCGAGCCAACCTGCTATCCACCGGGTGTTACGTCCCGCATCGACTGTCAGTGTTGTCATGGTGTCTCCCCCCCGAGCTCCCACATTCTACCCAAAACCGCGCAGCGGATCTTTTCTGTCCTAAACTGTGCGGTCTCAGGAGATCCGTCATGCCTTATGTCCGCCTCGATCAGATCGATTTCAACATCGGCAACCGGATATTACTGGATAAAGTCAGCCTGACACTCGATAAGGGCGATAAGCTGGGCCTGCTGGGCAGAAACGGCGCTGGAAAATCCACGCTACTGCGCATTCTTTCCGGTGATTTAATCCCAGAAGCGGGTGACCGGTGGCTGCAACCGAATGCCAAGATTGCTTTTCTTCACCAGTCACTCCCTCAAGATCTGGAACTCACCGTTTTCGACTACGTGGCTACCGGCCTTGCAGAGACGGGCGCATTACTATCTCGGTATCAATCACTGACTCAGGAGGGCTCGAAAGAGGCGCTCGCAGAACTCAGCACCATCCACAGCGAGCTGGAGCACCGAGATGGTTGGACCATGAGCCAACGCATTGAAAAAGTATTGGATCAGCTGCAGCTGTCAGCCGGCGTTCCTCTCTCGACGCTCTCGGGCGGTTGGCGCAGGCGTGCGGCAATGGCTCAGGCATTGGTAACAGATCCGGACGTGCTGCTACTGGATGAGCCGACCAATCATCTTGACATCCCCGCCATTGATTGGCTTGAACAGCAGGTCGCGAATTTTGGGGGCGCTGTCGTACTCATTACGCACGATCGCCGATTTTTGCAGAGCGTGTGCAATCGGATCGGGGAGCTCGATAGAGGTCATCTCTCACTTTGGCAATCTGACTACCGACAGTTCCTCGTTCAACGCGAGCAGCGGGCTGCGGCTCAAGCAAAAGCCGAGGCGCTATTTGACAAAAAACTCGCTGAAGAAGAGGCGTGGATCAGACAAGGCATCAAAGCACGCAGAACCCGCAACGAGGGGCGAGTGACAGCCTTGAAGGCGATGCGCGAGGAAAGAGCGCAGCGAAGAGTCGCGGTGGGAAAAGGCCGTATGACACTTGAAGATGCTGAGCGTTCAGGGCGTCGGGTTGCTGAAGCCAAGGATGTCACCTTCAGATATGGCAACAAGGCCGTCGTCGAGGGATTCTCCACCATTATTCAGCGTGGTGATCGAATTGGTATCGTCGGACGCAACGGCGTGGGTAAGAGTACCGTCATCAAGCTTCTGCTCGGCAAAATCAATCCCAGTGAAGGGGAGGTTTTACAGGGGACTCAACTTCAAGTCGCTTACTCCGATCAACTGCGAGATGCTTTTCAGCCGGATCAAAATCTGATTGATAACGTGTGCGGCGGGCAAGAATTTATAGAGATAAACGGACAAAGGCGACACGCTATCAGTTACCTGGGCGATTTTTTGTTTAGCCCTGATCGCGTCCGCACGCCAGTAAAAGCCTTGTCTGGAGGAGAAATCAATCGCGCCATACTGGCTCGACTTTTTACGCAGCCGGCGAATCTGCTGGTGCTCGATGAGCCCACCAACGATCTGGATATCGAGACGCTGGAATTGCTAGAAGAAATCCTGCTGGAGTTCAAAGGGACCGTCATCGTCGTCAGTCACGATCGCTTCTTTTTGGACAAGGTCGTCACTAGCCTGCTGGTAATGAAAGACAATGGCCTTATTGAAGAACAGGCGGGCGGTTACAGCGACTGGGAAGCGCGGGGTGGAAGCCTCAATCCGCTGAAGGATTCACCGGTATCGGAAAACAAGACCAAAAAAGCCGTATCCGAATCGATGCCACAGAACAAACCTGTCGATACAAACTCAGCCGAGCCGCCAACCAGCAAAAAAATCAAGCTGAGCTACAAGGAGCAAAGAGAGCTCGACGCACTGCCCGAAAAGATCGAGCAACTGGAGAATGAGCACGCCGCACTGCTTGCGTCTGTCTCGGAGCCCCAATTTTATGACCAGTCACCTGATCAGGTAGCGAAAGTCATGCGAGCTATAACGGCGGCTGAACAGGCGCTCGACAAGGCACTTGAACGACTGATCGAACTGGAGGGGTAAGCGCCCGGATCAAAGCACGGACGCTACCGCATCGACAACGCGAGACATATTCGCATCATTCAGGCCCGCGATATTGATACGAGAAGAATCAAGCATGTAAACCGATTGCTCACGGCGGAGCCTCTCGGCCTGATCTACCGACAACCCCAGAAACGAGAACATGCCGTTCTCCCTGCCGATAAAGTCAAAATCTCGGCCCGTTGCACTCATCAAGGCATCGCGGAAATTTGCACGCAGTCCATTAATTCTGCCGCATATCTGCTCCAGCTCAAGCGACCAAGCGCGCCGCAGCTCGGGAGAAGACAACACACGGCCCGCTAAAAGCGCACCATGCGCCGGGGGCATTGAATACACCCGCCGCGCGGCAGCAACTGCTTGACTCGCCATCGCCTCTGCCGACCGATCATCTCCGCCGACAAAAATCACCGCTCCGGCTCGCTCGCGGTACAGCCCGATGTTCTTTGACGAGGAAACGGCGATGATCATCTCCGGTACCGATGCCAGAACGTTACGAAGCCCTGTTGCATCCTGATCAAGACCGGCACCCATGCCCTGGTAGGCAAAGTCGATCATTGGTAATAGCTTTCGCTGGGCCAATAAATTTGCCAACTGCTGCCACTGCTCCAGCGTGGGATCAGCGCCGCTCGGATTGTGGCAGCAGCCATGCAACAAGACGACGTCACCCGGAGCAGCCTGCTCAAGATCCGACAGCATCGCTGCAAAATCGAGCCCTTTGAGCTCCGGCGAATAATATCGGTAGGTTCTGAATTGCAAACCGACGGAACCCATCAGCGGAATGTGCACAGGCCAAGTAGGATCACTGACCCACACCGTGGTATCGGGAGCCGCAGCGTGCAACACCTCGGCACCCAATCGCACCGCACCGCAGCCCCCTGGCGTCTGCACGGCCGTGACGCGTTTGCCCAAGCGGCTCTCCAACTCAGCGCCCAACACCAGAGAGCGAATGCCCGAAAGATACGCATCGTCGCCCATCGGCGGCATGTAAACCTTGGTTCTTTCCTCGTTTACCAGCTCGCGTTGCGCTTCCTGCACCGACTGAAAGACAGGACAGAGGCCTGTCTCATCCATGTAGACGCCCAGGGTGAGGTCAACTTTGTCCGGATTAGGATCTGCGCGACAGGCAGCAGCCAAACCAAGAATGGAATCTGGTGGAAGAACCGGCAACGAATCAAACATACGAAACTCTGGCAAACTCTGCGCGTAAATAGCGCGAAAGTATGCGGGAGTATCCGACCGCGCCACAAGCCCTGTTATGCTCCCAGCGGTACCCGACGGAACGAATGCCAAAATGACCCAAGAGGACCCGGTTGGCGAGGCGCCCGCCCAACGATCAACAACTCGTGAGCAGGACGCAGCGAGCAATCTCACCGCGCCGACAGCCTTACGCGACCAGTTGTTTGCAGAGCCGTTAGCCGAACGCACTCTTTTTTCTTTTAATGAAGCGGTTGCATCGGTCTTCCCGGACATGATCAATCGCTCGGTCCCTGGTTATGAGACCGTCATCTCCATGACCGGCGCTTTGGCTGCTCAACACGCTCGGCCCAACACCAACATATACGATCTTGGCTGTTCGTGGGGCGCCTCGCTGCTTTCGGTGGCGCGGCAGCCTGCCTGCCAAGACTGTCAGCTGATTGGGATCGACAACTCCGAAGCCATGCTCTCGGCGGCCTGCAATCATCTTGCCCAGTTTCCCGAAGGCAAACTGATCAAGCTACAAGTCGGCGATATTGCCGATCTGAGGCTGACGAACGCCAGCGTGGTAATCATGAATTACACGCTACAGTTCGTTCCAATCGAGCAACGCGAGCAAACGTTGCTGCGCGTCAGAGAGGCCATGTCACCGGGTGACGTGATGATTCTCTCGGAGAAAATTACCCTACAGAACAGTGAGCTCAACCGGCGTCTGATCGCCTTGCACCACGACTTCAAGCGACAGCAGGGATACAGCGACCTCGAAATTGCTCAAAAACGTGATGCGCTTGAAAACGTCCTCGTTCCTGAAACGCGCGAGAAGCATTTTGAACGGCTCCGACAAGTTGGGTTCAGTCACTGCGATCTCTGGTTTCAGTGCCTCAATTTTGCCTCCATCATCGCCATTGCATGATGGTACCTCCAGAACTGACCAATGACTGGGAAGCGCTGAGAGAAAGATGGACACAAGGCCCTCTGGCACAGTGGCTTGAGGATTTACCTGCACTCTTACACTCCGGACTTTCGACGGAACGCTACGGCGATCTTCCCCGGTGGCGCGCCGCCCTCAACAATCTGCCCGATTTGCAGGTCGGTGCACCGCTGTTAAATAGCCCTCGCGTAGGCGTGACCGGTTCCATCAGCAACCCGGATCTAAAGACGCTGGAGGACGCATTGCGAGGATTGCATCCTTGGCGAAAAGGTCCATTTGAGCTCTTTGGTTTACATATCGATACTGAATGGCGCTCAGACTGGAAGTGGGATCGTCTGGCTGGCGCACTGGAGTCCCTGCAAGACCGACGGATACTGGATGTTGGCTGCGGCAATGGCTACCACTGCTGGAGAATGCTGGGGGCCGGCGCATCAGAAGTGATCGGTATTGATCCGACACCGCTTTTTATCCTGCAATTTAAAGCCATTCATCGTTACCTCAGCCAACCCTGCATCCACGTGCTGCCTATGACGCTCGAGGCGATGCCCGATGCCCTGCCCGTTTTCGACACCGTGTTCTCGATGGGCGTGCTTTATCATCGGCGTGATCCAATGGCCCATCTACTCTCTTTAAAAAATAAACTCCGCCCGGGCGGCCAATTGGTGCTTGAGACGCTGGTCATTGACGGAGACGACCAGGCCATCATTGAGCCACAGGGGCGCTATGCGCGCATGGGAAACGTGTGGCATCTGCCAAGCCCTGGCCTGACAGCGCGCTGGTTAAAAACCGCAGGCTTCGGGCGTATCGAGATTATTGATGTGAACGCGACCAGCATAGAGGAACAGCGCCGCACCCCCTGGATGAACTTTCACTCACTTAGCGAGTTTCTCAATCCCGAGGATGCCGCTTTGACGATCGAGGGTTTACCCGCGCCCAAACGAGCCATCCTGACCGCCAGCAATAATCAATAAAGCGAAAGGGCTAGTGCAGTTGACGCCGCTCACGCGAGGCATCAAAGACAATATCGAACACCTCGCGATAACCGCGAACAAAGTGTGCCTCGACCCCCTCCCTGAGATATTCGGGCAGGGCTTCGTAATCTCCGCGATTGGCAAAAGGCAGGATCACTTCATCGATTTTGGCGCGCCGGGCAGCGATGACCTTCTCGCGAATACCGCCAACGGGCAGCACCTGTCCCGTCAAAGTAAGTTCGCCGGTCATCGCCAGCGGACGACGAAGGCGATCCCCTCGCGCCAAGGACAACAAGGCAGTTGCCATTGTGATACCGGCACTGGGTCCATCTTTAGGCGTGGCGCCCTCCGGCACATGGAGATGCACCATCGACATATCAAAGAAATCCGCTTCGCAGCCAAACTCACGTAAATGGGCAACGACATAGCTGTACGCTATTTCCGCACTCTCCTTCATTACCTCGCCCAACTGACCCGTCAGCTTGAAACCGCGATTCAGGGTGTGGATCTTTGAAGATTCTATGCTGAGCGTTGCCCCGCCCATTGCCGTCCATGCCAGCCCAGTGACGACGCCTTTCCCACGCAAGGCTCTCTCAACCTTGAACCGCGGGCGACCGAGAATCGCTTCGACCTCTCGCTTGCCGATGCGGATCCGCTGAGACCCCGCCTCTACCATCTCTAAAATAGATGCGCGTACCAGTGCGCTCAATTTTTTCTCCAGACCACGCACACCAGCCTCTCGGCTATAAGCATCAATCACAAGACGCAGAGCCGCATCGTTGATACGGATCTGCTTGGTGTGGGCGCCGTGACGCTCCAGAAGTTTGGGCCACAGGTGATTTTTGGCAATCGCGAGCTTTTCTTCGGCGATATAACCCGACAAACGGATCTCCTCCATTCGGTCCAGGAGCGGACCGGGGATGGTATCGAGCTGGTTCGCCGTGCAAATAAACAACACCTTGGAAAGGTCAATTCGCAAGTCCAGATAATGGTCCAGAAACTCGCTGTTTTGCTCGGGATCCAGTACCTCTAACAGGGCCGATGCCGGGTCACCCTGAAATGAGGTCCCGACCTTATCAATCTCGTCGAGCATGATGACTGGATTCGTGACCTCGACCTCCTTCAATGCCTGAACGAGCTTGCCCGGCATAGCGCCAATATAGGTGCGCCGATGCCCCTTTATCTCGGCTTCATCGCGCATACCGCCGAGGCTGAACCGATAAAACTGCCTGTCTAGCGCTGCAGCAATTGACTTGCCAATACTGGTTTTGCCAACCCCCGGAGGCCCCACCAACAGCAGAATCGAGCCATCGATACTGCCCTTGAAGGCACCGACGGCGAGAAACTCAATAATTCGCTTCTTTACATCTTCCAGACCATCATGATGCGCATCGAGCTCAGCCCGGGCGTGATCAAGGTCGAGGTTATCCCGAGACTGTATGCCCCACGGTACCGAAGTGGCCCAATCCAGATAATTACGTGTCACCCCGTACTCGGGAGAGCCCGACTCCAGCACCTTTAATTTGTTGAACTCCTCCTCCAGCCGATTCAGTACTTTTTCAGGCGGGTTTAGTTGCTCAAGGCGCTGTTTGAATCGATCAAGATCGGAGGTGTTGTCATCCTTGGAGAGACCCAATTCCTTCTCGATCACCTTCATCTGCTCGCGCAAAAAGAATTCTCGTTGGTTCGCAGAGACCTTTTCATTGACCTGAGTCGTAATTTGGCCCTGTAGCTCTGCCACCTCCCGTTCACGCTTTAAAAGCTCCAGTACAATATTCATCCGGCGGGTTAGTGGGAGTGTCTCCAACACTTCTTGCAAACGATCTCCGCTGGCAGTGGTCAGGGCTGCTGCAAAATCGGCAAGCAGTCCCGGCTGATTAGGGTTGAATTGGCCAATGTGCTGCTTGAGTTCCTCGCTGTAGAGAGGGTTCAGCGGCAAGAGCTCCTTGATAGCAGCGATAACCGCCATGGCATAAGCTTTGATTTCGTCGCTGTCACGATCTCCCTGCGACCGCGGATATTCGACTTGAGCGATGAGTGGGCTGGTTTCACTCAACCACCTGACAATGCGAAATCTTCGGAGCCCCTGCGCCAGAAACTGTCCGGCGTGCTCAGACAAGCCCGGCGGACGGTGCAACCTGACGACGCATCCGGTGTCGGGAAATTCATCAGGCGTCACGGCGCTCGGATCAGTCTTGTCGACGAAAGCGAGCCCCAACAGCCCCGAGCCCTGCTGTGCTATGGCATCAAGCGTGGCTTGCCAGTTATCGGGATTAAACGATACGGGCTGCACCTGCCCGGGGAAAAACGGGCGCCCGGGCAGTGGCAGCAGTACCAAGGTGTCGGGCAATACGTCATCTGCCAGCGCTGGTGTAGCGACGCCGTGACGCTCCGATTGCTCTGTCTCGGCAGGCAACACTTCGCCATCTCTTTGATTCTGCTCGTCCTGATCCACCTGATCCTCACTAGGAAACCGGTCACACGTTTGACCGATGTCTTTTAATTGGGGATTCCGGGCGGTTTTTCAAGGCGCCGAGCAATGGCGGCCGAGCCGCCTGCGAAGCGATTTTTGGGTAAGGATCTACAGATTCGGTAGCCTGACGCTGGCCCAACATCCCATCAAGCCGCAGCCAGACAACTGGTGCCAAAGCCCCGGGTTTACTCGTCTCGGGTTGAAGGCATGATCGGCTGCGGCGCTACCGGGAAAGGCGCTATTTTAGCGCTGGTGGCATCTGATATTCGTGCGGCACCCTCTTTTTCGACCTCGTCAATACGGATAATCGCCTGCAGTGGGATATAGCTGCGTTTAACGCCTGCAAACTCGTTTTTCAGCTTCTCTTCACCGGGATCAACGACAATCTGGGAGCGCTCTCCAAATACCAGTTCCTCGACTTCAACAAATCCCCACATATCGCTCTGATAGATTTGCCTCGCAAAGACCTCGTAGACCTGGCCTCCGTTATGAAAGATCACTTTGTAGATAGGCTGAGAAGGCATGTTGACTCCCGGCAGACCGAGGTGACGCGACAAAAAGGGGCGGAATGTTAACACTTTCCGTACAAAGCTCCAGCACAACACGCGATTTTTAAAGCCGAGGCGCTATACTCCGCGGCCACAGTGACCAAGCGTATGCGGAATACAACGCATGACTGACTCCTCCAGCAAAAAACTGTTTGTCGAAACCCACGGGTGCCAGATGAATGAGTATGATTCTGCGCGCATGGCAGACCTGCTGGGCGAGAGCCACGGATTGGTCATGACCCAGTCACCCGATGATGCCGACGTGCTATTGCTGAACACCTGCTCCATTCGGGAAAAAGCGCAGGAAAAAGTATTTCACCAATTGGGGCGCTGGAAACGACTCAAGCAGAAAAACCCCGATGTCATCATTGGCGTTGGAGGGTGTGTTGCCAGCCAAGAGGGTGCGGAGATCGGAAAGCGCGCACCGTTTGTCGATCTTATCTTTGGTCCCCAAACCCTCCACCGACTGCCCGAGATGATTGAGCATCGCCGCCGCGGTGAGCCTATGGTAGTGGACGTCAGCTTTCCGGAAATTGAAAAATTTGATCGTTTGCCCGAGCCCAGTGTCGATGGGCCTTCGGCCTTCGTTTCCATCATGGAGGGATGCAGTAAGTACTGTACGTTCTGCGTTGTACCCTATACACGGGGCGAGGAAGTCTCCCGCCCAGTTGACGATGTCATCGCAGAGATAGCGGGTCTTGCAGATCGTGGCGTAAGAGAAGTGAACCTGCTTGGTCAGAACGTTAACGCATACAGGGGTCATAACCACCTCAATGAGGTGGTTGATTTTGCGGAACTCCTACACCTGGTAAATCTGGTGCCCGGTATTGACCGCATTCGATATACCACTTCGCACCCGGTCGAGTTTTCTGAGGCCATCGTTGCCTGCTACGGGGAAATCCCTGCGCTGGTCGATCACCTGCATCTCCCTGTTCAGAGTGGCTCCGACCGCATCTTGATGGCAATGAAACGCGGTCACACCGCGCTGGAATACAAAGCGACGATCAGAGCCCTGCGAAGACTCAGACCCCATATTTCCCTGTCATCAGATTTTATCGTCGGATTTCCGGGCGAGACCGAGGACGATTTTGCCGCCACCATGGGTTTGATCGAGGAAGTCGGCTTCGATACGTCCTTCAGCTTTATCTACAGCGCGCGTCCCGGCACGCCAGCCGCCGAACTGAAAGACGACACGCCGGAGTCCGTGAAAAAGCAACGTTTGCATATTCTTCAAGGCCGTATCGCGCAGCAGGCGCAGCAGATCTCTGCGAGCATGGTCGGCTCCCGCCAGCGCATATTAGTCTCAGGGTTTGCAAAAAAAGACCCCGGGCAGCTCTCAGGCCGCACTGAAAACAACCGCGTGGTCAACTTTGCTTGTTCTGATACGGAGCTGATTGGTGAATTCGTCGATATCGATATCACTGCGGCATATACCAATTCCTTGTTAGGCCATCTGGCCCGGTAATTTCAAATAGCGGGGACAATGGTTGACTCTGCCGTCAAGGCGAGTATCGTTTTAAGCCCAGTGTGAAAGAGGCGGCGTGAAAACCGTTGAACACAGACCAATCGGCGCCCGAGGCCACCCC
>JAYNNB010000032.1:0-19263 GCA_038112515.1 Luminiphilus sp.
CCGCCTCAAAACCATAGGCGCGGTGTCCCAGGAACACGCGGTTAACGTAGAGCTCGAAAATTTCTTCTTTACTCAGGCGTGCCTCGATCTGGAGCGCCAAAAGAATCTCAGTAAATTTCCTGATGAACGTTTGATCCAGGGTCAAAAAATAGTTGCGTGCCACTTGCATGGTGATGGTCGAGCCGCCGCTGCCTTTTCTGCCGGTCAGCAGTAGCTCAGAAACGGCTCTCGCAAGGCTGAGCGGCTCGATGCCACCGTGCTCAAAAAATCCATCGTCCTCCGCTGCGAGCAGTGCATTGATGAAGCTTTGCGGGATCTCTTCGAACTTCAGCGGTTTTCGTTTTTGCTCGCCAAACTGTCCGATAAGAGCGCCGTCGCGGCTCAGCACCTGCATGGGCGTTTGCAGCGTGATGTTGCGGAGCGCACTTTCCTCGGGGAGCCTCGGGCTGAGGTAGAGATACAGCCCCGCTAACCACCAGACTCCCGCGCAAGCGAGCAGTAACGCATACCGAATGAGGGTCTGGTTTGTCGCCAATTAAACAGCCTCCAGCAGGGTATTTTGCAATCTTCTCTCGAGTTGAGCTGGCATGGGCTGACGGCTGCTCCGCGCCAAAGGCGCAAACATATCAGGGCTTTTGCGGGTATTTCACACAAATGGGCGCAATAAGTGACGTTTTACCGACTTTGTTCGGTCGTAAAAAAGCACTGCCATCGTAATATGGCCGCTCGAGACATGTGAAGCCCTCACAAGGGACGTCGACACACGCAAGGGAATGAGAGTGTTGAGGTTATTTGGCGCTGCCAAGACATCGCGGGTTCTCGGGATCGATATCAGTTCCACGACAGTGAAGTTACTGGAGCTGAGTCGGCAGGGCGACCGCTATCGCGTTGAGAGTTACGCGGTGGCGCCTCTACCCCCCGAGGCGGTGATCGAAAAAAATGTGAAACAGGTTGAGACCGTTGGTGCGCTTATTCGCGACCTTGTGGTGCGATCACGAACCCGGGTTAAGCGTGCTGCCGCTGCGGTCTCGGGATCTGCCGTCATCATTAAAACGGTCACCATGCCCGCGGGCCTCTCCGAGGAGGATCTCGAGGCGCAGCTGGCCGTCGAGGCTGACCAATACATTCCCTATGCGTTAGAGGAGGTTGCCCTCGATTTTGAGGTGCTGGCTCCCGTACCCGGGCGTACTGATGCCGTCAATGTCCTGCTCGTTGCCTGCCATCAGGAAACCATTGATGCCCGTGTTGATGCGCTGGAACTAGCGGACCTTACCGCAGCCATTATGGATGTCGAGGTGCTTGCTATGGGTCGTGCGCTGGCGTTATTGAAAGCGCAGTTGCCCGAGGACCATCTGCAGACGGTGGCGATGGTGGATGTGGGTGCCAGTATGACGACCTTGTCGGTCTTTTCTGAGGGAGAGTCCATTTATTCCCGCGAGCAGTTTTTTGGTGGCAAGCAGCTGACGGACGAAATTATGAACCGTTACGATCTGTCCTTTGACGAAGCAGGACGGGCCCAAAAGCAGGGAGGCTTGCCAGAGGATTATGAGCAGGAGGTGCTGCAGCCCTTCCTCGAGGCAGTGATTCAGCAAATCAGTCGATCCTTGCAGTTCTTTTTCTCGTCGAGTGAGTTCACCTCCCTTGATTGCATCGTGCTGTGCGGCGGTGTGGCCTCTATTGACGGTTTGGGGGCGCTGGCCGAGGAGCGACTCTCGACGCCGGTCATTGTTGCGAATCCGTTTGCGGGCATGACTGTCAGTCCGCGGGTAGACGCGGCGGCCCTAGCCAGGGATGCGCCTGCCATGATGGTCGCTTGTGGCTTGGCGATGCGGGGTGCTGGCGGATGAGTAATATCAATCTGTTGCCCTGGCGCGAGTCGCGAAGGGAGCAGCGAAAGCAGCAGTTTCTCATCGGACTTGGTGTGACGGTTGTCGGAGCGGCACTCTCGCTCTTTCTATGGGATCTCGGGGTAAACCATTTTATCGACCGGCAGGAAAGCCGTAATCACTATCTCCGACAAAATATCGCCGTGCTGGATCAGGCGGTCTCGGAGATCCGTGGGCTGCAACAAAGGCGCAACGAACTGATCGAGCGCATGGAGATCATTCAGGCGCTACAGGGCAACCGGCCGGTCGTCGTTCGTCTGCTCGATCAACTCGTTAGAACCCTACCGGACGGTGTTTTCTATACAGCCTTGAGTACCAAGGGTGAAGTCGTCTCGCTGGAGGGTGTGGCGGAATCCAATAATCATGTATCGCGCTTGATGCGCCGCCTCGATGCCTCTCAATGGCTCGACAGCCCGAAACTGGATGCGGTTCAGAGTGCCCCCGAATACGGAGATCAGAGTGCGACGTTCAAGCTGACCGTCAAGCTATCGATGCCCGCTGGCGAGAAAGGCGCATCATCGTGAACTGGTCGGAGCATCTGCGGGCGTTGAACGAGCTGGATCTGGCGGATCTTGATCTGGAGAACATCGGGAATTGGCCGCAGGCTCTGAAGGCTATCCTGTTGGCAGCCCTGTATGCCCTCGTCTTGATAGCCGGGTTTTATTTTCACATCGATGCCTTGCAGCAAACGCTGGGCAGCAAGGAGCAGCAGGAGGGGAAATTACGGCAGGAGTTTGAGCAAAAAGCTTTCGAAGCCGCCAACCTCGAAACCTACAAAGCCCAACTTGCCGAGATGGAGCTCCGCTTTGGAGAATTAGTGGCGCAGTTACCCTCCGAGACAGAAGTGCCGAGCTTGCTTGAGGATATTACGGGCAAGGGAGAGCTCAACGGGCTCAAGATAGAGCGCATTGATTTGCTTGAGGAGCAGGCGCAGGCGTTCTTTATTGAGTTGCCCATTGCCATTGAGGTGGCTGGTTCCTATCACGATCTCGGCGCGTTCATCTCGGGAATGGCCAGTTTGCCCCGGATTGTTACCTTGCACGATTTTAAAGTGACGGATGACGCAAAAGCCTCACCGATGCTGGAGATGAGTATTCTCGCCAAGACCTATCGATATCGCGAGGGTGATGCGAGTGAGTAGCCCATTACAAGACCGTTTGCGACGTTGGTCTCTCTGGAGCCTTTCCGGTTTGTTGATCTCATGCGCCGATCCGGGGATACAGGAATTGGACGCCTTCATGGCTGAAAAGCGCGCGGCGCCGGGAGGGGTCATAGAGCCCATCCCAACGTTCGAGCCCTATGAAGCTTTTGCCTACTCTGCGGCCACTTTGCGAAGTCCATTCGATAGACCCATTGATGTGAGACAACTGGCTGCGCTGTCTGCGAGAGCGGCGCTGCGGCCAGACCCCGATAGACCCAGAGGCTATCTGGAGCGGTTCACGCTGGATTCACTGGTGATGGTGGGTTCGCTTGAGCGAAATGGGCAGAACTGGACTTTGATCAAAGATCCGGAAGGCGGCATCCACCGTGTGCAGGTGGGGGATTTTCTGGGTCGGGATCACGGTAGGATTATCAGCATGGGCGCTGCATTTATTGCCGTGATAGAAATCGTCTCGGACGGAACCGAGGACGGTTGGGTAGAGCGACCCAGAACCATTGAGCTCTCAGGGACGTGAGCGAGGGAGAGGCAGTTATGAAGAAACCATATTCCAGCGAGGGCATTGCAAGTGTTTGCACCTCGTGGCGCTGCCTTTGTGCCGCCTGGCTTTGGACAATAGCCGCTTTTACAGATGCGGCGGTCATTGAAGATATCGCTTTCAGTTCTCAGCCTGGCGGCAGGCTCGAGGTGCAGCTGACCTTCGACGAGCCGCCTGTCGCAGATCTCGAAAGTTACACCATAGAAGAGCCAGCGCGCATCGTCGTTGATTTACCGCAAACCCGCAGTGTGCTTGAGGAAAAGCGATTTCCGCTGTCAGAACCGAATGCGACCAGCGTCATGTTGCTGGAAGCCGGGGATCGCACGCGGCTTATCGTCAATCTGGTTGAGCTGGTGCCGTTTGAAAGTGAGATTTCTGGCCGTCGACTGATACTCCGAGTGGGTCGCGACACTGGCGAGTTTGCGGCAAGCCAAACCAAGACCGAAGTACTTCGCAGTGACGCCAATCGGGTCGAGCGCGTGGTGTCTGAGATCACCGATCTGACGTTTCAGCGCTCTTCTGACGGGGAGGGTTTGCTGGTGCTCACGCTGAGTAACCCGGCGGTTGATGCAAGCATATTCAGCGAAGGCGGCAAGATTACCCTGCAATTTATGAACACCAATGTCCGCGAGGCATTGATCCGCCGCTTTGACGTCACAGATTTCGCCACGCCCGTGCAAAAGGTGGAGGTCACTACAACGGAGCGCGGCACGCGCCTTCAACTGCAGGCGGATGGGCGCTTTGATTATCTCGCTTACCAAACGGGCAACGAATATGTGCTCGCAGTGGCGCCAATGACACTCGATGAGAAGCGCGAGCGTTTAAATGAATTTAACTATGTCGGCGATCGCATTTCTCTGAATTTTCAGAATATAGAGGTGCGTTCGGTGTTGCAGCTCATCGCAGACTTTACCGAGCTCAATTTGGTGGCGTCGGACTCAGTTACCGGGAATATCACCCTGAGGCTACAGAGCGTCCCTTGGGATCAGGCACTGGATCTCGTACTCAAGACACGGGGCCTGGATAGCCGAAAGATTGGCAACGTGCTGATGGTTGCCCCAGCGCAAGAGATCGCGGAGCGGGAGCGTCTAGAGATCGAGGCCAATAAGCAGCTCGCCGAGCTTGCGCCGCTGCAGTCAGAGTTCATTCGTATCCGTTACGCGAAGGCAGCAGAGGTGGTGACACTATTCGCCGCGGGGTCGGAGGAGGGCGGATCCCTCATTTCTGAGCGCGGTTCGGTGGTGGTTGATGAGCGGACTAACTCGATCGTGGTCACCGATACCGCCGCAAAGCTCGCCGAAATTCGGGATCTTATCGAGAAGGTGGACATCCCGATCAGGCAGGTGATGATAGAGGCACGGATTGTGATTGCCTCTTCCAACATCGACCAGCAGCTGGGTATCCGGTGGGGGGGAGGCTACTTGAACGTTGATGGAGACAAGTTCACTTCCGTCGCTGGAGATACCGCGAGCGTGACCAACCTGAACAGTCAGCTGATTGCCGGGACTAGCCCGGTGCAGATGCCGACCGCCCCCTTTGTTGATTTGGGCGTTTCAGCGAGAACTTCGGGTTTTGCGGTGGGTTTTACCTCCACGGACCTCTTTTTGACGGCGGAGTTGTCTGCCCTCGAGGCATCGGGTGAAGGCGAGGTGGTTTCGCAGCCCAAGGTGATCACCGGCGACAAGCAGAAAGCCAGTATTAAATCCGGTACCGAAATTCCCTATCAGGAAGGTGCTGCATCTGGCGCGACGACCACAGCATTTAAGGAAGCCGTGTTGAAGCTCGACGTTACGCCCAATATCACCCCCGATGACCGGATTTTGCTCGACCTGGTGGTGAATCAGGACTCGGTTGGAGAGTTAGTGCCCAGCGGCAATGGGGGGCTGATTCCAACTATCGACACGACTGAGCTCACCACGCAGGTGTTGGTGGGCAATGGCGAGACCGTCGTGCTGGGCGGTGTATTCAAGAACGAGGAGCTTGTTAAGGTAGAGAAGGTGCCGCTACTGGGTGACATTCCCTATCTCGGCAATCTGTTTAAGAGCAGGGCCAATACGCAGCAAAAAACAGAGACCCTGATTTTTATTACGCCCAGAATTCTTTCTGAGGCGTTGGTTAACTGATTGCATCGCTGATGTCGGATAGCAGTCGGGATTTTCGCTTATTCATGGTCGGCCCAATGGGGTCCGGCAAGTCTACTGTCGGGAAAGTACTGGCAACGCTGCTGGGTTGCACCTTTGTTGACAGCGATGCAGAGATCGAAGCGCGTTGCGGGGCTGATATCCCATGGATTTTTGATGTTGAGGGCGAGACTGGATTCCGACGTCGCGAGGCAACGGTGCTGAGCGACCTTGCGAAGCGATCGCAAATCGTCATTGCAACAGGTGGTGGCGCGGTAGTCACGGCAGAGAATCGCCGCCTGATGTCAGAGACTGGCGTGGTGGTTTATCTCGATGTGAGCGTGGAGCAACAGCTCAAAAGAACCGGTTCCGGAGAGGGTCGACCCTTACTCGCCAAGGGCGATCGCGAGGCGACTCTGCAAAAATTGATGGCGGAGCGAGAGCCGCTCTATCGATCATTGGCAGACATCATTGTCTCTGCGAGCGGCGGCAATGCCCGTAGAGTTGCCAAACAAATTCAGGAACAATTGGCGGCGCGCTCGCTGTTGCCTTCGACGGCAGACTGACCAGATTTCCGGGAGTAATCATTCATGTTGGAATCCGACCACACTGTTCATGTCGATCTTCGCTCGACGGTCAGCGATCGGAGCTATGCCATCGAAATCGGCCGGGGATTGTTGGGCGATGCCGAGCGGTGGAAGAGAATTGTGGGCGATCGGGGTGTCATTATCGTCACCGACGATCAGGTAGGCCCTATTTACTTGGATCAGCTAAAGGGAGGCCTGTCGCAGGTAGCGCATCTCACAGAGGTTGTGCTGGCCGCGGGTGAGCGCCATAAGCGCCTGCAATCCATCGAGCGGATTCTGGATGCCGCACTGGAAGCCCGGCATGAGCGGCAGAGCCTTTTCATCGCCTTGGGCGGCGGTGTAGTGGGTGATATGACTGGATTCGCTGCAGCCTGTTTTCTTCGTGGCGCGGATTTCATACAGGTGCCAACAACATTGCTCGCGCAGGTTGATTCCTCGGTGGGCGGAAAAACCGGGGTAAATCACCCCATGGGCAAGAATCTGATCGGCGCCTTCCACCAGCCCGCACGGGTAATCATTGACTTGAGCACCTTGCTGACGCTCCCCGAGCGTGAATATGCTGCCGGTATTGCAGAGGTGGTGAAATATGGCCTGATCAGCGATGGCGAGTTCTTTGATTGGTTGGTGCAGAACCGGGATTCTCTGAATCGTCGCGACATGGAGGCGGTCTCCAGGGCGGTAAAGCGAAGCTGTGAGATCAAGGCGGCCATCGTGGCAGCCGATGAGCGTGAGGGCGGCGTGCGCGCTCACCTCAACTTTGGTCATACCTTTGGTCACGCGATTGAACGAATGCAGGGTTATGGCGACTGGCTGCACGGTGAGGCAGTGGCGGCTGGGATGGTGATGGCCGCCCGCATTTCTGCCAACCGTGGCGATCTGCCGGGCTCGGTCGTTCAACAGCTCATCGATTTTAATCAGTCGTTGGGTTTGCCCGCTGCGCCGCCTGCGGGGCATTCAGCGCTGGATTTTCTCGACGCGATGTCGAGCGACAAAAAAGTGTCTGCCGGGAAAGTTCGCTATATTTTATTGCGCGAGTTGGGGGTCCCATGGATCACAGACAGCGTGACGGCGGAAGAGATTGCGGGCGTGATCCCGGCTTGATCGGCGAACTTATCGCCAATTGAGTGCCCTCTGCAGGGTGTGTAAACTACGCCCCCCTTTGTTCTTAGCCTGAAAAGGGCGGTTCCGCCGGCCGTGATTGCCGGCGCAATAGCGAAACGTGTTATGAGTCATCATGTCGAAGCGAGCGCCTCGCCGGAGCAGGCGGCGGCCTCGCGCGGTCTTTACCGCCCCGAAGAGTTTCGGGATAACTGTGGATTTGGTCTGATCGCCCATGTGCAGGGTGAGGCGAGTCATCGTCTGCTGGAAACCGCCATAGAGTCCCTCACCTGCATGACGCATCGCGGCGGGATTGCGGCTGATGGTCGCACTGGGGATGGCTGCGGTCTGCTCATGCAAATGCCTGATGCGTTTATGCGTAGCGAGGCAAAAGCCGTCTTGGGCGTAGAGCTGGGGGAGCGCTATGCCGTTGGCATGGTCTTCCTCAGTCAGGACAGCGAACGTCAAACGGTCGCTCGCGAGGCGATGGAGGCGGCGCTGAAGGCCGAGGGACTAGGCGTTTTTGGCTGGCGCGAGGTGCCAATTGATACCGAGGTCTGTGGTGAGATTGCCTTGGATCAGTTGCCCCGTATCGAGCAGATTTTTGTCAGCGCAGAGGGTATCGATCACGACCATTGTCTGGGAAAGCTGTTTATTGCGCGTCGAAAAACAGAAATGGCACTCAAGGGAGACCCCGATTTTTATATCTGCAGTCTTTCTGACAGGGTCATTTCCTATAAAGGGCTGGTCATGCCCGCGGATTTAGCGCGGTTTTACCCAGACCTGCACAGCCCGGCGTTGGCCACCGCGATCTGCGTGTTTCATCAGCGTTTCTCTACCAATACGCTGCCCCGTTGGCCGCTCGCACAACCCTTCAGGATGTTGGCGCACAACGGCGAAATCAACACGATCGAGGGTAATCGGAGCTGGTCCAGGGCGAGAACATCAAAGTTGGCGTCGCCGCTTTTGCCAGGCTTGCAGGATCTGGCACCGCTGGTCAATACCGAGGGCTCGGATTCCTCAAGCCTCGACAACATGTTGGAGCTGCTCACCACCGGTGGCGTTGAGTTGCCCCGCGCGTTGCGCATGCTGATACCGCCGGCGTGGCAAAACATTGAAGGCATCGACCCTGACCTCAAGGCGTTTTATCAGTACAACGCCATGCACATGGAGCCTTGGGACGGGCCTGCAGGTATCGTGCTCACTGATGGTCGATACGCTTGTTGTCTGCTGGATCGTAATGGCTTGCGACCCGCGCGATGGGTTACCACGGACGATGGTTTTATTACCTTGGCGTCAGAAATTGGCACCCATGGTTATCAACCCGAGGACGTGATTGCCAAAGGCAGGGTCGGTCCGGGGCAAATTTTGGTGGTCGATACCCATGAGGGGAAGGTGCTACATACCCGGGATATTGATGAGCTTCTCAAAACCCGGCAGCCCTACAAGCAATGGCTCCGCCAAAATGCCCGTCTCATTGAAGGCAGTTTTGTGGGTGAGGCGGTGGCGGCAATATCCGGCGCCGAACTCGATGTTTACCAAAAAATGTTTCAGGTCAGCTTTGAGGAGCGTGACCAGGTACTCAGGCCGCTGGCGGAGTCAGGCAACGAAGCTGTGGGGTCAATGGGAGACGATACGCCGATGGCGGTGCTCTCGCGCCACGAGCGCTCCCTATACGATTATTTTCGGCAGAAATTTGCTCAGGTAACCAATCCTCCGATTGATCCACTGCGAGAATCGATTGTGATGTCGCTCGAGGTGGATCTGGGGCCGGAGCGCAATATTTTTACCGAGTCTGAGGAGCATGCAAGGCGAATTAGTCTGACTTCGCCCGTGCTCTCTCAAGCCAAGTTCCAGTCGATTCTCGCGTTGGCAGAGGACGGATTTCAAAGTGTCGTCATTGATGTGACCTATGACCCTGCCGAGTGCAATTTGCGCCAGGCGTTAGAGGCGGTTTGCAGCAGTGCCGAAGCGGCAGTTCGTGAGCGCAGGAATATTATTATTCTCTCTGATCGGGGTCTGGGTGAGTCCCGTGTCCCGCTGCACAGTATGTTGGCAACCGGTGCAGTGCACCATCATCTGATCCGCACCGGCTTACGTGCCGAGTGTAATCTGATCGTGGAGTCCGGAAGCGCAAGGGATTCGCATCACGTGGCGTGCCTATTGGGCTTTGGTGCGACAGCGGTCTATCCTTATCTCGCTTACAGTGTCATTGAGGATCTGCTCTCGCGCGGTGAGTTGTTGGGCGACCCCCAGGTTTGTCAAAAGAACTTCCGTAAGGGAATTAACAAGGGGCTGCTGAAGATTATGTCCAAGATGGGCATTTCTGCAGTGAACTCCTATCGCGGCGCACAATTATTCGAAGCGGTCGGTCTGGATGCTGAGCTGGTCGCTGTGGCCTTTGCCGGGGTGACCTCACGCGTCGGTGGTTTATCGCTGGACCAGTTGGAAAAGGACCAGTGGCAGGTTGCGAGCCGCGCCCGATCGCGGCGCAAAACCATTGATCAGGGAGGATTACTCAAGTACGTGCATGGAGGCGAGTACCACGCCTATAACCCGGATGTGGTGATGAGCCTTCAGTCAGCGGTAATCAGCGGTGATTACGCGGACTATCTGCGTTACGCGGCACATTGTAACGAGCGTCCGGTGGCCGCACTACGCGACCTCTTGGCGTTAAAGCTCTCTGATACGCCGTTGCCACTCGATGAGGTGGAGCCCATCGAGGACATTTTGCGTCGTTTCGATTCTGCCGGAATGTCGTTGGGAGCCTTGTCGCCTGAGGCCCATGAAGCGTTGGCAATGGGCATGAATCAGATTGGCGCCCGCTCGAACAGCGGTGAGGGCGGTGAGGACCCTGATCGTTATGGCACCAATCGTGTCTCCAAGATCAAGCAGATAGCCTCGGGTCGCTTTGGCGTGACTCCCCATTATCTGGTGAACGCCGAGGTACTGCAGATCAAAGTGGCGCAGGGTGCCAAACCCGGGGAGGGCGGTCAGTTGCCCGGCGGCAAGGTCAATGATCTGATTGCGCGGCTGCGCTACTCAGTGCCGGGCGTGACGCTCATTTCTCCGCCGCCACACCATGATATTTATTCGATTGAAGACTTAGCGCAGCTGATTTTTGATCTGAAGCAGGTCAACCCGGACGCGCTGGTCTCAGTGAAGCTGGTGTCGGAGCCCGGCGTCGGCACCATTGCCGCGGGTGTAACCAAGGCTTATGCCGATCTGATTACGATCTCGGGATATGACGGGGGCACCGCGGCCAGTCCGCTGACCTCGATCCGCTATGCCGGCTCTCCTTGGGAATTGGGTATCGCCGAAGTCCAGCAAACGCTGCGGGGTAATCGCCTCAGAGGCAAAGTCAGGCTACAGGCAGATGGCGGCATGAAGACAGGGCTCGACGTGGTCAAGGCGGCGATCCTGGGTGCAGAGAGTTTTGGCTTTGGCACCGCACCGATGGTGGCGATGGGCTGCAAGTATTTACGTATTTGTCATCTCAATAACTGCGCGACTGGTGTTGCGACACAAAACGCGACTTTGCGGCAGACCCATTTTGTGGGCGACGTTGAGCGCGTCGTCAATTTCTTTACTTTTGTGGCCACCGAGACGCGAGAGTGGCTCGCTAAGCTTGGCGTGAGCAAGCTCGAGGATTTGATTGGTCGCGTCGATCTGCTGGAGCGTTTGCCCGGCGAAACCGCCAAGCAGCAAAGCCTCGACCTCGATCCGATCCTCTGGGTTGACGAGGACGCCGAAGATCAGCCCCAGTACTGTCAGGTCAGTAGTAATGATCCGTTCGATGCTGCGGAGAAGGCCAACCAGATGGTCGCCGACATATTACCCTCGATTGAAAGTGCCAGCGGCGGAACGTTTTCTTATTCGCTGACGAATTGCGATCGCTCAATTGGCGCGCGTTTGTCTGGAGAAATCGCCAAGCGCCATGGGAACAACGGTATGGAATCCAGCCCGGTGGTCATTAATCTAAAGGGCACGGCGGGCCAGAGCTTCGGGGTCTGGAATGCAGGCGGCCTGCATATGTATCTCGAAGGGGACTGCAATGACTATGTGGGTAAGGGGATGGCCGGTGGCAAGCTGGTCGTGTCCCCTCCGAAAGGCAGTCGTTTTGAAAGTCGTGTCACCAGTATTGTCGGCAATACCTGCCTTTACGGTGCAACCGGTGGGCGTTTGTTTGCCGCCGGTGTTGCTGGAGAGCGCTTCGCGGTGCGCAACTCCGGTGCCCACGCGGTGATTGAAGGAGCCGGCGATCATTGCTGTGAATACATGACCGGAGGGCTGGTAACCGTGTTGGGCCCGACTGGAGTCAATTTTGGCGCAGGGATGACCGGTGGATTGGCATTTGTATTGGATGAGGACCGCGCGTTCATCGACCGCTACAACAGCGAGCTGGTCGAGATTCATCGTGTGGCAGCCGAGGCCATGGAAGCCCATCGTCATTTCCTGCGTGACAATATCCGAGAGTTCGTTACTGAGACCGGGTCTGCCTGGGGTACGCACCTGTTGGAGAATTTCGAGGATTACGTGGGCAAATTCTGGCTGGTAAAGCCAAAGGCCGCAGATATCAATCAACTGCTCTCGCGTCTGCGGGACACCGACTGAGGCGCCATCAATCATGAGTACCCGATTGGCCAATCCGTTCCAGTTTCTCGATGTTGATCGCAGAGACCCCGGTAAGAAAGGCATGGAGGTCAGAACCGAGGCCTTTGTAGAGATTTACGACCCCTACACTCAGGCGCAGGCCGCAGAACAGTCCCATCGCTGCCTCGAGTGCGGCAATCCCTACTGCGAGTGGAAGTGCCCGGTGCACAATTTCATTCCTAATTGGCTCAAGCTGCTTGCCGAGGGAAATCTTTTCGAGGCCGCAGAGCTGAGCCACCAGACCAATACCTTGCCTGAAGTGTGTGGACGCGTCTGCCCGCAAGATCGTTTGTGCGAGGGGGCCTGCACACTGAATGAGGGCTTTGGCGCGGTGACGATTGGTAATTCTGAGAAATACATTACCGACACAGCACTCGCTATGGGATGGCGGCCTGACCTTTCCGATGTCGTACCGACTGACAAAAAAGTGGCGATTATCGGTGCGGGACCTGCGGGTCTGGGTTGCGCAGATATTCTTACGCGCAACGGTGTTAAGGCGGTTGTCTTCGATCGTTACCCCGAAATAGGCGGCTTGCTGACCTTCGGCATTCCCCAGTTCAAGCTGGAAAAGCAGGTGATGCAGCGTCGCCGAGAGGTCTTTGAGGGCATGGGTATCGAGTTTCGGCTCAATACCGAGATCGGCCGAGATATCACGATCGATCAGCTTCTCGCCGATTACGATGCCGTATTTTTGGGTATGGGTACCTACAAGGCGATGGCCGGTGGCTTCCCGGGAGAGGACCTACCCGGTGTTTACAAGGCGCTCGATTATTTGATTGCCAACGTCAACGAAAAAATGGATTACCCCCGAGACCCCGAAGAGTACATCGATCTTCGAGAAAAAACCGTGGTAGTGCTCGGCGGCGGCGATACCGCCATGGATTGCGTGCGCACTGCGGTCCGACAGCAGGCAGATCGGGTTTACTGCGTTTACCGACGAGACGAAGAAAATATGCCGGGGTCGCGGCGCGAGGTTGCGAACGCCAAAGAGGAAGGCGTGCAGTTTCTATTCAATCGCCAGCCCGTTGAAGTCATGGATTATTTCGGCGAGGCCATTGGTATTAAGGTGGTAGAGACCCGACTGGGAGAGCCGGGGCCCGATGGCCGCCGTCGCCCGGAGTCAGTGCCGGGCAGCGAGGTTGTCATCGAGGCGGATGCAATCATTATGGCCTTCGGGTTCCAGCCTGACCCGGCGACCTGGTTTGCTGATGTGGGCGTGACCTGCAACGACTGGGACGGCGTGATCGCCCCCGAGCATCAAACCTTCAAGTTTCAGACCGCCAATCCCAAGATCTTCGCAGGAGGTGATATGGTTCGGGGTTCTGATTTGGTCGTGACGGCCATTTGGGAGGGTCGTCAGGCGGCAGAGGGGATTCTGGATTATCTTGGCGTGTAACTAAAACGGAAGGGTACAGGTCGCGCTGCGCCGCAAGGTCGGCTGTGCGCGGCCACATAAAAAAGCCATAAGAAGAAGAGAAAAGAGAGAGTCGATAGCATGACCAGTTTAACCAATGACCGGTTCCTTCGCGCATTGTTGCGGGAGCCGGTCGATCGAACCCCTGTTTGGATGATGCGTCAGGCGGGGCGGTATCTCCCCGAATATCGCGCCACGCGAGCCGAAGCCGGCAGTTTTATGGGTTTGTGTACTAACCCGGAGCTGGCCTGCGAGGTCACATTGCAACCACTTAGGCGGTATGCCATGGATGCGGCTATTCTTTTTTCTGACATTCTCACGGTGCCGGATGCCTTGGGTCTTGGACTGTATTTTTCTGAGGGCGAGGGCCCCCGGTTTGAGCGGCCCATCTCGTCCGCTGCAGAAATCGCTGCCCTTGATCCCGAGCGTGCCGCCAACGAGCTGGGCTATGTCATGGATGCGGTTGCGCTGATCCGTCAGGAGCTCAAAGGTAGTGTGCCCTTAATCGGATTTGCCGGAAGTCCCTGGACATTGGCGACCTACATGGTCGAGGGCGGCTCCAGCAAAGATTTTGCCAAGGTCAAATCCCTGGCGTTTAACGAGCCGGAGGTGATGCATCAGCTCCTCTCCAAACTGGCGAAGTCTGTGGCGGTTTATCTTTCAGAACAGGTCCGCCAGGGTGCGCAGGCGTTGCAGATTTTTGACACCTGGGGTGGATCGCTAAGTCACGATGCCTATCGGGAGTTCTCTCTGCGGTATATGACCGAGATTATCGAGCAACTGCCCCGAGAGGCAGAGGGCCGCAGGGTGCCGGTTATCGTCTTTACCAAGGGTGGAGGTCAATGGCTGGAGGCAATCGCAGACTGTGGTGCGGACGCGGTAGGCCTCGATTGGACAACGGACATCGCTGAGGCGAGAGCGCGCGTAGGGCATAAAGTGAGTTTGCAGGGCAATATGGACCCGACGCTACTCAATGCCTCGCCCGAGAGAATACGTGCCGAGGTTGGTCAGATTCTTTCAGCCTACGGTGAGGGAAGCGGCCACATCTTTAATTTGGGCCATGGTATTACGCCGGGGATTGATCCCGCGCATGTCGCCGCCATGGTAGACGCGGTAACGGAGTTATCTCCCGCTTACCACTGAGATTCGGGAATCGCGTGATCCATATCCAGCGCCGGTGAGTTTGAGGTGGGTCGTCCCACCACGCGGGCCGGCACGCCAGCCACCGTGGTATGCGCAGGGACATCTTGCAGCACCACAGAGCCTGCGCCCACCTTGGCGCCTTCGCCCACATGGATGTTGCCGAGAATTTTTGCGCCTGCGCTGATCAATACGCCGTCTGCAATTTTCGGGTGACGATCGCCATCCTCTTTACCCGTGCCGCCGAG
Organism: Luminiphilus sp.; assembly: GCA_038112515.1. Classification (GTDB taxonomy): domain Bacteria; phylum Pseudomonadota; class Gammaproteobacteria; order Pseudomonadales; family Halieaceae; genus Luminiphilus. Next base: position 14,844 of record JAYNNB010000032.1, read on the forward strand.
TGTTACCGACTGTAGGATTGATACACGATTTCCGACCACCGCCGTTTCTCCCACGACTAAGCCGGTTGCGTGGTCGAGCATGATGCCATGTCCAAACCGCGCAGCAGGATGAATATCGATACCAAACTGTCGCGCCATTTGGCTTTGTAAGAAATGCGCTAGTGGCTGCCGCTGGTGCTCCCACAGCCAGTGGCCAACGCGATGAATTTGTAGTGCTTGAAAGCCCTTAAAGTAGAGAAAGGGAATATAAAGTTCGTGACAAGCCGAGTCGCGGTCCAGAATGGCGTTGAGGTCATCCCTGATCGCGCAACGAATACCACCGTCATCGCGTAATGCTTCTAGGATCACTTCGCGCAGCATCATGGCGGGCGCTGATGGGCTATCCAATAGGTTCGCCAGATGAAAGCTGAGTGCGCACTCCAACTCATCATGATTGAGAATAGTGGCGTGTAAAAAGCTCGCTAAGATGGGTTCGGCATTGGCGGCTTCGCGGGTTTCACTGCGGATGCGCTCCCAAATGGGGTCGCCATTGCGCATCTGTTCGATGCCGTCGCGCTGGGTCGCTGTCATGGTTGATCCCCTCTACTGATTGGGACTTAGCCTAGCCGGTCGCGCAGGGTATCTCAGGCTACCTCAATCTGCTAGCGGCAGAATTCCCCATGAAAACGCCACAACTGGTGGCCACGCTCATGATATTTCTTTTCAAAGAGGCTCAGCGGCGATGAGGGGGTAAAGCGCTCGCATTCCCCTGAAAAGCCTATCTGTGTGGCTGCCTGTGCAAACTCTGCGGCGAAGACATCCCAATTTGTGCGCATCTCCAATGATCCCCCCAGCTTTGCGAGTAAAGGAAAAGCGCCGTGTCCGTGTATGCGGCGTTTCAGCTGCGCGGCCTTGGGCCAGGGGTTGGGGTAGAGGATCCAGTGTGCTTGCAGTTGGATATTGGCCTCGACGAGGCAGCGCCAGAAAGATTCCGCCTCCGCGCGGAGCAAGCAGTAGTTATGCAGGTTAGCGCCTTGGTGCTTTCCCAGACGATGCGCTGACTGATCGATACCCACCACCAGGCTGTCAGGATAGTGCCTAGCCAGCAAAGCGGTGCTCATGCCGGTACCACAGAAGGAATCGAGCACCAACGGACGAGCATGATTGCACAGGAGATTTTGCAACTGATGAAACGCGTCGAGGGTATGTTGGGGGCAAGGCTTGCGCCATAGGTGCCTGGCGTGATGCCGCACCACCGACAACAGATCAGGATGGGGACCCTGTTGATCGGTGATGATCCCGTTGTGAGGATCCTTTGAGCGAGTTGTTTGCGCGGGAATAGTCACCTTGCCATCATACTCTCAGGGAGGGGGACACAATGAACACGCTACCGTTATGAGAGAGGATCTCCGTCCGTTTTGGGTGAAGCAGGCATACCTGCGTTTTCGCAGCGCATGGATCCATTGGTTCATCCGGCCTCGCTGTGCGCACTTGGGCAGACATGCGACGATCATGTCGCCCTGGTATATCGATATTTCGGGGCCCAATATCACGATTGGGCATTCCTTTACCGCGATCAATACGGTCAGCCAGCGAGTACAGATTGGCGTTTGGGGGCGGGGGCCAGGACAGGGGCGAATCACAATAGGGGCAGCTTGCCTGATGAGCCCCGGGTCACGCATTAGTGCCAGTGATGAAATCGTGCTCGGTGATGGCTGTATGTTGGCCAATGGCGCTTACATCACTGATTCAGACTGGCACGGTCTCTACGACAGGATCAATCGCGCGGCGGATCCCACGCCAGTGCATCTGGGCAATAACGTCTGGGTGGGAGATCACGCTACCGTTTTAAAGGGCGTGACCATCGGCGACAACAGCGTCGTGGCGGCCCAGGCAGTCGTTACGCAGGATGTGCCGGCTAACGCCGTGGTGGCAGGCAATCCGGCACGGGTGGTCAAAACATTGGATCCCAACGAACCACGCTACACGAGGGCCGATTTGTATGCCGATCCTGATAAAACCGCGGCCCAGTTTGAAGAGCTGGATCGCTTCGTGCTTTCCAAAAACCGATTCTGGTTTTGGTTGTTGACGCTGGTGTTTCCCCGAGCGCGCGGAGATCGGTAGTCTATAAAAGCCGCAGCGGCGGTTCGTCCATCAGGGCCAGTTGTTCGCGCAGTGCCAAAATCTGATCGGACCAGTACCGTGCTTGCCCAAACCACGGAAACGCGGCGGGAAAAGCCGGGTCATCCCAGCGCCGAGCCAACCAGGCGCTGTAATACACCATGCGCGCGGTGCGCAGCGCCTCGATCCACTTGATCTCTCTGGTGTCAAAGTCGTTAAAGTCTTCGTAGCCTGCGATGAGCTCTGACAGTTGCTGCTCCCTTTGATGGCGATCCCCCGATAAAAACATCCATAGATCTTGTATGGCGGGGCCCGTAACGCAGTCATCCAGATCAACAAAATGGGGTGTTTCATCCCGCCAGAGGATATTGCCTACGTGGCAGTCACCGTGAAGGCGTATGCCCTCTTTGGGGTCATAGTCTGACATCAGATGGGTTGCCCTATTGATGAGATCTTTGCCGAGGCTATCCCAAGCGGGACGTAATTCTTCTGGCACCCAATTTTCTGCCAGATAATCGATGGGCTCGCTTAACCATCGCTCGAGCGTGTAGTGGTGGCGATGAGAGAATTGACCCGCCTGACCGACCCGGTGAAGCCTGCCGAGTGTTCGTCCCAGCCCCAACAAATGATCAAAATTATCGAGCTCCGGCGCATGCCCGCCGCGGCGTGGAAATGCGGTGATCAAAAAGCCATTAACCTCATGCAAGGTCTCGCCGCCAATTTCCATGGGTGCCACCACCGACAGTCCCGCTGACGCGAGTTCTTTTGTAAAAGCGTGCTCTTCTTCAATTTGAGCGCGGGACCAGCGGCCGGGGCGATAGAACTTGACGATGATGGGATCGCTTTCATCGAGACCCACTTGATACACCCGGTTCTCGTAGCTGTTGAGCGCAAGCAGTCTGAGGTCACAGTGCAGGCCCATGGCCTCTGCGCAACTTACTACGCTGTCTGGCGTCAGGTTTTCAAAGGGGTGGGTCATGGGTGTGCCTGCGGCGAAGGTGCCCTATCTTAACGTGTCTGTCGGTTTCGCTTCGGGTAGCGGCGTTCTCGCCAAACACCATACCGCGGTGGATAGGGCGCCCGCCGCATGGCACGCTCTGGCCGCTGAGCCTGCCGTCGCGCCGGTTGTCATAACGTCGTCAATTAAAATGATGTGCTGACCTGCCATATCGCGAGATGCCATAAATCGATTGCTTGCCCGGTTTATCCGCGTGCGGCGATTGAGCCGATGCTGGGGTCTCAGGTAGCGCGTATTGTGTAGCCACGGTTTTATCCCGAGTTTTCCGGGTAGTTGCCATCGCATCGCCTGAGCCAACATCCAGGTATGGTCATAGCCGCGCATCACTTGTCGATGCCAATAAGTCGGCACGGGTACTAAAACGGTCGATTCTGGTAGTGCCTTTAAATGTTCCGGACCGACTGCTGAGATAAATAACGCGCCTAGCAGGGGCGTGAGCCTTGAGTGGCCTTGAAATTTCCACAGGTGAATCAGTTCTCGCATGTTTGCGTGCATCAGGAAGGGCGCCAGCGTTTGTTGAAAAAGAGGAGGCTGGCGGTGGCAGCCGATGCAGTGTTCCCAGAGAGCGTTTCGCTGGGGCATGCCCGGCATTGTCGTGCCAAGGGGAATTGCACACTGCCGGCAGGCATGGCTATTTCGCGGCAACTGTATTTCGCAGTCGCGACAGATGGCTTGCGGGTGGTCATGGATTTTCTTACATAGCAGGCAGGAAGGAGGACTGAGCCACTGCACTAATGTCGAGGCGCAAGCGATCAGCCGCTTTGCACCTGCTTTGGTTGGCGACAGTATCAATGGAGGCGCGTCGGCGTGGGGCAACTCAAGCGTTGCATCGCTGATTCCCTGTGGTGCGATCCGACATCGTCCTCCCTCTCATTGATCGGGGGAACATCACAGTCGCAATAAATTCAATCATCGATGAGCAAATCACTGACCGAGGTGGGGAATGGCTTGGCCTCTCACGCCGCAAGCCTTAGAGTGGACTGGTAACCAAGGCACGCGGCGAGCGATGGACAACACCAACGAAAATACATCGGATTCTCAGCCACAGAAACTGTCTCAAGCAGATCAGGCGAGGGTTGATGGTTTTTTGGCGCGCGGAGTGAATGCAACGGAGCGCAAGCCGTTTCGCCCGATTCTTCTGATTTTTTTATTGATGGCCGTGGTGGCAGGATTCAGCTTGTTGAGTCAGGGCATTGCGAAATGGTCGGGTATTTATTAGCGGTGCCGCGCCTTGGACCGGATTTCGCGTTTTGGTATTCTGCGCGCCTCGGTGTGTAGCGCAGCCTGGTAGCGCACTTCCTT
>JAYNNB010000033.1:0-18822 GCA_038112515.1 Luminiphilus sp.
AAGCCGGTCCCGCAGTGTGTATGCTGTCGCTCCGGGATGAAGGTTTTTCAATGACCGAACAAACAGACTCTGGCCAGTCACCCGCCGCCAACGGTAATGCGAAATGGAACGCGCCTACTGGCCGCAGGACGGATGAATGGAGTGAAGCGCTGGTACTGATTGGCGACAGTCAGGACAGAGCGGCTTTTACCCGTTTTTTCCGCCATTTTGCTCCGCTGATCAAGGCGTTTGCATTGTCCGGATCCAGCTTGTCCGCTACGCACGCAGATGAACTGGTCCAGGAAGTCATGTTAAAGGTTTGGCAGAAGGCCGGCGGGTTTAATCCGGAAAAAGCGGCCGCTTCCACCTGGGTTTATACTATTGCACGTAATTGCCGTACCGACATGTTCCGGCGTCTGCAGAAGTTTGATACGCCTCTGGCCTCTGACGATTTTGAGCTCGAAAGTGAGGAAGAGGAGTCGTTTGTTGTATTACACACGCGCCGTGGCTCCGAACGGGTGCGCGAATTAATGGGGGATTTGCCCCCTGATCAGGCGCAGATTCTCGGCAAGGTTTATATGGAGGGCAAGTCCCATTCCGAGGCGGCGGCCGAGCTCGACCTACCGTTGGGCACCGTAAAATCCCGGGTCCGTCTGGCGATTCAGAAGCTTCAGGGGCTTATGGAGGCATGAAAATGCAGACAGGGGCTCAGGATTTCACAGGTTTTACCACGCAAAGCGGTAAACCATTTGCGTTTTGTCCTCGTAATGAGAACGTGAAGTTAGTTGGTTCGGATTAAACAAACATGGTGCGCCATCATCCCTCTACAGATTTTTTGACGGAGCATGCAGCGGGCGTGTTGCCCGTCGCGCAGTCTGCCTGCGTCGCAGCACACCTCAGCTACTGTCAGCGCTGCCGACACATAACCGAGCGCCTGGAAGACATTGGCGGCTCACATTTTGAGCAGCTGGACCCGGTTGCCGTGGGTGAATCGGTTCTGGAGAAAGTTCTTGCGCGACTCGAAGACCCTGAGCCTCTGCGTTATGCGCGCAGTGAGGCGTCTGATACCCAATTGCCGGGTCTGCTCGATCGACTGATCAACGGCGACTATGCCGATCTCGTATGGAAGCGCGTGACCCAATCACTGAGTATCAGTTATCTGAAGACAGGCGACCCGCAGCATGAGTTTGCGTTGTACCGCATTGCTGCGGGTGGTCGTATTCCCGAACATACCCACGGTGGCAGTGAAATGACATTGGTACTGCAGGGTGGGTTCGCCGATGAGAGCGGCGAATATCATCCCGGGGATTTTTTGGTTCGGGAGGGGTGGGATAAGCACACCCCGGTCGCATTGGAAGGCGAGGAGTGTATTTGCCTTGCGGTGCTCGATGCACCGTTACGCTTCACGCGCTTGCGACACCGCTGGCTCAACCCGCTTCTGAAACTCCGCGCGGGCTGATTTTTTCACCGACTTGTCCCCAGTAGTGCTGAGGGATTCCGCTTCTGCCAAGCGTAATACCCTTTCCATCAGTCAGCTGGATTTCTAACAAAAACCGGGATCACGGTGATCCCAAAAATCAGGCGAACTTCACTATGCAACTAGTCATACCCCGTGAAACCCAGCCGGGAGAGAACCGCGTCTCCGCGACTCCTGAAACGGTTAAAAAGTTGGTGCGGCTCGGCGCGGATGTGGTCATCGAAGCGGGTGCAGGCATGGGTGCCGGTATCAGCGACGCAGACTACGAAGCTGCTGGGGCCAGCATTGGTTCTGATCGTGGTGCGCTCTTGGCCGGCGCCGACATGGTGCTCAGACTGCGTAAACCGGAAGTCGAGGAGATCAGTCAGCTGAAGGCCGGCTGTATTCATGTGTCCTACCTCGATCCTTTCAACGAGAAAGACCTGATTAAAGCGTTCGCCCAGCAGAACGTAACCGCGGTGAGTATGGAGATGATTCCGCGCTCGACACGAAGTCAAAAGATGGATGCTTTGAGCTCCCAGGCGAACCTGGCGGGCTACGTGGCGGTGATGCTGGCGGCGAATCACATGCCGCGGATTATGCCCATGATGATGACTCCGGCGGGTACGCTAAAGCCCGCGAAAGTGTTCATCATTGGCGCGGGTGTTGCAGGATTGCAGGCCATTGCGACTGCCAAGCGACTGGGTGCGCGAGTGACTGCTTTCGACACCCGCCCTGTAGTGGCAGAACAGGTGCAATCGCTGGGAGCCAAGTTTCTGGAGATAGATCTGGGTGATACGGGTCAGACTCAGGATGGGTACGCCAAGGAACTCACGCCCGAGCAGGTCGAAATGCAGCGTCAGGCGCAGAAAGCGGTGATTGCTGATTCCGATGTGGTCATTACCACGGCACAGGTGTTCGGTCGCAAGCCCCCGGTGCTGGTCACAGCGGATATGGTGGCGGGTATGGCACCCGGCTCGGTGATTGTCGACATGGCGGCGGAAACAGGCGGTAACGTAGAGGGGTCTGTTCCCGATCAGGTGGTCGATGTGAATGGTGTGACCATCGTCGGTACCGCGAACCTCGCGAACCTCGCGCCTCGCGATGCGACGCAAATGTATGCGAGCAACATGTTCAACTTGGTGGAAGATACCTGGGATGAGGAGGGCAAACAGTTCGTGCTCGACCTCGAGAACGACATTCTCCCCGGTTGTGTGATCACCCATGGCGGGGCAGTTGTGCATCCGACCATCAAAGACATCATCGAGGGGGGCAACTGATATGTCCGGCGCAGAGTATTTGCTGTTTATTTTAATGTTGTCGATATTCTTGGGCTTCGAGCTCATCAATAAAGTGCCGGCTACCCTGCACACCCCGCTGATGTCGGGTGCAAACGCAATTTCCGGCATCACCGTGGTTGGTGCGGTGGCGTTAGCGGGCACCGGTAGCGAAACCATGGCGATGTGGTTGGGTGTGGGCGCCGTTACGCTTGCCAGCGTAAACGTGGTCGGTGGATATATGGTGACCGATCGCATGCTCGGCTTCTTCAAGAAGAAGGAGGACTGATCATGACGACTGCATTAATGACACAACTGGGTTACGTCGTTGCGGCGGGGCTCTTCATTTTTGGCCTGAAAATGCTGGGCTCTCCCGCTACGGCCCGTCGCGGCAATATGGTTTCTGCCATTGGCATGCTGGTGGCAATTATTGCTGCTTTGCTCGATCAGGGCATCGTCGACTTTACCTGGATAGCGGCGGGCATGCTGGTCGGTGGGGCCATCGGCGCCATCGCAGCGCGCGCAGTCGCCATGACCTCGATGCCCGAGATGGTAGCCCTGTTCAATGGCCTGGGTGGTGCAGCCTCACTGCTGGTCGGCTGGGCGGCGCTGTCCCCCGATGCCGGCGTGTTCACGCTGGTCACCATTGTACTGTCGATATTGATCGGGGGCGTGACACTGACGGGTTCCTTGGTGGCCTATGGCAAGTTGTCAGAGACGATTGGTAGTGGCGCGATTACTTTCTCGGGCCAACAGATTGTCAACTCTCTGGTGGTCCTCGGTATTGTGGGCGGTGCAGCCATGTTCTGTATGAATCCCACAGACCCTAACTGGCTGTATATGGTGATAGGTCTGGCCCTTCTGTTTGGCATCATGGCGGTTATCCCCATCGGTGGTGCCGATATGCCGGTGGTCATCTCACTGTTGAACTCCTACTCCGGTCTGGCAGCGTGTGCTGCGGGTTTCGCAATTAACAACAATGCGCTGATTGTGGCGGGTTCTCTGGTCGGGGCGTCGGGCATTATCTTGACCCAGATCATGTGTAAAGCAATGAACCGATCGCTGTCGAACGTGCTGTTTTCTGGTTTCGCCAGCGTTTCCAGCGAAGAGACCGTGGTGGAAGGCGAAATCAAGCCCATCTCGGTGGAGGATGCTTACTATGTGCTTGAAGCGGCGACCAATGTGGCAATTATCCCCGGATATGGAATGGCTGTGGCCCAGGCGCAACACGTGGTCAAGGAGTTGACGGAGCTGTTACAGAACAACGGATGCGAGGTGAACTTTGGTATTCACCCGGTAGCGGGTCGCATGCCGGGCCACATGAACGTGTTGCTGGCAGAAGCCGATGTACCTTATGACCAGCTGTTGGAAATGGATGAGATCAATCCACGCATGGAGATGGTCGACGTGGCAATTGTCATTGGTGCCAACGACGTGGTGAACCCCGCCGCACGCGAAGTAGAGTCTTCGCCGATTTATGGTATGCCGGTGATCAATGTGGCTGACGCGCGGACAGTGTTTGTGCTCAAGCGTTCCATGGCGTCGGGTTTTGCAGGCATCGAGAATCCGCTGTTCTATAAGGACAACACACGAATGCTTTTTGGCGATGCCAAGGAGAGCATCGGCGGGTTGATCCGCGAATTCAGCTAATCCCCGGTTGTCTGATGAACCCCGCCGAGCGCGGGGTTTTTTGTGTCCTGTAGATGCGCTGTCCTGCTCGCGGTTCCAGCGGGCCTCGATTCAAGCGTCGCTGTTGAGAGCACGCTCTGCAGATTGGAATTGAAGCCGCGCCAGACGCTGATAAAGACCGCATCGAGAGATCAGAGTGTCGTGGTTCCCACTATCGATGACTTTTCCCTGATCCATGACGATGATGCGGTCCGCATTGATGACCGTGGAGAGTCGGTGCGCGATGATGATCGTGGTGCGTTCGCGCATGATGTCGGTTAGGGCCTGCTGTACATGCCATTCGCTCTCCGTATCCAGTGCGCTGGTTGCTTCATCCAGAAGTAACAGCTCAGGATCTGCGAGTATCGCTCGTGCCAAGGCAATCCGCTGCCGCTGCCCGCCCGAAAGACGAACTCCCTGCGCGCCCAGGTCGCTCTGGTAGCCCTCGGGCAATGCCACAATAAAATCGTGTGCATGTGCCATGATGGCGGCGCGTTCCACCGCTTCTTGTGAGGGATCACTCACGCCATAGGCAATGTTGCTGAAGATGGTGCCGGAAAAGAGCGTGGGTTGCTGGGGCACCAGCGCTATTTTGGCGCGCCAGTCCAGCAAGGGTACGTCACGCAAATCAGTTTTCCCGTAGTAGAGCACCCCCTCACTGGGGTCATAAAAGCGCAGCATCAGCTCGAAGACCGTTGATTTGCCGGCTCCGGAGGGTCCAACCAAGGCGACAGATTCCCCTTGAGTGATTGTCAGGTCGAAACCATCTAGCGCTGGATTATCGGGGCGACTGGGGTAGGCGAAAGTAATATCGGCAAAGCGCAGCGCTTCACCTAACGCCGGCTTTGTGCGTCCGGTATCAGGGATGTTGGAGGTTTCCTGAAGCAGCTCCATCAGGCGTTCGGCGGCACCAGCCGCGCGCTGCAGATCACCCCAGACTTCGGAAAGCGTCGCGAAAGCAGTACCCACCATGACGGCATAAAACACGAAGGCGCCGAGCTCGCCTCCGGTCATTCGCCCTTCAATAACGTCCACCCCGCCAGACCACATCATGCCGACCATGCCGCCCATCAGCAGAAAAATTGCGAAACCGGTGAGTAGCGCTCGCTGCAGGACCCGTGAGCGGGCAACCAAAAACGCCTGTTCCACATCGCGACCAAAAGCCGCTTTTTCTGCCGCTTCACGATTAAAACTCTGTACCACTTTGATCGACTGAAATATCTCGCCGGCATGGCTGCCCACCTCGGCGATACTCTGTTGGCTTTTATTCGATAGATTGCGCACGCGGCGGCCAAAAATGAGGATGGGAAGCAAAGTCACAGGTACGGCAATGAGGATGACCAGACTGAGTTTGAGGTTGGTGATGACCATGAGCGTGAGCGCGCCCGTGAGTGTCAGGGCATTGCGAACTGCCAAACTGACGGACGATCCGATCAAGGTCTGCAGCAACGTAGTGTCTGTAGTGAGCCGAGACATGATCTCGCCGGAGTGGTTGGTCTCGAAGTAGCTGGGTTGAAGGTGCACGAGGTTATTGAAAACTGCGCTGCGAAGATCTGCACTTACGCGCTCACCTAACCACGACACCAGATAGAAGCGGATCATCGCGCCACAAGCCATTGCTAATCCGATGGCGAGCATGAGCGAAACCGCCTTGTAGAGCCCTGCGGGATCCGCTCCCGTGAACCCCTCATCAATGAGCACCTTCACGCCGTAACCCAAACCCAGTTGAGCTCCAGCGGTAAACACTAGCGCTACGCTGGCGGCGATCAGGCGAGCTTTATGCGGCCACAAAAAACCGAGTAATTGCCTGAGAGGCGCAAGCGACTTGCTGCGCGTGGGTGTACCGCTATCCGGTGTGGCTGGGCTGTCCAATTCAGCGGATGTGGGGGCCTTCGCTGCTTCTGTCACGTCGATGTTTCAGTGCGAGAGGGCTCGAGGAGTCGACCAAAAAATACGCCGAGTTCGAATAAGAGCCACATCGGAATCGCCAGTAGCGACTGGGAAATGACATCCGGCGGCGTGAGGAGCATGCCGAACACAAAGCAGCCCACAATGATGAAGGGCCGCTTCTGGGAGAGGGCATCGGCAGTGGTTACGCCGGTCCAGATAAGAATGACGGCGGCGATAGGCATTTCAAAAGCAATGCCAAAGGCCAAAAACAACTTGAGGACAAAATCCAGGTAGCTGTTGATGTCCGTCATTACCTGCACGCTTTCCGGGCCCACGCTGGTGAAGAAAGCAAAGATCAGGGGAAATACAACAAAGTAGGCAAAGAGGGCTCCAGCGTAAAACAGTAATACGCTGGAAGCCAGCAATGGCAGCGCGATGCGCTTTTCCTTTTGATAAAGCCCTGGCGCAACAAACCCCCATATTTGATAGAGGATGACGGGAATGGCCATGAAAATGGCCAGCACCAGACTGAGTTTAAAGGGCGTTAGAAAGGGTGATGCGACGCCGGTCGCGATCATTGTGGAGCCCTCGGGCATGATTTCTCGCAAGGGGGCGGAGACAAAACCGTAAATCTCATTGGCAAACGGGAATAGGACGATGAAACCTATTAACACTGCCAAAACAGCCCGTAGCAAACGGTCGCGGAGCTCAGTGAGATGCGCTACCAACGACATGGGAGGGTCTTGTTCAGTATGTTCACTCATGCTGAGGCAGGAGGTTTCCCCGATTGATTTCCGGCGTCAGCGATTTGGTCTTCGGCCCCTCCGGGATGCTGAGCGGGGTCATTGCGGGGCAAGCCAGGAGCCGAAGTGCCGCCGAGTGATTCGATCGCTTCAAGTTCTGCGTTCACTGATTGCGCGGTGTCGCGGACCTTTTGCTCTAATCCGCGCGACTCTTCCCGTAGTTTTTGCATGACTTCGTCGTTGTGCAGTTCACGCCGGACTTCGGTGCGAATCTGGTCAAAGCTGCGGCGAAATCGGTTAATCCACGCCATGGTAGTGCGCACGGCTCCGGGCAGTTGTTCTGGACCGACAACCAGCAAACCTACTACCCCAATCAGCAGTAGCTCGGCGAAGCCGATATCAAACATGAGAGGCCGGCTCGCTCAGCCTGCAGGTTTGTCGGAGTCCTGCTCCTTACGGGCCGCAGTATTGTCGGCCACGTCGTCTCCGCCGCCATCCTTGCTCATGCTATCGCGAAAGCCCCGAATAGCGCTGCCAAGATCGCTACCCATGTTGCGCAGCCGAGATGTGCCAAAAAGCATCACCACAATCGCCAGAATAATGAGGAGTTGCCAAATACTGATTCCGCCGAGGCCCATTGTCATTCTCCCTGCATTTAAGCGTTTTCAGAGCCGGCATTATGGCGCGTTCGCGCGGCTTTTTCTTCAAGTCCAGAAAGTCCCATGCGTGAATCGAGCACCTTGAGGACAGCGGTATGATCAAGGTCAAGATGAGACAGCATGACCATGGTATGAAACCATAGATCAGCGACCTCATTTACCAGCGCATCTGAAGCGCCGTCACTGACATCCTTGGCCGCAAGAATGACTTCAGTTGCCTCTTCGCCAATTTTTTCGAGAATTTTATTCAACCCCGCGTCGTGAAGCGACGCGACATAGGAGTGCTCTGGCGACGCTTGCTTTCGCTCAGCCAATACTTGATCGAGGGCAGTCAATAAATCTTTCACTTATTTCTCCGCTATGAGCTGCCATTCACCGTCACGTGGTGCGTAGAAAAAACAGTTCTGCCGCCCGGTATGACACGCCCCACCTTGTTGATGAACGCGAAGGAGTAGCGTGTCGCCGTCGCAATCGAGGCGCGCGTCCACCAGCCGCTGGGTATTGCCCGATGTCTCACCTTTTCGCCACAGGGATCGGCGCGAGCGTGACCAGTACACCACATCGCCGGTCGCCAAAGTCTCTTGTAATGCTTCCGCATTGGTCCACGCCAGCATGAGGACTTCGCCGGTTTCCGCATCCTGCGTTACCACGGGTATGAGGCCTTGCTCGTTCCACTTGGGCGAGATCGTGCGCGGGATGGCTGCAGAAGTTTCGGTCATACCCCAGTATGCCAGAGCCAATCTAAAGCTGTTACCGATAACGGGTCGTTAACGCGACCAGTAAACAGACCGAACCGCCAACTAGCCACATCGTCCCGCCACTGGAGAGCGTGATCCCAATGCCGAGTGCCAGCGCGCCGGCAAGGGCTGCAGGCAAAAACCAGGCTGATTGTTCGTTTATTTTTGGCGCTGGCGTCTGCACCTGCCGGATCCGATTCATCAGCAGATCGGGAAGTAGGGGCAGCGTCTCTAATAACGCCGGCGCCTCTTGTTGCAGACGCCGGGTCACGGTCTGCAGTGAGTAACGATCTGCTAGCCACTGCTCAAGAAAGGGTTTGGCGGTATCCCAGAGGTTGAGCTCCGGATACAGTTGCCGACCCAGTCCTTCAATATTGAGGAGCGTTTTTTGTAATAACACCAGCTGTGGCTGCACCTGCATATCGAATTGGCCCGCAGTGCGAAACAGCGTTACCAGCATATGGCCGAATGATATTTCTGAGAGGGGACGCTCGAAGACAGGCTCGCACAATGTCCGCATGGCCGACTCAAACTCGGCGATTGGCGTATCGGCGGGGATCCAGCCGCACTCGATATGGAGTTTCGCGCAGAGCCGGTAGTCCTGTTGGAAAATGGCGAGTAGATTGCGCGCCAGATAGTAGAGATCTTGCTCGTCGAGCTGACCGACGATGGCGCAGTCGACGGCCATATACCTCGGGTTATCAGGCTGGCTGCAATCGACAAAAATATTTCCCGGATGCATATCGGCATGGAAAAAACTGTCGCGAAAAACCTGCGTGAAAAAAATCTCCACTCCACGTTCAGCGAGCAGTTTTAAATCAACCTGCTTTCCTTTGAGGGTGTCGATATCGCTGACAGGGATACCGTAAATTCGCTCGCTGACCATGACTTGCTCGCAGGTCAGAGGCCAGTGCACCTCGGGAACGTAAACCAGCTCCCCCGATGTAAAGTGCCGTTTTAGCTGGGAGGCGTTTGCCGCCTCGCGTTGCAGATCGAGCTCTCCGTGAATAATTCGATCGTATTCATCTACCACCTCAACCGGCCGCAGCCGGCGACCACTTCGGGACCATCGCGCCAACATTCTGGCTACGTGTCGCAGTATTTTGATGTCTTGGTCGATAATCCGCTCGATGCCGGGACGCAGCACCTTCACTACAACATCACTGCCGTCGTGTAGTTGTGCACCATGTACCTGTGCTACCGAAGCCGCGGCCAGCGGATTAGCATCAAACTCGGCGAAGCAATCGTTCAGGGGGCGGCCCAGCGCTTCTTCAATACGTTGGATCGCCTCCTTGGCCGGAAAGGGCGGCACCTGGTCTTGCAAAAGTGCCAGTTCGTCGGCGATATCTAACGGTAACAGATCCCTTCGTGTAGACAGTAATTGTCCGAACTTAACGAATACCGGGCCCAGATCCTCCATAGCACAGCGTAGTCGCTCGCCTCGAGGTGTATTGGTCGGGACGGCGATGACGGGGAACAGTCGCAGTAAAAATGACAGCGTCCGTGGCCGTTGCTGGGGGGGCAATAGCTCGTCGAGCTGGTACCGTGCCGCAGTACGATAGAGCGCAATCAGTCGTTTCACTGGCGGGTCCCGCGCGCAGCGGCTTTAGCGATCAGTTTTTCCACTTTTATTTGGGCGCGTTCCACCTGCATCGACAGTGTTTGCACGCCCTCGAAAAAGTGTTCCAACTCGAGCTTGGGTGGTGTGAGCCGACCTTCTTCCAGAAGATATTCGGACATCTGTCTCTTGAGGCTTTTGCGAGCGTCCTCGCCCCACCTGAAAAGGCGACGTAATGATTCTGCCAGCTGGTGCCCCGTAACGTCGCCCAGACGCTCAACCAGCGGTGCTTCCCAGTCGATATCCATTCGGGAAATCACCTGTTGCAGGCGAATGAGACTGGCGCTACTGCCCTGGAGTTCAATGCCGCTGTTAATAAGCGTCGCTGCGGGGTCGTCGGAGGCAATGAGTGCCGTAAAGTCTTCAATGGAGCCGCGCACAAAAGCATCAGGTTTGTCTTCACAGTGGCTCAAAAGCCTCACCTCCGGGCCGGCGATCAGCTCCAGGTAAAGGGTCAATTCCAGAGAGACAATCTCGATACCGAGTAGTGTGCCGTTTAGCTCTGCCAAGGACTCGTGCGACGTCGGTGCCAGCAAAATGGCCTGATTGAGCGCTCGCTCGGCACCCGAGAGTGCGGCTGACAGTAATGCAGGGTCGTGCTCGGTCACGGCTTAAAGCCCCGATGGACGGCAACAATACCTCCCGTCATGTTGTGATAGCTGACATTTGTAAACCCCGCGTCCTCCATTAACGCCAGCAGGGTTTCCTGATCGGGATGTTTGCGAATGGATTCTGCGAGGTAACGATAACTGTCAGCATCCTGAGCGACTAACTTGCCCATGGCAGGCAGTACCTGAAAGGAATACTGGTCATAAATTTTTGCCAGTAGCGGCGAAGTCGGCTTGGAAAACTCCAGGATCAACAGTCGCCCTCCCGGTCGCAAAACGCGAAGCATGGAGTCCAGCGCCATTGCTTTATCTGTGACGTTGCGCAGACCAAAAGCGATGGTGATGCAATCGATGCTGTCATTTTCAAAAGGTAACGCCTGAGCATCAGCCTGAACCACGTCGATGTTGCCCGTAGCGCCCTTATCTATGAGTCGATCGCGGCCTACCTCCAGCATGGCGGCATTGATATCGGCCAGTATGACTCTGCCATCGGGGCCGACCAGCCGTGAGAACTTGGCGGCCAGATCACCGGTGCCGCCGGCAATATCGAGAACCGTTTGTCCCGCCCGCGCGGCACTTAATTCGACCGTAAAGCGTTTCCAAAGCCGGTGTACGCCTCCCGACATCAGGTCGTTCATCAGGTCGTAGCGACTGGCGACAGAGTCAAACACTTCTCGAACCAAGCCTGCCTTGGCGGCCCGATCTACCCGGGTAAACCCAAAGTCCGTACTGTCGTCCGAATTACTGGTGTCTATTGCCTCGTCATTCACCGGCGATACTCTCTGTGGCGCTGGCAGATCGCCAGCGGGCCAGCAAGTGTACCTGAGCATCGCGGTGGTGTTCAGTGGGACACTATGGCCCGGTTGGTGGAGCTTCAGCCCCGACAGCCGCTTTAAAGGTGGTGTCAGGGTTCGAAGTGGAGGACCTGGACGGCAGCGTCTCGGGACTGACCCGCCGCGTCAAGTTGACGCAGGTAGTTGTGCCAGTAGCGATCCTGATTCTCGGCGAGATCGCGCAGGTATGACCAGCTATACAGTCCCGAGTCGTGGCCATCATCGAACGCAAGTTGAACAGCGTAGTGGCCGACGGGTTCAAGGCGATCAATGCCAACGGAGGCCTTGCCGGTCTGCAGGGTTTCCTGACCGGGGGCATGGCCCCGCACCTCGGCAGAAGGAGAATAGACCCGCAGGAATTCGGCACTGAGCTTGAAAGCCGCGCCATCATCAAAGTCCAGCTCGAGCATGCGCTGGCTTCTAGAATAATGAAGCCGGGTCACCCGTTTTTGAGAGCCCACTGTCAACGCACCTCGCCTTCAGATTGCGGTTCGCGCCTAAGTAGCAGCGTGTCCATATCCGCTTCTGCAGTGAGCGTTCTGGCGCGCGCCATTTCAGAACGGCTCGGGAAAGGACCCAGATACACGCGAAACCACCGACCGTTGTCACTCTCACCTACCTCAATTGAGGCATCAAGACCCAGAAGTGCCAACTCACCGCGACGACGATCGGCGTCGGACTCGTTGCGGAAAGAGCCTACTTGGAGCAGGTATTGTGCGTCGTCGGGACGCGGAGTCTGAAGGTCAGCAGGCTCTATCTCGGGGTTCAGATCCAGCTCCTGGTTAGGTAGGAGCTCGTAAAAATCAAAGCGTGGACCGGTTTCTACTCTGAGTTCAGGGGAGGATGCAGGCGTGGCGCGCGCCGGTTCCTCAGCCTGCTCCGCCCAGTGTGCCGTCCCGAGACTGGCAAGGACGCCGGCAACACAGCCCGCCAGAAACCCTTGCAGATGTGCCGCTGAAAGCGTCGGCGGGGTTTGGACTTTTGATGATCTGGTAGCCGCGCCTCTCGGTTTGGCCGGTTGCCGCGTGGGCTTGGTCGGTTTCCTGGCCATCCTACATACGCTCCGGCGCCGAAACTCCTAGAAGGTCCAGTCCATTAGCAATCACCTGCTGGGTTGCGGCCACCAGAGCGAGTCGGGCTTTCATCACCGGCGGCGCGGCATCCAGAATAGGATGAGCGTTATAGAAAGTATGGAAGTCTGATGCGGCCTGACGCAGGTAATTTGCAACATCGTGGGGCTCAAGGCGCTCCGCCGCGGTGGCTACCACCTCGGGAAACCGACCTAGTGTTGTTGCCAATGTCAGCGCCTCTGATTCGGTAAGGCAATTGAGGTGATCGAGCCCTGTGAGTTCTGCGTCATCGCCCAGCGCCGCGTAGGCCTTTGCTCGCAGGCTTGCGGCGCGGGCGTGGGCGTATTGAATGTAGTAAACCGGATTTTCGTTACTTTTCGCCAGCGCCAGGTCCACATCGAAGGTGAGCTGTGAAGTCGGCGCTCTCGCCACCAGAAAATATCGAGTCGCATCGCAACCGACCCAGTCAATCAAGTCACGCAGGGTGACATAGCTGCCCGCGCGCTTGGATAACTTTACCTCGGCCCCGTCGCGCATCACGGTGACCATTTGATGCAAGACATACTCGGGCCAACCCTCGGGAATACCCGCGTCCAGTGCCTGTAAGCCGGCGCGTACCCGGGTGATGGTGCTGTGATGATCGGCCCCTTGCTCATTGATGACCCGTGTAAAACCGCGCTGCCACTTGTTCAGGTGATAGGCGACGTCGGGGACGAAATAAGTGTAGCCACCTTCGCTTTTGCGCATCACCCGGTCTTTGTCATCGCCAAAGGAAGAGGTTCGCAGCCACAGCGCATTGTCTTCTTCAAAGGTGTGGCCAGATTTCACGAGCGTTGTCACAGTCTCATTAACTGCATCGCTGTCGTAGAGTGAAGACTCCAAAAAATACGCATCAAAAGCGACGGCGAAAGCACGAAGATCTTGGTCCTGCTCACGCCGCAGACAAGCCACCGCGAAATCTCTGATGGCATCCAAATCCATGAGGTCACCCGTTGCCGTAATCTCGCGGTCCGCCGCCTGTACGGTTTCACCGGCTAAGAATGCATTGGCGACATCCTGGATATACGTACCCTGGTAGCCATCTTCAGGCCACTCTGCGTCCTCCGGCCCCCTGCCCATGGCCCGCGCCTGAACCGACAACGCCAGATTCTGGATCTGTTGGCCCGCGTCGTTGTAATAAAATTCGCGTTGCACTGCCCATCCGGTAGCTTGCAGCAACCGCCCTAGCGAGTCGCCGATGGCAGCGCCCCTGCCATGCCCAACATGAAGCGGGCCCGTGGGATTAGCGGAGACGAACTCCACCTGTACGGGTCGACCTTGTCCGATGTCGGAGTGACCAAAAGTCGATTTTTCCGAGAGGACAGTGGCAATAATCTCGGTATGGCGCTCCGGATTGACGAAAAAATTGATAAAGCCGGGTCCCGCAATATCGCTCCGCGCGATCAGATTATTGGCGGGCAGCGCGGCAATAACCCGTTGTGCCAGCTCTCGCGGCGGCAGTCCTGCCCGCTTTGCCATCACCATGGCGATATTGCAGGACAGGTCACCGTGGGAGGGGTCCTTGGGGTGATCGATCTGGGGTGGGGTGTCTGGCATGTCGTCCAGCGTGCCCTGCGATACTAATTGTTCCAGCGCCGAGGCAATCAGCGCAGCCAGTTCAGGTTTCATGGTCATCCTGTCAGAGGTTCTCCGCGCTCTCATGGCTCGGAGTTGGGCCCACTATTATCACTGACGCGCTCCCAAGGCTCCAGCCAAGGAAGTCACAAGCTCTCGTATGGATCGATATCGACCGACCAGCTCAGGTTGCCTCCCTGACGCGCAGCTTCTGCCTGCTCTACCAATGAGGCCATGAGCGAAGCCAAAGCGGCGCGAGAAGGCCCTGCGACTACTAATTGGCTACGGTAGCGGTCCTTCCGTCGTGCCATCGCGGCGGGCAATGGGCCAATAATACGACAGGTACCTGAGGGTGCGACCTGCGCTCTGATCTTTTGCAGGAATTCGAGGCCTGTCTGTCGATGCTTGCTGTCACAGCGGATGACGCCCAGTGCGCCATAAGGTGGCAACCCCGAGTGCGCGCGAGGAGACAGCAGTGTTGCCAATTGTGCGTGGTAAGGCGCGTTGAGATTGCTCATCAGCGGGTGCTCTGGCTGTCGGGTCTGGATGAGCACCGACCCCGATTTATCAGCCCGGCCCGCGCGGCCACTCACTTGGGTCAATAACTGCAGTAGGCGCTCCTCGCCGCGAAAATCCGGGCTGAAAAGGAGCGCATCGGCGTCGACTATGGCGACCAGGGTCACATGAGGAAAGTGATGGCCTTTGCTCAACATCTGGGTGCCTACCAGTAATACGGGGTCCCCTGAACTGAGCCGTGCGATCAGTTGGGGCATCGCCTCTCTCTTGCCCATCGTGTCACTGTCGACGCGGATCACTGGATACTCGGCAAAGCGCTCCCTGAGATAGGCCTCCGCCTGCTGAGTTCCCAACCCTGTGCCGAGCAGGCGCCCGCTATTGCATTCAGGGCAGTGCCCGGGAAGCGCTACTCGGTCGCCACAGTGATGGCAGTGCAGCCCAGGCGGCAACTTGTGCAGGGTCATGCGGGCGTCGCAGTGTCGACATCCACTCGTCCAGCCACAGTCATGACACAACAGCGCATTGGCAAACCCGCGGCGATTCAGAAAAAGCAGCACCTGATTGCCTTCATGTAACGTGCGCTCTATGGCACTGAGGAGTTCTTGAGACAGCCCCGCCGTCAGTTCGAGACCGCGCATGTCGATCAGGCGTTGCTCTGGCAGCGCCGCGGAACCCGCCCGTTCAGTGAGTACGTGTTTTTGGTAGCGTTGTCGGTCTGCGTTCAGCCAGCTTTCAAGACTCGGTGTCGCGCTACCGAGCAGTACCGGGCAGTTCTCCAGTTGTCCGCGTTTGATGGCCACATCGCGAGCCGAATAACGCAGGCCATCCTGCTGCACATAGGCTGCGTCGTGCTCCTCGTCAACGATTATCAGGCCGGGTTTTTCCAGAGGCACGAATACTGCTGAGCGTGTGCCCAAGATGATGGCTGCCTGACCTCTCCGCGCTGCTGCCCAGGAACGATCCCGCGCGGCATCACCAATGCCTGAGTGAAGGGCCACCAAGGGCGCATCAAACCGCGCTTCAAAGCGCGCCAGTGTTTGAGGGGTCAGCGCAATCTCGGGTAATAGCACCAGCACCTGCATGCCTTTCGCCAGGCAAGCCGCAATACACTGCAGATAAACCTCGGTCTTACCGCTTCCCGTGACGCCATAGAGAAGATGAACCGAGAAGCGCCCCATTTCAGCGTTCACAGCGTCGATGGCAGTGGCTTGTTCGCGGCTTGGCCTCAATGGTGGATCGCGCATTTGCCAGCACGCATTTTCGGCCACTGTGCACTTGTCGGCCAATCCCTTGTCTAGGAGGGCATTGGCTAATGCGCGACTGAATCCCTCAGAGCTCAGTTGTTTGAGGCTGGTTGGTCCTGCGGCCAGTCTCTTCAGCAGCGCGGCTTGTCGCGGCGCCTGGTGTGGAGCGCCCTCGGGCAACCCTCGACCCCGCTCGCTCAGGGCGAGACCCGATTGATCTACCTGATGTTCGGATTTACCGCGGCGCTCCCCGGGAGACAGCCCAAGCGGCAACACCTCGCCGATCGGGTGTTGGTAGTAGGCGGCGGTCCATTTGAGCAACTCAAACAGCGGCTGAGGGATTAACGGCCGCGCATCAATTACCTCAGTCGCACCCCGCAACCGGTCGGTGTCGATGCTGCTGCTGGTCGCTTGTTCCATCAAAATCGCGACAACGGTGCGACGGCCGAAAGGGACTCGGATCCGTATCCCGGGCTTCAAGTCGCCGAGATATGACTCGGGGGGCCAATAGTCAAACAGCCGTCGCAGTGGCGTGGGCAGTGCGCAGCGCCATATGACAGGAGCGGTACTAGGGTCAGTGACAGTTACATTCGACATGGCGACAGCGGATAGACGGTCCGGGGCAGTGTACTAGAGCGCGGTAGTGCCTGTATTCCATGTTGCTATCGGTGTTGGCTCTGGTATGATCCGCGATCGTTTTTTTGCCCTCGGGCGCCGACGGAGGTTGGCATGAAAGCAGACATTCACCCACAGTACGGCGAAATCACCGCCAAGTGCAGCTGTGGTAACGAGATTAAAACCCGCTCCACCCTAGGTGCGGACATTTCCCTGGACGTATGTAGCCAGTGCCATCCGTTTTACACCGGCAAGCAAAAGATTGTGGACACCGGGGGAAGAGTAGATCGTTTTAACAAGCGTTTTGGTGGCCGAAGCCTCAAGCAGTAATTAACGCTCTTTTTTAAAAGCGCCGGCAGTTGCCGGCGTTTTTGTTAGAAGATCTGCTCCAGATCATCAGTGCCAATTGCCTGACCCGAATCGCTCGCCCAGCCGGGCAGTGACTCCTCAAGAAAGTACTCCATAATGCTGCCCTCTGGCTGGCCGCGCACGCGCAAGCCGGAGCTCGCATCAACTCGCAATCTGACAATGCCGGGTGGCATGGGCGGGTTCGGTTGCGGTGCAGGAAGCGCTTCGCGCATGTAGTCGATCCAGATTGGCAGCGCCGCGGTGCCACCAAACTCTCTTCTACCGAGCGGACTGTAATCATCGAAGCCGACCCAGGCGGTTGTAATCAGATCCCGATTGAATCCGGAGAACCAGGCATCTCGGGGCCCGTTGGTGGTGCCCGTTTTGCCACCAATATCATCACGTTCGAGCACTTTGGCTCTGCGTCCGGTACCGCGTTGTATAGCATCGCGTAAAAAAGACGACACGATGTACGCGACGCGAGGGTCCATCACTCGCTCGGCAGCGCGCACCTCGGGTACTGCGGTGCCTAGAATATCCTCCATACGCAACTCTTCGCCGGCACCGCTGCCACCCGCGATGCACTCGGGACAGGCGACCAGCGGATCCGCAGCGTACACAATGTCCCCCTGGGCATTCTCTATGCGGTCGATCAACCAAGGCTCTATTTTGAAACCCTCGTTGGCGAGGATGGCGTACCCGGCGGCCACTTCAAGCGGAGTAAAAGCATGGGTTCCCAGTGCCAGCGTTAAATTCGCCTGCATATCCTCAGTGTTAAATCCCAGTTGCTCCACATACTGAATAAAGGGTCCGATACCCACTCGCTGCAGCACTCGGATCGAGACCAGGTTACGAGAAAATGCCAAAGCCTCCCGCAGTCGGGTGGGACCATAAAACTTCCCACTGTCGTTTTCTGGTCGCCAGATTTCCGCAGCAGCGATGTTGTCGAGCACCACGGGCGCGTCGTTGATGACGGTCGATGGGGTAATGCCTGCCGACAGGGCGCTGGCGTACAGGAAAGGTTTGAAGTTTGAACCGGGCTGCCGGCGTGCCTGGGTAGCGCGATTGAATTTCGATAGCTCAAAGCCCATGCCGCCAACCAGTGCGCGGATAGCACCGTGTTTAGGATCAAGTGAAACCAAGGCAGCTTGTGCCTGCGGAACCTGACTCAATCGCCACCCGTCAGGCGTTTCGAGCACTCTGATTAAATCGCCCGGCGCAAGCAGATCCGCTGCGGTTTTTTCCGGTGCGGCCGTCAGGTTAACGCTGCGATAGCGGCGCACCTTGTCCAAATCCCCCTTCCAGTAGAGCGAGATCACTTCGCCAGACTTATTCAGAACGGAGACAGTTTCTTCAGCGACCTGCGTGACGATGCCCGGTTGCAGTTCGCCAATTGTCGGCATCTGCGCGAGCGCGTCCCGCCAGCGGCTGCCCGTTTCGTCTTCCGTCTCGCCCTCGCGGGGTGCGAGCCGGCGTTCCGGTCCACGCCATCCGTGGCGCCAGTCGTAGGTCCTCAGGCCTGCCAGCAGTGCGTCTCGCGCGGCTTGCTGTTGCTTGGAATCAACCGTGGTGTATACGACGTAGCCATCGTTGTAAGCAGCGTTACCAAATCGCTCGATCATTTCGCGCCTGACCATTTCGGCGACGTAGTCAGCGTCAACCTCGACGACCTGGCCATAAAAGGCGGCTGTGACCGGAGAATCCTGAGCGGCATACCGCTCGGTTGCAGAGATCATGCCGAGGTTTTCCATCCGCCCGAGAATCCAGTCACGTCGGATCTTGCCTTTCTCAGGGTTACTCAGGGGGTTGTTGCGGGAAGGTGCTTTGGGTACCCCCGCCAGCATGGCATGCTGCGCTAGATCGAGGTCCGCGAGGGATTTTCCGTAATAGGTCTCTGCCGCGGCCTCAAAGCCGTAGGCGCGGTGCCCAAGAAACACGCGGTTGACG
>JAYNNB010000034.1:0-18471 GCA_038112515.1 Luminiphilus sp.
ATGCTGTTCTCTCCCAAAAAACTGTTGTAGGCGATCGTTGTAGTGGCAAACAGAACCAGAGCGATACTGACTATCGGCTCACCCATGGGTCCGAGATGCTCTGCAACAGCCATTTGCGTCAGGATGACGCCCTGAACGCCCTGAGCCTCGGGCTGATATACCGAGGACAGTAAAATGATCAGCGCGGTGGCGGTGCACAGTAAGATAGTGTCAATGAAAACACTCAAAGATTGCACCAGCCCTTGTGTTAGAGGATGAGGCACATCAGCGGCGGCGGCCACATTGGGAACGGTTCCCAGTCCAGCCTCATTTGAAAAAAGACCACGACGCGCACCCTGGGAGATAGCGGCGGCAACACCCCCGCCAACGGCCTGCTCCAACCCAAAAGCAGAAGTAAAGATCAGCGCCAGCGCCTCTGGTATGGCCGACGCGTTCAACGCCAAAACTGCCAACGCCGTCAGCAGGTACCCCACGACCATCAACGGGACGACGATCTCGGCGAACAGCGCCAGACGTCGGATGCCGCCAAAAAGGATAGTCGCCATCACCGCCGTCATAGCGAGACCACTCACCAAAGGAGGTACGCCAAATGCAGACTCGATGGATGTCGTTACAACGTAGCTCTGAACCGCATTGAACCCAAAACCAATGGTAGCGAGCAACAAAACACTATAGATCACTGGCAACACGCGCCAGCCGAGGCCGTAGCGCATAACGTAGGCCGGGCCACCGCGGAAAGTATCCGAACCGTCGCGTCTTTTATAGAGCTGCGCCAGGGCGCATTCAAATAAGCTGGTCGCCATACCGAGCAGCGCGATCAGCCACATCCAAAACAAAGCGCCAGGACCTCCCAGCGTAATGGCGACCGCGACGCCCGCGATATTGCCGCCGCCCACTCTTCCGGCAATGCTCACTACCAACGCCTGAAAACTCGAGATACCCCGGTCGGATCCGCGCCATTCGATATCGGTCAAAACAGCCAAGGTACGGCGAAACAAGCGCAGTTGGACGAATCTCGATCCGAGCGTCAACCGCAAGCCCACGGCCAAGAGCGCTGCAATCAATACGTAGGACCACAGCCAGTCTGTAATCGCCAGCAGCATGAGCGTCAGAGCAATCCCGTAATGAGAATAAGTGCGACAGCGGGCACCACAATCCAACGAGTCAAGCCACGCCACAGACCAAACCACTTGAGATCATCACGGAGCTCATCCTCGCTGTGCTCTCGATGCATGAACCAGCCGGTGAACAAAGCGACCAATAGACCGGCAAGAGGCAGCAATACCTTGTCATAGAGCGCTTCGGTTAATTCATTGAAGTTCATGCCCAACAGTCGGTAATCCTCCCAGACGTTATAGCTGAGCACTGAAATGACGCTCAAGCTGGTCACCGATCCGACCACCAACAGCGTGCTGCGCTGTCTGGATACACTCAGTTTTTCCTGAGTCCAGCTGGTCACACTCTCCAGAAGCCCGACCATGGAAGTGACTCCTGCAACAGCCAGCATGACGAAAAAAAGAACGGAAAAAACACCGCCTCCGGGCATTTGCGCAAACGCCACCGGCAGGGTCTGGAAAATCAGACCCGGGCCACTCGCCATATCAAGACCAAAATGGAATACCGCCGGGAAGACAACGAATCCGGCCAGTACGGCGACCAAGGTATCTGCCATGACAATGGTCGCCGCACCCTTTGCGATAGAAAAATCGCGGGGTAAATAGGCGCCATAAGTCATCATGCCGCCCATACCCACACCAATCGAGAAGAAAGCCTGTCCCACCGCGGCGAGAAAGGTCGCGCCTGTTACCTTGCTGAAATCAGGCGTAAACAACCACTGCAGGGTTTCGACAAAGCCCCCCGCAAAATAGTTATAAATACTGAGTCCAATCAGCAGCGCAAACATCAATGGCATCATGATCGTCACCGCTCGTTCGATTCCCGATTGAATCCCGGCATAAATAATGCCGCCGACAATCAGATTGCCGATGAGCGTCCAAATCACCATTGACTGGCTGTCGCCCAGCAATCCCGCAAAAGTGCTATCGGCGACGCTGGTATCGAAACCTGCGAAACCCGTCAGCAGAGCGCGCCCCAAATACCAAAGCACCCACCCTACGACGACGGCATAGGTAATGGCGATTGTGTAAGCGGTCAAAACCCCCATACCGCCAACAACCATCCACCTTTCACTGCGATCAGACTGCCTCGCAACCACGGTCATGGAACGTGGCGGACTTCCTCCCCCGCGGCGTCCCACCATGAGCTCCGCCATGAGGCATGGGATACCAATCGACAAAGTACAGAGCAAATAGATCGCAACGAAGGCGCTGCCGCCGTTTTCACCCGTCACATAGGGAAAGCGCCAGATATTCCCTAGCCCGACCGCGAATCCCACCGACGCCATGATAAAAGCGAAGCGACTGGACCATACCGCGTTTCCTGCTGACCCCATGGTTGGGCCTCCTTTCAGCGTCTTTCCGTCACCTGATTATCCCTGACCCTACGTTGACTCGCACCACGCGCTACCCGGCGGCATAGAAGGTGATGTCACAGGGCGCTGTCACTGCTAGAGATCTCAGTACGTTCCTTCCAAATTTATAGTGAAACCCGTTGATGTGGGCGTTGCCAACATCGCGACGGCGCCACGAAAACTGTCATCTACCGCAACGGGTCCAGCGGCTTGCAGCGAGATCTGGTAGGCATTGGGCCGTAACGTCACCTCGCCCGCCAGCTGCAAGGATCCACCCAGCGTCTTCATAACACCCACTACGACTCCATCTGCTGACCCGCTATCGACATCGAGGTGATAGGTACCGAGCGGAATGTCACCTGACTGGGCGGTCCAGACGGCACCGTCGAGTAAGGCTTTACCAGACGCACGTCGGACTTGCTTTCCTTCCAATTCGACGACCGAAAAACGACCGGAGAAACGGCCGTCGATATAGAGGGGCAACAGTGCTCTCAGCATCTCCGTATCGAAATTCAAGTAGGCATCATTGAGGCGAATATGGCCTCCCGGCAGGAAAGCCAATCGAGCTTCAAGCCGCTGCCCCCCCCATTCACTGTTGAATGACAGAGGAGTACTCCAGAACATTCTCCACGGTTCAATTTGCCACTCCACGCGACCCAAGACAATGTGCTGGTCGGCGGATCCCCACCAACTCCGCAGGGCTTGACCCGACCAGAGGGTCCCCGAAAGACCGGTCACGCCCACGGCAGAAGGCAGGAACCAACTTACTGCACTTGCCGGTATCCGAGAAATCACGAGAAGTAAGAAAACACCTACTGCGATCATGCTCCAAGGTCGCCCAATAGCTCGCATCGATCAGTTCCCGGTGACCCGAAGGGTTGCATTGACGCCGCCATCACGCCCTGCGCTACTGACAGAGGCGTCCAAAACTCGCAGACCGGAGCGCCCTTCTATCTCCTCGAGAAATTGCAGCAAGCCGTCGAAAGCCACTCCTTCAAATCGTATCTGAACCTCCCCACGACTATTAGGCTGCAGACGTTTCACCGCGAGGCCATGGGCGTCACTCGCCTGACTCAGCGTTTGCGTCAAGTTGACCTGGCGCCCGCCGCCACCCGCGCGCAGGCCAGAGAGTTGCTCAACCTTGAAATCCACGCGCACCAACCGTTCGGCCAACTGTTGATTGGCACGAGCAAGGCGTTCTCGCCGACCGTCCAACTCGATAACAACCAACTGGAAAAACACCCACACCAACAGCGCACCACCGAGCGCCAGCAAGGCTACTTGATCGCGCCGCGAGAGAGCGTCGAACCAGCGACTCATCGGCGACTCTCCACCCGGAGGCGAGCTACCACGCCCTCTTTACGGGCGTTGGAGTTCTCCAGCTCAGCAGTGAAGTTGCGCGCCTCGAGCGCCACCCTCACCTGTTCCACAGCCTGAAAGTCGGGTGCAGAAAAATTAACGCGGACGTCTTTACCGCCGGTGTAATTCACCGATGTCAGTTCTATATCCCTGACCTGAGTCATGGCAGAAAGCAGTTCCACAAGGACTGGCGTAAACGCAGATTGCGTCCCTGTCGCGCCCAATTGAGCGAGCTGACGGTCAAGCTGCTTCTCCACATCGACGACGGCCCCCTTGGGGTTAACGCGCCGATAACTTTGCTGTATCCCCTCGCGAAGCCGGATATCTGCCTTTTTGAGGCTGACATAATCGATCACAGATACGCCGGTCTTCAAAACTATAGCCACGCCCAGCGCTATCAACACGCGCTGCCATATGCCCAACCATCGCGCATAGGGCAACCGGGGTGCGTAATCTCCCTGACGCAGATCGGGCGTCGGCGCTACAGCATTGGCCAACAAGAGCGCCTCCGACAACCCCCCCTGGCGGATCTGCAACCCCTGTTGAAGCGTGTCAGGTAAGCTCTCCCTTGCAATAGCCTCATCACTGCAATACGCCACGATCGACACGTTCACCATTGGCAAGCTCTCCAACAGGGCCGCCAGCAAGCTTTGTTCTATCCGCGTCCCGCTGGCCTCTCCCCACCGAACCAGCACATGCGCTTCTTCAAAAACCAGTGTGCAATATCCGGGAGACCAAGGTAGGCACAGTGCCTCAGAAACCCAGGGCAACTCCTTCAATGACTCTGGCAACGAGGCGACCCACTGATTCATCATTTGTCGTTTCACTACGGCGACGGCGTGACGGTCGTTATCGAGAGGCGCGTTCGCAAAGTGCAGTTCGGCGACATCCTCCAGCAGAGTCTCCTCCAGCATAAAGGGAAGCGCCCGACGCAAATGTTTTACCTCGTCGGGTGAAACAGAGAGTGGCAGGGTCCTGACGCTATCTGCGGGCAATGCAAGACAGGTGTTCTCAGGCAGGTTAACGGGTTCACCGTCTAGCTTCTCGGGCTGAGATCCCGGTCGCAGAAAGAACGCAAACTCTTCATTCCACCGAATAATGTTGAGGTTGCTCTGGGTCATGAGCAAACAGTTCGCACGCGCTGAACGCCTCGACTAGCCTGTGAGCGGGGCATCATAGCTCGCCCTCCGAACGAAAAACAGCGGAGACACCGTCGCCCCCTCTGCGGTGCAAAACCGTAAAAAGGTGCCGCTCCCTTGCTACCAGCTCCACGCTGGCATCGAGCAGAAACCAGTCACTACGCACATCGAGGATCATCTCCAGTTCCGTCAACGGCCGACCGTCAAACACCGGATCCGAGAGCAGCGTTTCAACACTGTTTATTTCCCCCTCCAAGCGCATTGCGATCAATCGCTCGACTTCGAGCATAGGAAGTGGTTCCAGTTGATCATCCGCGTTGAAACTTCTCAAAATAGGGAGAGGCGCGGTGAGCACATTGATCTTTGCCGCTGTCTCAGGCCACACGGTAATCCATGGCCTCAAGGCCTCATATACCTGGCTTTTCATACCCCGTACGGCTCTCAACTCGCTCACACTGGCCAGTGATCGATTAGCGGGCAAGTAGGGGAAGTCGGTATACCGGTAATCTCCGGCCTCTGCGCCATTCCTTCGTTTGTCCGAGTCGGGATCAATGAAGTCACTAATGGCTTCAGTCAGCGCCATCGCCTCCTCAAGCGAGAGCGCCTCCTCTTCCAGAGACTGTAAAAGACGGATAAAGACTTTCTGACCAGGTGTCCATCGCTCACCGTTCGTCTGCGTAGCACTTACAGACTCCGGGGCATCATCTTGATCAGCGCTGACCTCTTCTTCGGCTTCGCTATCGTCGCCCGTGCCGCTCTCTTCACCTTCTCCAGGGCCTGATTCGACCAGCAGGTGGATGTTGAATCGCCCCTGCAAATCCTCGATCTGGCCCCGCATCACACCGCCCGCATCCAACGCATAGGGCGTCGGCGGCTGCGCCCAGAGCTCACCGAGGTGGTCCGTGGGTGACTCCAACTTGGCATCTTGCTGGGCATCGGTCAGCAGCGCCAATTGAGCCAGCCCCTCGGCGCCCATCAGGTAAGCCCAGGCCTGTTCCGCAAATAGTTGCTGGGTGCCCCGCTGCAGCGTCACCGAAAAATCCCGCTGGAGTCCCACCAGTAAAGCTGCCACCAGCGCAAAAACCAGCATCGCGATAATGAGCGCTGCGCCGTTTTGCGAGACAGGCGGATTAGGTTGACGGCAGTACATAAACGCGCCGTATCTCGCCCAGCCCGGAGATTTCGACGGTCACTTCAATCGCGGCAGGTGTCGATAGCGTTTGGTTGGGTTGGGACAGATCCGCCACCCAATTATCCTCCCAGTTTCTGCGATCAATAACGTCGTCGCGATTGACTTCCAGCATTCCCAGGGTGGGCAAAAATCGAACCTCAAATCGCTCGACACCTTGAAGGGTGGCGGTCTCCACCCGCTCGGTTCCTACCGTTCGATCAAGCACCGGAAAATAGCCGCGCCACAGCGTGTCCTCGTCGATCCACCAGTCCACGCGCTGCAGCGTACTTCGGGGCGCGCCCGTTGAGTTATGCCAACCTGCCCGGGTCAAAGACAGCATATCGCGGGCTAATTCTCCCCCGGTGACCGCGGGCACCTGCTGCCCAAACTCGTCAATCACGGGGCGGTTCACCGTCTGGCGGATATCACGCGAGAGCATGGCCATCACCTGACCTATCTCTCGGGCTCTCTCGGTGCTTACTCTGAGCGTCTCTGTAGCTGAGAGTGCGGCCGAGAGAGCGCTGTAAGAAATAACGGCGACCAACGCAGTAATCGCCATGGCGACCAACACCTCGACCAACGTGAACCCGCGTTCACGTTTGTCACCGGCCAACTTCGTTCGCCCCATGCAGCAAATAACCGTCAAGGGTAACGTCAGGAGTCATACGCCCGTCTTCTTGACCCGAGACCAAAATTTCGTAGCGGTAAAACCCTGGAACGGCGGTCTCCTTACCTTCGCTCCACCAATACCACTCGCGACCCGCAAGCTCCTCACTCCCCGCTATTAATCCCGTTTGTAGCGTTCCCCGTGACTGGGATACCAGACGCAATTCAGCGAGTCGATTAGCGGCCACCCACTGCGCATGACTCTGATCCTCGAGATAGCGAACGCTATCCAGCTGCTGCGATATCGTCATCAACAGTGCAGGTAGCGCTACTGCCACCACTGCGAGCGCCACCATCACTTCGATCAGCGTAAAGCCGCGCTCGAAATCATTGTGACGCACGGCTACTCCCTCACCGCGACTTCGCCGCGGGGCTGTAGGGACATTCGTCCCAGCAAATCCCACTCAAGACGATAAAGGAGTTCTCCCGTGGTTTGATCTACCCAATCGAGCGCCCCCGGCGTCATCTCACCTCCCGCCCAAGCCACGATTTGCGGCGGTGGATTGAGTTCAGGCTCGTATTCCTCAATTTCAATATCGGGTTGCCCATCAAGAGTTAATCGAAGTTCCACAGCCTCATCGAACCAAAGTGGACCAAAAATCTCGGCACTCACCCGCGGTGCGGCCCAACCCTGATCAAAACGCTGGAGCCAAATGCCCTGATAACGGCCCACCCCTTCATCCAGAGAAAGACCGACAAATAATCCGTGATCACTGGCTGAAAGACCCGCCTCTGTGCTGGCCAGCGAGAGCAAATTCGCAACATAGCGGACCTCTTCCTCCAGACGAAGATCCGAACCGCCGCGGCCCACGCCAAGGGTCACGACCCCGGTGAGCAGCACGATGACAAACACCGCCACCAACAGCTCAATAAAACTGAATCCGCGCGCGATAGCTCTCATCCCGCAACCCTCAAGCAGACTGCTGATTAGGTTTCGGCGTCGTTCCAGTTACCGATATCAGCATTCTGCCCTTCGCCACCGGGCAATCCGTCCGCACCCAGCGAATAGATATCAACCTCTCTGTTCTCGCCCGGAGACAGGTAAAGATAGGGTCTACCCCATGGGTCCATGGGAGTTTCGGCCAGATAGCCTCCCTGCTTAAAATTTCTGGGCTCCGGGTCCAGTGTACTGGGTGCCACCAAGGCTTCGAGGCCCTGCTCGGTCGTGGGGTAAACATAGTTGTCGAGTCGGTAGATTTTGAGAGCGGTCTCGATGGATTTAAAATCCGCTCTAACTTTTTGGATTCTCGCGTCGTCCGCACTATTGAGGACAGTGGGCGCCACCACACTGATCAACAGCCCCATGATGACCAGTACAACCAAGATCTCAATCAGAGAGAAACCTTTCCCACGCGTCATAATGAATCACCTCACCATGGTATTTAGATCAAATATCGGCAACAGGATAGCGAGTACAATAGTCAACACCAGCCCCCCCATGAACACCACCATAGCGGGTTCAAACAAACCCATCACTGTTCCAAGTGTCATCTCGAGTTCACGTTCCTGATTGGCAGCAGATCGCTCCAGCATTTTTTCCAAATCACCGCTGGTCTCACCCGACGCGACCATATGCACCATCATCGGTGGAAAAAACTTTTCCTGTGACAGTGCACGACTCAGACTCGAGCCCTCTTGAACCCGTCTCGCCACTGACTGGCTGGCATCTCGCAACACCAAGTTGTTCATCACCGATCCAGCAATACGAAGCGCGTGAATCAAGGGAACCCCGGACGCCATAAGAATACTCAATGTCGATGCAAAGCGGGCGCTATCCAAAGCGACCAAAACACCACTCAGCATGGGCAGTCTCAGCAAAGCACGATGCCAACGCCTGCGCCTACTGGGAGCGCGGAGCAGTCGCCGTACGCCCCAAACCGCCGCCGAGATCGCCACCAGGCAATGCACGATATAAAGACGCATAAAGTCGCTGACCCAAATCAGACCGACGGTTAGCGGCGGCAATGACTTTTTCGTATGCGCAAAAATGCTCACCAACTCGGGCACAACAAAAATCATTAATGCCGCCACAACAGCAACTGCAACCCCAATCAGAACAAAAGGATAGATCAGTGCCATCTGCAGCTTCTGCGCCGTGTGTTGTCGTGTTTCGGTGTAGTGCGCGAGTTGCTCAAGCACCGGCCCTAACTGGCCGGCCTCCTCACCCGCACTGACCATCGCCCGATACATCTCTCCGAAGGCCGAGGGAAATTGATTGAGTGCGTGCGCAAGCGTGTGCCCTTCAGCGACCTTTGAGCGAATCTCGAGCATCATGGAGGTGATCCCAGGCTTGCGACTCTGCTCCGCTACCGCCGACAGGCATTCATCGAGGGGCAAAGCCGACGCCACCAGCGTCGCCAATTGGCGGGTGATAAGTGCGAGATCTCCCGCCGCCAAACGTCGACGAAAAAGCCGCAACGGTAGCTTGCGATCAGATCGCAGCGCGTCATTCGCCGCTTCCACTTCGACCGGTCGCAACTGACGCTGGCGCAAAACGCCCCTAATTTGGCGATCGGAGTCACCTTCCAAGACCCCCTTTACCAGCTTGCCTTCGCCGTTAAGCGCCTTGTAGCGAAACGCCGCCATACCTCAGGTCACCGCCGTCACTCTGAGAACTTCCTCAAGGCTGGTTTGCCCTTCGATTATTCTGCGCCGTCCGTCAGCATCGATACCGGGGCTATGTTGTCGGGCTATGCGCAATAGGGCCTGCTCTCCCTCGCCCGTATGAATGGCCTCGCGAAGATCCTCACCTATTTCTATCAGTTCATAAATACCAGTTCTGCCGCGATAGCCTGTAAAGTTGCAGTGCTCGCATCCCGCAGCGCGATAGAGATGCACATTAGGGTCGGTAATACCCAGTCGCTCACACTCGACGTCAGTTGGCCGATAGGACTCACGGCACTCAAGGCAAAGCAGTCTTACCAGACGCTGAGCCATCACGGCCAACAGACTGGAAGACAATAAAAAGGGCTCCACACCCATATCTTGAAGCCGAGTGACGGCGCCAATGGCTGTGTTGGTATGGAGTGTAGACAGCACGAGGTGCCCCGTCAGCGAGGCCTGAACCGCGATTTCCGCTGTCTCCAAATCACGAATTTCGCCGACCATCACAATATCTGGGTCCTGGCGCAAAATAGCGCGCAAGCCGCGCGCAAATGTCATATCCACCTTGGGGTTGACTTGTGTCTGCCCAACGCCCGGCAACATATATTCGACCGGATCTTCTATAGTAAGGATATTGCGCGAGGTCTCATTGATACTGGAAAGACCTGCGTACAGCGTAGTGGTCTTACCCGAACCCGTCGGCCCAGTCACCAAAATAATGCCATGCGGGCTCGCCAGCGCGCTTCGGTAAGCCAAGCTCACTTGCTCATTCATGCGCAACTCATTCAGGTTGAGTTGTCCCGCCTGCTTGTCGAGAAGTCTCAATACCACCCGCTCACCGTAGGCCGAGGGTATGGTGGACATCCTGATATCGATACCATGACCCGCAATCCGCACCGAGATACGGCCATCTTGCGGCACACGCTTTTCGGCAATATCCAGTTTCGCCATGACCTTAAGCCGCGAGACAAGTAGCGGCGCGAGCATGCGCTTTGGCGACAGGACTTCGGTCAAAACGCCATCAACGCGATAGCGCACACTCAGGCGCTCCTCGAATGTCTCAATATGGATATCAGAAGCCTGCTCCTTCACTGCCTGAGAGAGAATGGCATTGATTAGCCGAATGATGGGCGCATCGTCCTCAGCATCCATGAGATCGCCAACGTCGGGCAACTCATCAACCAGTTGCGCTAAATCAACATCGGACGATAAATCCTCGGCCATCTGCGCCGCTTCGTTCTGTGTCCGCTGATAAGCCAGCGTCAGTCGCTGCCTGAACTGCTCTGCCTCCAACACCTGCAACGAAAAGGCCTCACCAACAAAACGGCGCACCTCCAGCAGCACGTCGGGGTCCAGCGGCGGCACATAATAGAGGACAGGGATCACTCCCTGCCGATCAAGCAAGACGTTTCGACTCTGGGCGAAGGTGAAAGGTACGCCCGAGGGCATTACGGCACCCAAGGTTTCTGGCGGTGCAGCTTGCGTAAGTTCCGGCTCAGTCACGGGCGACGACTAGCCTTCTTGCCGGTCATCCGAAGGCACCTCGGGTAACTGCTGTATCTGCTCTTCCCAAGTGGGCAGAACCGGCAAGTTACCATCGTCGAGGAACATCAAACCCCGCTCGCGGCGCTCTATTTGCTGTTCGCGTATGAAGCGATATTTCTCCGCTGTGGCACCCATAAGATCCTCGTCGTCCCGAATAATCGTAGGGCGAATAAACACCAGCAGATTCGACTTGGTCACAGTAACCACATCGTTACGAAACAGCCTGCCCAACAGCGGGATATCAGAGAGAATAGGAATACCCTGAGTAGAATCCTGAATGTCGTCCTTCACCAAGCCCCCGAGCACGACAATGTCGCTGTCGTTCGCCAGCACCTTGGTTTCAATTTTCCGCTCGTTGGTTATCACATCAGATGCAGCCAGAATCTGAGCAGAGATACTCGATACCTCCTGCACAATATCCAGCACCACAGAATCGCCCTCATTAACCTGCGGCGTCACCTTCAGCGTCACACCAACGCTCTGACGCTCAATCGTCTGGAATGGATTTTGTGCCCCATTTCCGACACCCGTGTTCGTATAGGAGCCGGTGACGAAAGGGACTTGTTGGCCGACAGTGATGAAGGCCTCCTCGTTATCCAACGTCAAAAGGCTTGGGGTGGAGAGAATATTGGCGTTTCCCTGGGTTTCGAGCGCATTAAGGATAATCGTCATCGTCAGGTCCTCGTCGACGATGCCCCAGCCCAACGTCGTTCCGGGAATCTGCGATAGCGCTCCCGCCACGCGGCGCGTGCCAATGGTTTCGGAGCCGTCATCAGGAACAATTGCGTCTGCCAAGGCGCGGTTGCGTGCCTGTTGAGCAGAACTCGTGCTGATATTACTGCCGTACATGCCACCATCATTAGAAAACAACCATTGCAGGCCTAATTCCTGGCCCTCGGTCATTTCCATTTCGACAATGATGGCTTCAATCAACACCTGAGCACGACGGATATCCAGACGGGCAATCACCGCCTCCAGTGCCGCCATCTCATCGGTATCAGCTGTAATAATGAGGCTGTTGGTGCCGGCGTCCGCCTCTATTGTGGATTCGTTATTGCCCGACCGTTTGCCCGCCCCACCTTCCTCCAATCGGGCAATATTTTGCATGACCCGCGTCAATACCTCTGCCACTTCCGTCGCATCGGCATATTCGAGATAAATCACTCGGACGTTGCCGGATTGCTCGAGCGGGGTGTCCAGATACGACACCAGCTTGCGAATGCGCTCAACCGTTAACTCGTCGGCCGTTACCACCACACTATTTGTGCGCTTGTCGGCAACGAGTATCGCCTCCTTGTCGGCCTCTGCTCCCTCCCCCTGGCGCGATTTTTCAAGCGTATTGAGCATGCTGACCACATCCTCAGCAACACCGTATCTCAACC
Source organism: Luminiphilus sp. (assembly GCA_038112515.1). GTDB lineage: Bacteria > Pseudomonadota > Gammaproteobacteria > Pseudomonadales > Halieaceae > Luminiphilus. Next base: position 12,337 of record JAYNNB010000034.1, read on the forward strand.
GAATAATTTCGGTGGTCTGCACCGCCGAGAGATCCATGCGCTCGATGATGTCGACAATTCGTCCAATGTTAGAGCGAATATCAGAGAGGATAATTGCGTTGCTGGGCGCATAAGCCGCCATGTGGGCCTGTTGTGGTACCAGCGGGCGCAATACCGGGATCAGTTTGGCCGCTGAAATATTATCGAGTCGGATAACCTGCGTGACGTACTCATCGGTCCCGGTCGCGGCCTGATCCTCCATAAGAGGCACCGGCGATGATCGCGCATCTTTGCTCGGTATGATGCGAATAACCTGGCCACTGCGCACAGCCGTGTAACCCTGCACATCCAAGATCGACAGAAAGAGATCGTATAACTCCGCCTGGGACACAGGCTTGGAGGAAATAACGCGGACCTTACCTTTGACATTGGGATCCACCACCATGGTGGTACCGGTGACGTCGGCGACAAATTTAATGAACTCCTGAATATCCGTGTCTTTGAGATTGACCGTGTATTCCTGTGCGCCGGCGAGGGTGGCCCAGCACAACGCAGCTACAGCACAGGCTATGCGACAGCGTGATAAGAAAAAAGAACCTATGTCCATGATATTCGGGGGCACCTTATTACGGGCTGGCAATATCGACGCTCAGTGTGACAGATTCGCCATTCCGCTCTAGTTCGAAAGTCGCTTGATTAGCGTCTTTCATTAACTGATAGAGTTTAAGTGTATTACTTGCGTCGCTCAGCGCCAGACCATTCACCGCGACCACAATGTCACCCGGCTTAAAACCGGTTGCATCAAATGCATCGCGATCGGGCCCCGGAGCAATCTGATAGCCCTTAACGCCACCGGCTTCGCGCACCGGGGTGATCGACACAACACGGGCCAGAGACTCAGGCGCGTCATAAAGTTGCTGCCGGTAACGTCCGGCGGCGATCGCGCGGCTATCGGCGTCGGTGTTGTCGCCAGCCGGCGCCGCACTGGCGGGTGGAGCCGATTCCTTCGGCAGTTTTGACGGGGCTCGAGCGGGCAAAACCAAGCCGGGGCCTTCGTAGAGCCTGATCAATTCATAGGTGCCATTGTTATCAATCACGACTTGTCTGGCCATGACTTTTGCCAGAACCACCTTGCCAGATGCGGGCAGGTCATCCCCAACGGCGTAGACCTGCTCAAGATTTCCACCCTTGATAACCGCACTGCCCAGACCGTCCTCCGTCGACGCGACGATGCCCGTCAGAATCAGAGCAAGCCGGGTTTCCTTGGCATTCTGCTCGATTCCCTCGCGCCCAGTGTCCAGCGCCGCCGCTTCTCCCTCCTCGATCAGCGCTTCAGGGTTGCCACCGAATATCCCGGAGCCCAAAACCGCCGAGATGTCGATTGCAACCCTCTCGGCGTCTGCAGTAGCGCGTGGAATATTGATCATTTCACTCGGCAGTGGGTCAAGCGAAGTGACGCGCCACGGCGCCCACATAAGCTCGCTCAAACTCAACAGGGACCAGAGCACCAACAGACCGATCATCACGTTCTGAAGCCGGGTGAGCTTCACGGGATCACGCGCGTAATTGCGCCACAACCGGCTCAAACGCGTTTCTACCTCAGTCCCCGCGTCTTGCAGCCGCGACTTGATATCGTACTGATCCAATCGGCTCACCGTCGAAATGTATCCCTTGCCTGATCAGCCATCACCCTCCGCGGGTGGCGAGTTGAGCGCCGATCATGAAACGAGGACGAAGGGTAACAAAAGGACATGGGGCGGACTACGGCAGTGTCCCTGAAATGGTCGCACTTCTCGCTCACTGGCAACCCGCCTCGCAAAAATTTCAGGGTTATCCCTAACCGGGAACCTGGCGCTGTGCTATGGTGCCGCCACCTGCGGGGTGGTAGCTACCTGAGATGCCTGAGCGGCGGACCCGTTGAACCTGATCCGGATGATACCGGCGGAGGGACCAGGTGCCGGGAGCAACTTCCTTTCAGATCCCGTCCGGTTCTCTGCCACAGCGAGGGAACCAACCACATGATGAATGCTGTCAACGCCAGATATCCCAAGCGACAGGCGCCCTGCGGCCCGAAATGGCGATGGAATGGCTTACTGGCCAGCTTTAGCGCGTGCTGGATGGGCGCTCATTGCGCAAGCGTCTCGTCAGAATCGCTGCAGCGTCTCGAAGAGGTCACCGTAACAGCCACGCTGATCGAAGAAACCATGCCTGCCATCAGTGTGACAGTGCTGACTGAGGAACATCGAGCGCATCGAGGCGGCATCCACCTGGAGGATCTGGTCACTTTACTGGCGAACGTTGCCAGTTCCTCGGGCGCCTCCCGCAGTCGGTTTGTGCAGATACGCGGCATCGGCGAGCGAAGTCAGTTTGTTGAACCGCTCAATCCCTCCGTGGGCATTTTACTCGATGGCGTGGACCTCAGTGGCCTGGGCGGCGCATTGACGCTATTTGACATAGGGCAAGTAGAAGTTCTCAGAGGTCCTCAGGGAACATTAATGGGCGCTAATGCACTCGCAGGCGCAATTGCTATGCGGAGTAATTCTCCGGAGCAACCGACCGCCACTGCCAGTGCAGGTGCAGAGTCATATGGTGGATACAGGCTGGCGTTTCAGGTTGGCGGGCCGATTTCCGAAACCGCCAGCGCGCGCGTTGCCCTGCAACGCTACGAGAGTGATGGTTTTGTTGATAATCGTTGGCTGCAACGGGGCGACACCAATGCCCGAGACGAGATAACAGCCCGCGGCACGGCTCGCTGGCACTCAAATGATCACCTGCTGGAGGCGGGGGTTCACTACACACACGTCGACAACGGTTATGACGCATTTTCTCTCGATAATACGCGGGAGACCTTGTCAGACGAACCCGGAGAGGATGACCTCTCGCTCAAGTCGGCGCGAATCCAATGGCAAGGACCTCTGGGTTCGTATGCAAGTTGGCTGCAATTAAGCCATGCAGACACCGAGACTACTTACAGCTACGACGAGGACTGGAGTTTCGTTGGCATTGCACCGGGCTGGGAATATCAATCTTTTGACGAGTACCGTCGAGATCGGGCAATGACAAGTCTGGAATGGCGTATTCAGCTCACATCGAGCGAGGGAACGACATGGGTGGCAGGCGCGTTTCTCAGGCGCCAGCGGGAGTCATTACGCCGCAACTACAGCTATTTGCCCGAGCCGTTTTCGAGCAGAATAGAAACCGATACCAGCGCCCTTTTCTCAGAGGCGAGTCACACGCTCACCGATGCGCTCACGGGTTTCATCGGCGCGCGCCTCGAGCAACGCAAAAGCCAGTACCACGACAGCGCCGGCGTTGATACGCCCTTTGATCATGACTACTGGACGGGCCGTGCCGGCCTGACATGGTCCTTCCAACCAGGACACCAAACCTATCTGACCTTATCCCGCGGTGCACGAGCGGGCGGCGCCAACGCCAGCCTGCTGGCTTCGATTGAAGCACTACCCGATCTCGAACAGAGCAAGATTGGCAGCTTGAGTATTTTTGATGAGGAAACGCTGATCAGTCTGGAATGGGGTTGGCAAGGATTCTGGCCAGCGATCAATCTCCAGTCCCGATTGGCGGTATTTGCTATGGAGCGCGATGATCAACAGGTCAGAGGATCCGTGGTCGTTCCCCGCGATGATGGTAGCACCGCATTCATCGACTACACCGATAACGCAGCAGCCGGGCACAACCGCGGGCTGGAGTGGGAGTCGCGCTGGCACCCCAATGATCACTGGCAGTGGCAGCTGAGCCTGGGGGTGCTGGACGCCGATTTTGATCAGTACGTGAGCGCTACTGGGGAGAATTTGTCGGGTCGTGAACAACCGCAGTCACCCTCTTGGCAATATACGATGAGTGGGCGCTGGGACATACATCCTCTGGCGGCACTGCAACTGGAATTGAGCGGGAGCGATCGTTATTTTTTCTCTGATCGGCACGAAGTGGGAAGCGATGAAGCGCATCAACTGAACGCCAGCATAACCGGCGGGCGAGGGCCTTGGCACTGGACGCTGTGGGGTCGAAACCTGACCAATCGCGAAACCTTTACCCGAGGCTTTGGCACTTTCGGCAACGACCCTCGCAAGCAGTACACTATTGAGCCCTATCGGCAGTTTGGCGAACCCCGCGTCGTAGGCTTGACGATCCGATACGATTTTTTGGAGAGAACTTGATGAAACTTACAGCTGAACTCAGCCTCTACCCCCTGCGGGAGGACTTCAAAACCACGGTGCGTTCCTTTATTGAAAAACTGCTGGAACAGGAAGCCGTAATCGCCGTGACAAACTCCATGAGCACTCAGATCAGTGGCGAAGATCACGCGGTGTTTGCCGCAATTCAGGAAGCGCTCAGGGCGAGCTACGCCGAATTTGGTCGTCAGGTACTGGTTGCCAAACTTATCCCCGAGCACTTTGCCGACATCGGGCCGACCGACTGAAATGAGTTGGACAGAGAGCGTCGCCGTCGCCTTGGCGCTAACCTATGTGCTGCTCGCGATCTATCAAAATCGCTGGTGCTGGGTCGCCGCAATCGTCAGCGCGCTCATCTACATTCTCATTTTCTGGCGAGTGCAGTTGTATCTGGAAGCTGCCTTGCAATGCTTCTACATCGCGATGGCCCTATACGGTTGGTTCGCCTGGAGCGAGAACGAGGTGGACCCTGAGAAATCTATCGAAACCCGGCCTTTGCATTACCACTTAATGGCTTGTGGCAGTCTGCTCGCGCTGACGCTACTTCTGGGGCACTTAATGGGCCGTTGGACAGACGCTGCGGCGCCCTATATTGACGCCGCCACCACGTTATCCGCACTGCTCGCCACCTGGCTGGTCACGCAAAAGGTGCTCGAGAACTGGTTGTACTGGATCGTCATCGACATAGTGTCTGTCTGGCTTTATCTATCAAGAGATCTGTTGCTGACGGCAGCCTTATTCACCGGATACGTGTTACTGGCGGTTCTCGGATACCGGACATGGCGCGCACAATGGCAGCAGCAGCTCAGCTAGCCGGCGTCCTGTCCGCGTGGCGTGAATGGGACACGTATCCACCGCTGGAGGCGCCACCCACGCTAGGAGAGTTATGGGCAGAGGGCAGTGGCCACCGCCTTTACGCGCTAGAAGACTACCCCTCATTGTGTCTGCGGCTTCGGCACCGACCGACAAGTACGGTAACGGGTGGCTTTCTTAGAGAGGTCTCCGCCTGGCGCCACGCCGCGAAACAGGGTTTGGCACCCCGCATTGCTTATGTCATTGACGCCGAAGAAGCGGTCGTCTGCGAGCGCCTTTATCCCGACGGCGAGTCGATTTCCGGTAATGCGCTGGGCGCACTCGCCCGCGCGATCCATCAACTGCCTGCAACGCCCTACTCCCTGTGCTTGCATGAAGTGATCAACGACTACCTGATACAGATGCCCACAGCAAAGCAACAGCAGTGGCGGTCTGTGGTCGATAATCCCCGCACAAACCGCGCCCTTGAGCTACTGGAAGAGGACACGCCCAGGCTTTGCCACAATGATCTGACCACCGGTAATCTCCTCTATCGACAGGGTCAGTGGGTTGCAATTGACTGGGAATACGCCGCAATGGGAAGTCGCTACTTTGATGTTGCTATTGCCATGGAAGGTCTGCCACGCGAAGAGCAAGAGGCGCTGGTGAATGTCACATTCGCGGGCGCACCCAATGAGGAGTTACTCGGCGCTGGCAGACTTATCGGCCAACTCTGCACGCAGCTATGGCAAGAGTGCTTCGAAGCCGATGCCAAGGATGATTCAACGCGGCGTCCTGAGGAGGGTCATGCAGTATGACATCGCATTGGCACATACTGGGCGTTGGTGCCATCGGAGGGCTCTTCGCCTGTCGCCTCAAAGCGGGAGGGGCTTCGGTGACCCTGCTCGATCATCGCGACCACGGTCGGCACCAGGCACCTGCAGACCTAACCCTGACTCTCACCGGCGATGCCACGGGAAGCCATACGTTTCCATGGCAACCCGTTACAGAAACACGGCCAATTGAACACCTGCTGGTGTGCACCAAGTCCTGGGGAGTGGAGTCTGCGGTTGCTTCGGTAGCCCCGCGAATCTCTCAGAACAGTGTCGTCGTCGTATTGTGTAATGGTATGGGTCACGACGCAGTGTTGGCACCCTACCTCGGTGACGCGATG
>JAYNNB010000035.1:0-10895 GCA_038112515.1 Luminiphilus sp.
TACCCTCAGAGCGCAACTCGCGCGCTTCCTTTTCACGCTCGGCATTCATCCGGCGATACACCGACTCAGATACATCGGGTGGCAGATCGATTTTCTTGACCCGGACATCGATTACCTCAACACCCAGCTCCTCGTTGGCGACCTCGTTCAGCTGTGCAGTAATTGCCTGCATTAACTGATCACGCTCACCGGAGACCACCTCCTGCACCGTACGCACCGCCACCTGATTGCGAAGTCCATCGTTGATTCGCTGGGACAGCAGTCCCGCTGCGCGATTCTCCTCTCCGTTGGTCGCGGTGTAATACTTCGCCGTATCGGTCACGCGGAATTTGGCATAGGAATCCACAATCAGCGCTTTCTTTTCCTGCGTGAAGAATCGCTCTGGGCTGCTGTCTACGGTCAGAATCCGGCCGTCAAATTTGCGGACACTGTTAACAAAGGGCACTTTGATATGCAGACCCGGCTTTAAGTCAGGGTCTACCACCTCACCAAACTTCAACAGCACGCCACGTTGGGTTTCCCTGATAACGTACAAGCTGTTTGAAAGCACCACCAGCACAATGGCGGCAATGATCCCGAGAAAGGTTTGTCTGGTCATGATTAACGCCCTCCCCGTCGCGCGGCGGCGGCATCCAGATCCCGCCGCAACTGCTCTGTGACCTGATCCGCGATTTCGCGCATCTCACGCTCACTCATTCCGCTACGGCCACCCACGCTTCGAGGCTGACCCGCATTGGGGACCATTTTATCGAGCGGCAGATACAGAACATTGTTGCCGCCTTCAACATCCACCATGACTTTATTGGTGTTGGCAAATACCGATTGCACAGAGTCGATATACAGTCGCTCTCGCGTGACCTCGGGGGCCTTGCGATATTCCTGAAGCAGCTGATTGAAGCGCTGGGCTTCACCATCCGCCTTGGCGATGACCTGGTCCCGGTATGCATTGGACTCCTCCAGCATCCGCTGGGCGCGACCACGCGCCTCAGGAACAATACCGTTGGCATAAGACTGCGCTTCATTTTTCACGCGTTCTTCGTCCTCTCGGGCCTTGATCACGTCGTCGAATGCCCCCTGCACCTGCGCCGGCGGCTTGGATTCGTCGATATTGATCTTGGAGACCTGAATTCCGGTGGTGTAGTCGTTCAGGTATTGCTGCAGCCTGTCACGCACCTCGAAGGCAATGGCAGCACGACCCTCAGTCAAAACCAAATCCATCGTGGTGTCACCGACGACATGACGCAGGGCACTCTGCGCCGCATGTTGCAATGACACCTCTGGGTCGCGCACCTGCAGTACGAAGTTCTGAGGATCGTTGATCACATATTGCACTGACATACTGACTTCAACGATGTTCTCGTCCTGAGTCAGCATGACCTCGCGCAGGCCCGCCGCACGCACCTTGGTGGTATTCACGGTAATGACTTCGTCAATCAATGGCGGATTCCATTGCAAACCCGGCGTGAGCGTGGCGTGATACTCGCCGAAACGCAGCACCACCGCGCGCTCTTGCTCATCAAGCTGGTAGAAGCCCATGAGCCCCCACACCATCAAAACACCACCCAGCACCATACCGAGCAAGGCGCTCGACATGCCCCCTTTGGCGGGCCCGCTACCACGACGACCGCCGCCAAACAGGCCGGCAATACTCTGTTGCAGCTTCTTGAACGCCTCATCCAAATCGGGCGGCCCCTGATTGCCGCCCCCCCAGGGATCACGAGGGCCGTTGTTACCGCCCCCGGGTTCATTCCAAGACATATCGTATTTCCTCATCAGCAGGGCGCTTAGTCTAACAAACCCCAGAACAGGATCGGGACTTTATCGAAGCTTTATCGCGCGCGATTGACACGCAATTGCGTCGGATCCTGCAGCCGCGGACGCAGATCCGAAGGGCTCTCCATTGCACAGGGGGCACATCAGCGCCCGATTAACGATTCAAGCGCCGCCAATCCGAGAGCGGCATACGAATATGCAGGCGCGAACTGCCGTCCGGTTGCCACTCCTCCGCACAGACTGCCCCCTGCTCGTACAATGCAGCGCGCAGGCGCCCGTGGGCAGCGCCCAAGGTGACCTCCTCATCAAACAGTGTCACCGACAATCGCTCCCGCACGGCCTCGAGCAGGAGCGTAATACCCTCACCCGTCACGGCAGAAACGTAAACCGCCACTGCCATGCCATCTTCGTTTCTCAGGATGCGAGCGGGCTGCTCCAGCAAATCCAATTTGTTGAACACCAAAAGCTGCGGGATGGTATCCGCCCCAATCTCTGCCAGCACCGCCTGCACATCAGCCATCAACTCATCCCGATTGTCGGCTGACACATCGACCACATGCAGTAGCAAACTGGCGTTTGCGGTTTCTTCAAGCGTCGCCTTGAAGGCCTCCACCAGTGTAGTGGGCAAATCTGAAATAAACCCAACGGTATCAGCAAATAGGACGGGGCCAAGATGCTCAATATCAACCCTCGCCAAGGTAGGATCCAGGGTGGCAAATAATTTATCAGCCGCGTAAACCGCCGATGAAGTCAGCCGATTAAACAGCGTGGACTTACCGGCATTGGTATAGCCGACCAGAGACAAAACGGGCAACTCCGCGCGTCTGCGAGCTCGCCGACTTTGCTCTCGCTGATTACGCACCCGCTCCAATCGGGCTTGGATCGACTTGATGCGCGCGCGCAATAATCTGCGGTCGGTTTCCAGCTGCGTTTCGCCAGGACCGCGCAGACCGATCCCGCCTTTTTGCCGCTCAAGGTGCGTCCACCCCCTGACAAGACGGGTACTCATGTGAGTCAGCTGTGCCAACTCCACCTGCAGCTTGCCCTCGTGTGTTCGCGCTCGTTGGGCAAAAATATCAAGTATGAGACCGGTCCGGGCCAAGACTCGACAGGACAGTGCTCGCTCCAGATTCCGCTCCTGACTCGGCGAGAGCGCGTGATTAAAAATCACCAGCTCTGCCTCGTTATCGCGGCAAGCAGCAGCGATCTCATCAAGCTTGCCCTCGCCAACAAATGTTCTGGCGTGGGGAGCACGGCGCGATCCGGTTACCGTTGCAACGGGCTCGCCACCCGCGGAGCTCACCAGCTCTTCGAATTCCAGCAAACTGAGATCGCGTCCGCTGCCGTCCAACTGCAACTGAACCAATACTGCGCGCTCACCACCGCGGTGGCGCTCAAAAAACATGATGAATCAGGTGGCGCTTCGCTCGAAGCGCCGGAAAATCATTCTTCAGTTGCCGTCTCGCCATCCGCAGCGGGCAAGCGTACGTTGCGGGCCGGGACCACCGTTGAAATCGCATGTTTGTAGACCATCTGAGATACGGTGTTCTTCAGCAGCACCACAAACTGATCGAATGATTCAATTTGGCCCTGAAGCTTGATTCCGTTCACCAGATAAATTGAGACAGGGACGCGTTCCTTACGCAGCGCATTGAGGTAAGGGTCTTGTAGGGTATGCCCTTTCGACATGGTTACTCCTTGTTTTCAAAACCAAAAACACGTGCTCTTCACGAAGAAGCACATTACGGCCGCCAAGGCATCGGCGACAAAAAACTCCACGTGAGCGGAGTGTCCATATTCTACTACGATATTGGCGTCAGCTAAAAGTTCCGCATCAGTTGCATAATGCGACTTTTCCACAGCTTCTCCGCCGACGAGGCGTCTGTCGCCGTTCCAGTTTCCCCTCCGGATTCCGCTGTTTTTTCGGACGGCAATATCCGCCCTTGGGCATCGGTGAGGACCCACCCGAGCGAGGGCCAACTCCTTAGCCAGGTCATTTGTCGCTTGGCTAACTGCCGTGTGGCAATCAGCACCCGCTCGCGACACTCCGGCAAGCTGAATTCTCCCTGAAGAAAGGACCACACCTGGCGGTAGCCAACTGCGCGAACAGCGGGTAAATCCGTGTGTAAATCGCCGCGTTGATATAAGGCGGTCACTTCGTCAATGAGCCCCGCGTCAAACATGCCCTCCAGGCGGCGTTCGATACGCGCATGCAAGGTCGCGCGTTGCTCAGGACACAGCGCGATACATTCATAATCAGGATCGGGCTCTGCTGATCGTGGCTCAGCATTTTGCTGCCATTCACTCAGGGGTTTACCGGTGCCTCGGAAGACCTCAAGTGCGCGACAAATACGCTGGCTATGATTTGGATGAAGCTGCGCCGCAGCCGCCGGATCCACCTCTGCCAGTTGCTGATGTAAGGCAGGCCAACCTTGCACGCGCGCTTGCGCCTCAATTGAAGCGCGAATCGCAGGGTCAATGTCGGGAATGTCGTCGAGGCCCTGAATCAGCGCCCGAAAATACAACATGCTGCCGCCCACCAATATCGGGCGCCGCCCCCGCGCCCGGATGTCATCGATACAGTCTTTGGCTTCCCGAGCAAAATCAGCGGCGGTGTAGACCTGCGCCGGATCGCGAATATGTACGAGGTGGTGGGGATAATCGGGTTTGGCAGCGCCGATCGAGAGCCCGCGATAAACCAACGCCGAATCCACGCTGATCAACTCACCTTCGAAAGCAATCGCCAGCTGTTCTGCAAGAGCCGACTTCCCCGACGCAGTAGGACCCATCAAGGCCAGCACCGGCTCAGTCATGCTCAGCGTCCTCGCAAAAATAGCTTGTCCAAATCAGACATGCCGAGTTGCACCCACGTTGGGCGTCCGTGGTTGCATTGACCCGAACGCTCGGTTTCCTCCATGTCCCTGAGTAGCGCATTCATCTCGGGTAACGTCAGCCGTCGGTTGGCGCGCACAGAGCCATGGCACGCCATAGTAGACAACAGCTCATCCAGCGAACTCGCGATTCGGTCACTGGTGCCGAATTCGAGCAAGTCGGAGAGGACGTCGCGCACCAGCGCTTCGGCATCTGCATCAATGAGCGCCGCCGGTAGCTCCCGCACCATGACCATTTCCTCTCCCACGGGTTCTACCAAAACGCCCAACGCCGCCAAGTCCTCAGCGTGCTCGGCGCAGACTGCCACCTCGCGCGCAGAAACCGATAAGGTCTGGGGCACCAAGAGTGGCTGGCGGGTAATACCGGCATTGTCCCGGGCAACTTTGAGACGCTCGTAGGTGATGCGCTCGTGGGCAGCGTGCATGTCTACCATCACGAGACCCTGCTGGTTTTCGGCAAGGATATAAATCCCGTGCAGCTGGGCGATAGCAAAGCCAAGGGGGGGTACCTCGCCCGTCGCCGCAGAGAACTCGGGCTGTGGAGCGGTGCTGGAAATAAAGGGCGTATGGGCAGAACGATCAGGTTGGCGATACCCACTGCCAAAGGCCCCTGAGGCGACGGAGCTCCGATCATCCTGGGTCCAAGCGGGAGAACCGCCGGTCGCGAGCGGCATGTTTCCCTGAGCCATCGCCAAGTGGCTACTCACCGGCGCCCCCTCAACAGGCGGTTGCCCGGGCCGCACGTCACCCAGCGCCCGCGACAGCGTGCTGAAAAGAAAATCATGGATGGCGCGACTCTCACGGAAACGCACCTCATGCTTGGTGGGGTGTACGTTCACATCAACACCAGCTGGATCCAGCTCTAAAAACAATACAAAAGCCGGATGACGCCCGTGGAACAGCACATCGCGATAGGCCTGACGAATCGCGTGAGAAACGAGTTTGTCGCGGATCACCCGACCGTTAACGAAAAAATACTGCAGGTCGGCCTGGCTTCTGGAAAAGGTAGGCTCGGCGACCCATCCCCACAACCGCAGTGCGCCAGCCGATCGTTCGACCGGCACTGTGTGCTCGGCAAACTCTCTGCCACAAATCGCAGCGACGCGGCGCTGCTGATCGCCGTCGCTGGTGGCCGCTGGGTAGTGGCTGACCTGCTTGCCGTTATGGCTCAGTACAAAAGTGACCTCGGGGCGAGACAGGGCCTGTCGCTTGATCACTTCGAGGATGTGACCGAATTCAGTTTTTTCTGTGCGCAAAAACTTGCGTCGCGCCGGCGTGTTATAAAACAGGTCTCGCACCTCAAGCGTCGTTCCGCGGGGATGTGGTGCTGGCCTGACTTGCACCGCCATCTCGCGTCCCTCGCACAGCGCTTGGTAACCCCGAGCAGACTCGGTCTCGGCGTTGGCCGTGAGCACCAGTCGCGCTACCGAAGCGATCGACGCCAATGCCTCCCCTCGAAAACCGAGTGAGGCAACCGCTTCGAGGTCTTCAATACTGTTTATTTTGCTGGTTGCATGCCGCGCCAGAGACAAAGCCAGATCGCTCTCGGTAATCCCCGCACCGTTATCCCGAATGCGCAGCAGTCGGGCGCCCCCTGCCTCCACGTCGATCTCAATACGAGACGCCCCCGCGTCGAGACTGTTCTCGATGGCCTCCTTCACCACCGAAGCAGGTCGTTCTACGACCTCTCCAGCAGCGATCTGGTTGGCAAGCCGAGGTTCCAGGATTCGAATCGGCAAAACTAGGCGTCCGGAATGAGCAACGTCTGCCCGACGAAGATGACATCGCGACTGAGACCATTGGTTGTTTTGATGGAGGCCACAGACACATTGTGCCGCTGGGCGATCTCGGACAACGTGTCGCCGGCAGCCACGGTGACCTCCCGGCTACCCTGCTCTCGCTGCCACGCAAGCAACGTCCCCGGTGGTGGTTGCCGGGCGAACCAACTCTGAATACCGCGCCGGATCGCCCGCGCCATCTTGTCCTGATAAGCCGGCGTTGAAAGCTGCTCCGCCTCCTTCGGGTTCGAGATAAACCCGGTCTCGATGAGCAACGAGGGAACATCCGGCGACTTCAGCACGGCAAAGCCCGCCTGCTCGACTTTTTTCTTGTGCAATCGAGCGACCCCGCCAATTTGCTCCAGAATCAGGCCCCCCAAATTCAGGCTGATGTCGAGGGTGCTGGTCATAGAAAGATCCGTCAGCACACTCGCCAGCACCGGATCCATCTCTGCCAATTCCACGCCGCCAACGAGGTCCGCAGCATTTTCACTCTCGGCCAGGTACTGTGCGGCGGTGGAGGTAGCGCCTCGTGTCGACAAAGCGTAAACCGATGCACCATGCGCAGATTTCTGTTTAAACGCATCGGCATGAATCGAGATAAAAAGGTCTGCCTGCAGCTCCCGCGCACGATCGCGACGGTTTTTAAGACTCACGTAGTAATCTCCCGAACGAATCAGGACAGGCTTGAAACCGGGCACACCCGCGAGCTGCTGTTCAAGGCGCTTGGCAATTGCCAGCACGACCGTTTTCTCCCGCAGCTGACCAGGACCCGAGGCACCGGGATCCTCTCCGCCATGCCCAGCATCAATTGCAACAACGATATCGCGACGGGCATCGAGACTATCTACAGAGAGCACGGGATCGGGGTCTGAAGCCGACGTTTGCGAGTCGAATAAATCGATGACGATGCGGTGACCGGTCACTTCATTGGGGGGCAATAAAAAAACCGAGGTCTCGACCTTCGACTTCAGATCCAACACCAAACGTAAATCTGTGCCTTTGCGGATACCGGAACGAACCTGGCTGATCGGCGTTCCTTCCAGCGGTAGCGCTGCCAGAGACGATGTCAGGCGACTATCTTTCAAGTCCACCACGAAGCGCTTGGGGTTATCCAGCGCCAGGTTGGAAAAAGTGACTTGCTCGGAGAGATCCAACACCAGCCGGGTATGATCCGGCGCACGCCATAGTCTGACAGCACCCACTTCTGCCGCCATGGCCTGACAAGGCAAAAGGCCCAAACACACCAGCGCCGTCGAATACACCAGCGCCAGAAAAAACCCGTCAGGGTCGCCACAGCGCCCGCGCAGGCGTTGTCCATCGTGACAATGCCAAGCCATAGGCATGTCAGAAAACCAGCTCATTAATTAGCGCCGCATCGCTTGCTCGCACTGTAATACCTCGGCCATCACCCTCCGGTGCCAGCGTAATCTGAAAAGTTGGCGAGGGTAAATGCGAGAGGGCGCGCTCTGCCCACTCAATCAGCACTATCGCCTCGCGGGCGAGATAGTCCCCCAGCCCCAAGTATGCGAGCTCTTCAGGTGATCCCAAGCGGTACAGGTCGAGGTGAAAAACGGGCATGTCGGGCAATGCCTCATAGGGCTCCACCAAGGTATAGGTCGGACTCTTGACGGATCCTTGATGCCCACGAGCTTGCAAAAAACCCCGGCTAAAAGTGGTTTTTCCCGCACCCAGATCGCCACTCAGATAGATGACAGCGGGCGCGGTAATCAGCCTTGCCAACTGCTCCCCCAGCGCCAGTGTTTTCGCCTCGTCTGCAAGGAATCCGGTTCGCGTGGCGTTGAGTTGGGAGAGCATATCGGGAGTGTACCGCGCCCGGTCCGCGATCTGTCACAATCTCGCTATGAATCCACCCACCCCCATTGCCAGCGACCATGAAGGCAAGGACCCCGATTTACTGAGCCGCATTCGCGAGTGGGGGGCGGCGCTCGGCTTTCAAGCACTGGGGTTCACGGGAATAGATCTGCAAAAGCATGAGGACTACCTCCAAAAATGGCTTGCCGAGGGTTACCACGGCGACATGGAATGGATGGCGCGGCATGGCAATAAAAGAAGTCAGCCCGGCGCGTTGATTCCGGGAACCTGCACGGTCATCACCGCGCGTATGGATTACCTCCCTGAAGGGGCCGATCCAGAGCAGGTATTGTCACAATCTGAACTGGCGTATGTGTCGCGGTACGCGGTGGGCCGGGATTACCACAAACTGATGCGCAATCGACTGGCTAAACTCGCGAGTCAGATCGAGGCGCACTTGGGTGGTGGTCAGTATCGGGCGTTTGTAGATAGCGCTCCGGTTCTAGAACGCGCGCTGGCAGAAAATGCCGGTCTCGGCTGGATTGGAAAAAACACCATGTTGCTGAATGACAAAGCAGGATCGTGGTTTTTTCTCGGCGAGATCTATACCGACATACCCCTTCCGCCCGACCCACCGCAAACGACGCAACATTGTGGCTCCTGTGAGGCTTGTCTCGATATCTGCCCGACAAATGCGTTTGTGGCGCCATGGGTGCTCGACGCGCGCAAGTGTATTTCTTATCTGACTATTGAATTCGACGGCGTCATTCCCGAGGCACTGCGTCCGGCCATGGGCAACCGCATCTATGGCTGCGACGATTGCCAACTGGTGTGCCCGTGGAACAAGTTTGCCATGCGCTCGGGAGAACCCGACTTCGCGCCGCGCCACGGGCTGGACAGCATCGCGTTGCTCGATTGCTTCGCCTGGGACGAGCCAACTTTTCTCAAACGCACAGAGGGTTCAGCGATTCGGCGGATCGGCTACGAACGATGGCGGCGCAACGTGGCCATTGCTTTGGGTAATGCCCAAACTTCTGCCGCCGTAGTGCGGGCGCTGCAATCAGCACTGGAAGATCCGTCAGTCATCGTGGGTGAGCACGTGCGGTGGGCGTTGGCACAGCACACCGGCTCAGACCCCACTTAACCCATGACCGAACGGCTGGTATCTAAGCGCCGGGGTTTGGGGCGTCTACGCGCAAAAAATGCGCGCGATAATGCCGCAACTCTTCGATGGATTCGCGGATATCCTCGAGCGCCTGATGCGCCCCTTTTTTCGGCGCTGCGGGAAGATCGGGTCGCCAGCGCTGCATAAGGATCTTGAGTGTGCTGACATCCAGATTACGGTAATGAAAGAACGACTCGAGGTCCGGCATATGACGCGCCATAAAGCGGCGGTCCTGACAAATGGAATTGCCGCACATCGGTGACGTCCCGGGCGGCACCCACTCGGCAAGGAAATTGAGCGTCATATCAGCAGCCGCTTTTTCGGAGACCGTGCTGGCGCGCACCCGCTCGACAAGACCCGAACCGGTATGGGTTCGCGTGTTCCATTCATCCATTGCCTCCAGCGTCGCGGCATCCTGATGTACCGCAATCACGGGCCCCTCGGCCAGCATAGTGAGGTCAGAGTCAGTAACAATTGTGGCAATCTCGATGATGCGATGCTCATCGGGAACAAGCCCCGTCATTTCCATGTCGATCCAAATCAGATTTTGGTCACTGACTGCCATGACGTCTCTCCCTCTCCCACCGAGCACACCGCAGACCTACAAGCGGCAAGGCTTCAGGTGACATACACTACCACGATGACTAAACCTCGCCTTACCGACCAACAGGCGCGCCGAATCAAAGCGCAACGCGCTCAGCAGGGCTCCGCCGATGACCACAATGGTGAAACCGGCACTGTAGTTGCCCGCTACGGTAAGCAAGCTTTGGTCGAGGCCCCCGGGGGCGACCGGGTGCTATGCCATCTTCGCTCACATCTGGAATCCCCGGTAGCCGGCGATCGCGTTGTCTGGGCGCGCAGCGAGGAGGCCGGGGTGATCACCGCGCTAACAGAGCGACAGAATGTGCTTCACAGGCCCGATATTAAAGGACAGCTTCGACCGGTCGCGGCGAATATTCAGCTGCTGCTCGTTGTTTTCGCACCAGAACCCGCGCCCCAAGCCAATTTGTTGGACCGGTATCTTGTGGCGGCCGAGCATATCGGCGTCGAAGCCGCACTGGTTTTAAATAAAGCAGACCTGCTCAAGGACGCAGTTTGGCCCGAGCAACTCGAACACTACGCAGCGCTCGGGTACCGAACGCTTATCACCCATCACGGTATGTCCGATGCGTCTGATTTGGCAGGCCTGATAGGAACAAACACCGTTGTCCTGGTGGGACAGTCGGGGGTTGGAAAATCCTCCTTGATCCAGCGGATGCTGCCCGACGAATCGATCCGTGTGGGCGCGCTCTCAGCACTTGCGGATAAAGGCCGGCACACGACGACCACGGCTGAACTATTTCATTTACCCAACGGGGGGCGGCTAATCGATTCTCCGGGAGTAAGGGAATTCGGCCTCACCCACATCACCGCGGCTGATAACGCGATCCCTTATCGGGAGGTTACAGCGAGTCAGGGACGCTCTCGATTACT
>JAYNNB010000035.1:10905-18050 GCA_038112515.1 Luminiphilus sp.
GGCCAATATCGCGTTGGGTTTTCGGGAGTTTTCAGCGTTTCTGGGTCGCTGTCGTTTTCGCGATTGTCATCACGAGCAAGAACCTGACTGTGCACTGAGGGCGGCAGTCGCCGAAGGCCATATTAGCGAAGCGCGTTTCGAGAGCTACCGGCAAATCTGTCAGAGTGCTGGCGATCAGTCCTAAGTCAGCAGAGGCAACAAGAGCGCCCTAAATGGCCGCGCCTGCTGCAGACGCACGCTGAGTTCTCGCAAGGGGCGAGCGCACCTTCACCAAATCACCCGCGTCATCGCACCATTCGAGATCACTCGCCTCAGTAACAAGCACAACGGTAGACCCCAAAAAGAATCGCCCCATTTCCTGCCCCGCTTCCAATACCGGAGAGTCGCCCTCCGACCAAAACTGCTCCCGAACCGCACCTGTACCCGGCACTTCCCGCCCGCCCCAGACAGTGGCAATACCCGCGACAATCATGGCGCCCACCAGGACCATCACCAGTCCACCGTGGTCCGTTTCAAAAAAACAGACCAACCGCTCATTGCGAGCCAGAAGTCCCTGCACACGCTCGGTGGTGGCCTGATTCACCGAGAACAAATCTCCAGGAACATAGCGTGTTCTAACCAACCTGCCACGAACGGGCATATGGACCCGGTGATAATCTCTGGGCGAAAGATAGGTCGTGGCAAAAGATCCGTGAGCGAATCGCGCAGACTCCTCCTCTGATCCGGCCAATAACTCAACGACGCGATAGGTTCTCCCCTTGGCTTGCACCAATTGCGATGCGTCGACTCTGCCACGCTGACTCAATAAACCATCCGCGGGATGACGCCAGTCGGCATCGCCTTCGATGGGCCGCGCGCCCTCGCGAAGAGAGCGCGTGAAAAACGCATTGAAATTCGGAAAATCCTCAGCGTTGCGACAGGAAGCTTCGGCTAACTCAATGCCATAGCGCGCCATAAAAAGGCGTATCAGCTGATTCTTGAGCCAGACAGGATGCTCCAGCTGTGCCAGCCGACCCACCAATCGGGACAAAAAATGCTGCGGCAAAATTGCCTGCAAAGCCGTCATTACAGAATCCATAGTGCTATTGTAACCTAGGCCCATGAGCCTGGATGATTTCACTATGCGCGCGCTTTTCCAACGTCTCAGCTTAATCACTGTCGTGCTCACCTGCGCTGTGTTGACCATGACAGCGCAGGCACAAACCAGCGCGGATAACGCGGACGCCGGTGCAGAGACCGCCCAAGCAGCTTTGCCTGAAGATCAGCAAATGAGCGAGGGTGCCGAGGGCGGTACTGCCTCCGTCGAGACCGCTCTCTCCGATACGGCCATTGAGGCCGAGCCTGATACCGATGGGGAAGACGGCTGGATTGACGAGGGACACGACTACGCGGCGCGCAAAGCCAATGAGATGACCCAGTGGGTGGACAACTTCTTCGGTAACGACGAGCGCGATCTGGAGCAAGCCGAATCGCGTTTGCGCCTGCGCACCATCTACGACTGGGATCAGCGACTCAGTAACGACGTCAAGTTTCGCCTCGGCGGCAAGGTCAATCTGCCACAGATTTCCGATCGGCTGGATCTGGTATTTCGCGGTGAAGACATGGACGGCATGGGTGAACGCGACAGCGAACGATATGACGAGGACCGTGTTGGATTGCAGTTACAGGTGGGTAATACAGAACTGGAGAGGCATCGATTTGACTTGACCATGGGCATCTCGAGCGCGGGCCTCAGACCAGGCGTCAAATACGTGTTTCAAGATGCACTGACGCAGGATATTAATTTTCGGTTTACGCAACGGGTTATGCACGAGAACGACGAGGGTGTTTATGGCACCTCGCAGTTTGTGTTCGATAAGCCGCTCAGTGAGCGCAGCCTCCTGCGCTCCTACACCCGACTGATGCGAGGCGAAGAAACCGACGGATTGGAGTGGTCAACCAATTTCTCCTACGCGCGAGCATGGAACAACGAACGTGGGCGGGTTGGCGCGACCTGGTTTTATGTTGGCGCCGAAGGCCAAACGGAGCCCTATGACTATGTGAGTAATTATCTCTTGGGCGTGCGGTTCCGTCGGCAAGCCTACCGCGACTTCCTGTTCTGGGAGGTTGAGCCCAGTTACAACTGGCGTATAGATGAGCCGTACTACGACCGCGACGGTGCCTGGAAGATCGTGCTACGTCTGGAATTCCTGCTATTCGATGACCCTGACCAAAGCCGCGAGCGGCGGCTTTAGTCAAGCACTCCCCGCAATACCTCTAGAGGTTCTCCTCAGCAAACGCTGCAAGGCGCGATCGCACAATACCGTTAACGTGCATAACCCCCGCGTGAGGGTAGTGCTTCACTTTTTCAACCAGATAGGTGAGTCCTGAAGTCAGCGGCGAGATGTACTTGTTATCAATCTGCGCGAGATTCCCCAGCACGACTAATTTTGAATCTGCCCCCACCCGACTGATGATCGACTTCAACTGAAACTGGGTCAGACCCTGGGCTTCGTCGATCACAATATAGGCGCCGTTAAAGGAGCGCCCGCGCATAAAGTTCAATGACTTGAATTGAATATTGGCGCGCTCTTTGACGTAGTCGATGCTGCCGTGGGCGCACTCATCGGCACCGTGAAGAATCTCGAGGTTATCGTCAAAGGCGGCCAGCCATGGCGCCATCTTTTCCTCCTCAGTGCCCGGCAGAAAACCGATTTCCTCAGCGATAGGCGGCGTTGAGCGAGCAACAATCAACTTGTTGTATTTCTTTTGCTCAAGGATGGCATGCAAGCCATAGGCCAGCGCCAACAACGTCTTGCCCGAACCCGCCGGGCCAGTGAGTACGGTCATGTCAACGTCTTCGCAATCCAACAGGCGCATCGCCATCGCCTGCTCAAGATTACGCGGCGCCAGTCCCCAGAATCGCTGGTTCATCAGGTGATCGCGGCTGTCCACCGCCAGATACACGTAGTCATCATCGACGTGGTCTACGTAGGCGATAAAATCCTGCTCGTCATATAAAAATTGGTTCGGATAGGCTCCCGGCAACTCGGACCGGGGAATGCGGTGCAGCGTCAGACTCGCTTCCCTGACGGTATCGACCCGCTCAATCGCCGACCAGAAATCTCCCGAAAAGCATTCGTACCCCGTGGACAAGAGATCGATGTCATCAAGCACCCGGTCGTGCCGGTAATCTTCCACGTGCTCAAGGCCTGATCCTTTCGCCTTGATGCGCATGTTGATGTCTTTCGTGACCAAACAGACAAACGCCCCGGGATAATCCGCACTCAGCCTGAGGGCGACATTGATGATGCGATTATCGTTTGCCTGATCTTCATTGGTATTCAGAAAAGGAACCGTCTCATCCTCGGCGATCAGCTGATCCGGAAATATGGCCAGCGTGCCCAAGCGGTTCTCGTCGAGGTTTGAGCCGGGGATGTCGACACCCTGTTGTATCTCTTGAGGTGTGGCATTGCCCACCACTTTATCGATCAGTTGAATGGCAATGCGCGCCTCTCTACTCACGCTTTTATCGCGCCGGTCCTTGATGTGATCGAGTTCCTCGAGCACCGTCATGGGAATCACCACACGATGTTCCGCGAAAGCGGTGACTGCAGTGGGATCGTGCAACAGGACATTGGTGTCCAATACATAAATTTTTCGATGTGCAGGTTCGAGCTGGGTGACTTCGTGAGTCTCGGCTGCAATCAAGGGCATGAATCCTCCTGGGGGGCATGGGTAAAACAAGAATCTACTGGAGCCGGCGCGCGCTCGTCAGGCCAGTCAATCGCCAGTTTAGGGAAAATAGAGGGGTGATGGGGCCGTCGCGCAATCAATGCGACGATGGGGGTCTGCGCAATCCGCTCCGGGCGGTCATCTCTGCTAACGACAGACAGCGTTCTACTCTCCACATTTCGAACACCTTCAGTAAACCGGTGCTCGGGCGCGCTGTCAACGCCTCTTGCAGCAAAACACCTCATCAAGCTTTTCTGACAGGACGCAGGAAGTTCGATAGCATTCCGCCCTAGTCTGATTCGCAGCGTTGATACAATTACGACAACGGTGATCACTGCGACTCTCCGAACCATTCAGGAGCCGAAAACGGCTATGCTCGATCGCAACGCGATGGCGCAGCTCAAGGGACTTAGAGACGAACTCGAAGCCCAGAACGAGCGCACCGAAGCGACCATCAAAGGGACCCAGCACCGCTATGGATTTGCGGTGACGGCTGACGGCCGTGAAATTTTTATTCCCCCTGATGAAATGTTGAAGGTGTTGCCAGGCGATAAGGCTGCTATTTGCATCAGACCCGCCGCCCCCGTCAAAGGCAAGAAAGACAAAGCGGGCCGAACCGTTGCTGAAATTGAGCGGCTGATAGAAACAGGTCTTGATACCTTCGCGGGTCAAATCGTTCAGAAAGGGAAAGCGACCTTTGTCGTGCCCGACATCCCCGGTCTCTCGCGGTGGCTCTTTATACCGCCGCACGCTCGCAACGGCGTGGCCGCGGGTGATCTCGTCTCCTGCGCGCTGCTGCGCCACCCGATTAAAGACGGCAAACCCTCGGCAAAAGTGCTGGAGCGCCTCGGAGATGCAACGACGCCTGGCGTAGAAAATCGCTACTGCGCGGCAAGGGCGGGACTGCCCGAACCCTGGACAGACAAAACGGCGGAGCCCCTGATCAAAGCCGCGCAGTCCGTTGACCCCCTCACCGATAGCGCTCGGCAGGACCTCATGCACCTCTCCTTTGTGTCCATCGATGCCGCGCGCACGGTGGATATTGATGACGCCTTGCATGCAGAGGTCACTCAGCAAGGATGGCAATTGTCTGTGGCAGTGGCCGACCCCACTGCTTATCTGTCGGGGATGGAAGCGCTGCCCGAGCAATTGGCACATCGCGGCGCCTCGGTTTATTTTCATGGCGACATGATTGCCATGCTGCCCGAGGCGATCAGTCAGGGACTGTGTGCGTTGGCAGAAGACACCCCGCGACCCGCTCTGGTGTGCCAGATGCAGGTAACCGAATCAGGGGAAATCTCGGATTTCACCTTTCAGAAGGCTGTGATTCGCTCCCGCGCCAAACTCGCCTATGCGGCGGTGGACCGCTATGTGACCGGCAACAGTGACGAGCTGATCGCCCACACGAACCCACTTGAGGCGTTGGTTCAGGTTTACCGGACCCTGCGCGCCCGCAGAGAAGCGCAGGAACTGGTGATGGAGGAACGTCGCGAGTATCGATGGATACTCGGCGAGGACAAACAAATCGCAGAGGTCGACAGCTTCGAAAAACTGGCTTCCCAGCATTTGGTTGAGGAGTGCATGATTGCGGCCAATAAATGTGCCGCCCAGTTTCTGCGAGCGGCCAATGCGCCCGGGCCGTTTGTCGTCCACCGCGGCTTTCGCGCCGACCGCCTGGAAGAGGCCAAAACGTTTCTCGAAAAACACCGGCCTGAGCTGAAAGAGACCGCGCTGGATACGGTAGCGGGCTATCGGGCAGTGCTGGCCGATCTCGGTCAGGAGGGTCACGGGCAGCCGTTGAGAGAGATGGTCAACCGACTCCTGTCGCGTGCCACGCTGACCGATAAGGCCGGGCCGCATATGGGCCTAGCCACCGAGGCCTATACCAATTTCACCTCGCCGCTCCGCAAGGCGCTCGATTTTTTTGTGCACCTTCAGATCACCGCCTGTTTGGCAGGCAACGCGGCCGCCGCCTATCCGGTGAAACAACTGGCCGACGTTACGCGCGCCATTGGCCGCAGTCGTGAGGCAGTCGCCGCGGCTGACCGCCGCCTGACTGCAAACTACCTGCACAAATTAAAGAAAGCGGGTCAGGTGAGATTTAAAGGTCACGTGAGTCATATCAGCAGCTCGGGTTTTACCGTCAAACTCGAGGAGAACGGCCTCGAAGGCCTGGTGGATCTGCGGCCCGAAAAAGAAAAATTCAGCTTCGACAAGTGGACCATGAGCCTGACCAGCACCACGCGACGCTTCCAGTTGATGCAGGTGGTAGAGGTCGACTTTATCGATGCCCCGGCGGAGGGCGACTTTCTGGCACTGTTCAAATTGGCTGAGGGCTGTGGGCTGAAGCCACAAAAAGAGACGCCAGCAGAGGTCCTCGCCAAAACCCTCGCCGATGCCGCCGCCGCGTCCAAGGAGCAGCCGGCCGAAGCACGCGAAGAGACGGCGCCGACCGAACCCGTGCCCGAAGTCGACGCAAAACCAGAATCGGAAGTCGCATTAGCAGCGGATGCAGAGGCGCAAACACCCGCCTCGCCCGACGCAAATGCAGAAGCCGAGGCCAAAAGCGAAACAGACAAACCCGTACCGCCCGCAACACCGGAGTAAGCGCAGCGGGCCCTGACAAGGTACCCTGAGCTTCACCCACTGCCCGGAACACGCAATGGCCCAAACCGATATCCATCTGCTCCTCACCGGCGATGAGTTGATGAGCGGCGATACTGTCGACAGCAACTCCGCCATGATCGCCCAGGCGCTGTCCGCCATGGGCCAAACCATTGCCCACAAGGTCACGCTAGGCGATGACCGGCCACGTCTCGTTGCCGCCCTTACGCAGGCCTGCGGAGAAGCCAAGGTGCTCATCATGAACGGCGGCCTCGGCCCGACGCAGGATGATCTCACCGCTGAATTGGTCGCTGAGGCCGCCGGGGTCGCACTGGTGCTCAACGCCGACGCCGAGCGGCATGTGCGGGACTGGTGCGCGGCGCGCAGCATCGAGCCCAATGACGCCAACCTCAAACAGGCCTGGCTGCCCGAGGGCGCCGAGATCATTCACAACCCCCGGGGCAGCGCCGTGGGTTTTGCCATCACCGTTGCAAACACCCTTATCCTGACAACGCCGGGCGTGCCCGGAGAGCTCAGAGCGATGCTACCCGAGGTCTGTGAGCGCGTGCAGGCCGTCACCGGGAGCAGCGCCACGCGTCGGGTCCGCTTCCAGACCTTTGGTATTGGCGAGTCAACGGCGCAGGCGCGCCTCGATGAGCATGCCCACGACTGGCCCGAACACGTGGTGCTGGGTTTTCGCGCGGGCATGCCGCAGTTGGAGATCAAACTCACCGCCCCCGCAGACGCCGCCGAGCTGACACGGTGCCGCGAGATCCTCGAGGGCGTGTTGGGTGATCATATTCTCGGGGAAGACGACATCACTTTGG
>JAYNNB010000036.1:0-8341 GCA_038112515.1 Luminiphilus sp.
ACGGGGAGGGTCTCAACAGTGTGACCCTCGCTGCTCAGACGTTTCCCTTGCGATGTCCCCGCAGGCATCACCATCTCAACAACTGACTCTATGACACACGGGCTCGCGGAAAGTTCCCATTAATTTTCATTTTTTTTGGGGAGCCCAGCAGGCGGAGCTGGCTTGGCCGTCGCCAGAGGTCACAAAGACCTCCAATTCCACAACATCACCCATCAAATCCTCCTCCAGAATCTGGTCCAGCAAGTAATGGGCGAGGGCCTCCACCGTCACATTGACGATGGGTAGGAGCAAGGTTTCGTCACAGGGGAAGCGCAAAGTCTTACCGTTAAAGGTGGCGAAATATTCGTCACCCTCTTCTATCACGTCGAGCCAGGGGGATTGCGCAGGCAACAACAGATATTCGTCGTGGGCATCACACAGCTTCTGCAAACAGCGCTTGTAAACGTTGTAATCTGCCGAAAACCCGTTTTCACCCATTTCAGCAACGATCCGGGCAGAGACCCCGTAATTGTGGCCGTGCAGTCGCTCTCTCTCGGTTTCGGAAAAGATCGTGAAATGCGCCGCCGAGAACTTGTGTGCCTGCTTGTTGATATGCAAAGTAGCCAATCGATTCATCGCCTTGCCCCTCAAAGGTAAACCGACATGGTGTTAGAAGTGGCGGCATTGGGCAACAGATGCAGAACGAAGGCTGACGAAGAGACCGTGACCTTCTCCCACAGCTGAAGTAATCTGACGCGTCATGCATCTCGGCAGAAAATTATGCAATCCATCGCCATTCTGACTGGCGCGAGCTCAGGCATCGGCGCTGCGGCCGCGGAGCAATTTGTTGCAGCGGGTTTTACCGTTATTAATCTCTCGCGGCGAGACTGCCCCATCTCTGGCGTGAGGACCATTACGACAGATTTGTCTGACAACGACTCGCTGACCGAGAGTTGTGAGGCATTGAGAGCGCTTCTGACGGCGCAAAATGCGGCTTCGGTCTGCCTCGTCCATAACGCCTCTCTGATGCTCAAAGACCGCTGTGACACCACCGATGATGCTGCGATGCTACAGGCGCTGTCAGTTAATGTGATTGGAATCAACACCCTCAATCGCGCGTTGCTGCCGGCCATGCCTAGCGCCTCCAGCGTGCTATATATCGGCTCTACCCTGTCTGAAAAAGCGGTAGCGGGTGCCTACAGCTATATTGTCAGCAAGCATGCGCAGCTCGGCATGATGCGCGCAACCTGCCAGGACTTAATGGGTCGAGGGATTCACACCGCGCTCATTTGCCCGGGCTTCACCGACACGTCAATGCTGAGACAGCATGTCGGCAACGATGCCGAAGTGCTCAGCAGCCTCGGCAAAATGAACAGTTATGGCCGCTTGGTAGCACCTCAGGAGATCGCGGATCTTATTTTCTGGGCGCATCACCATCCGGTGATCAATGGCTCCGTCATGCACGCGAATCTGGGTCAGGTCGAGCACTGATATGAACACTATTGACGCCCATATCCGGGAGCGTCGCGAGCGGGCATTCCTGGTGCTGGCAGGCATCTTTCTGTCGGCGATGACGCTACTGAACGTGGTTGGGATCACACGATTTATTCAATTGGGCCCGCTGGCATTGGCAGTAGGTGTTCTGCCCTATCCCCTGACTTTTCTCTGCACCGACTTGATCAGCGAGTTGTACGGGCGGGCGCGCGCCAATTTTCTTGTGTCGGTGGGCCTTGGAATCAACTTTTTGATTCTGGGTGTGTTGACAATGGGAGCCTTCGCACCCGCCGTACCCGAGGCGGTGATGCCACCCTGGCAAGTATTGCAGCTCGCTGAGCCCGTCTCTCTGCCCAATGGCACGGTGGTGGAGGGAGAAATTGGCCTCTTCCAGCTCATCTATGCAACAACCTCTGGTGCTGTATTCGCCTCGATGATGGCTTACATCGCAGCGCAGTATTGCGATGTCCAGCTTTATCATTTTTGGAAACGCGTAACCCGTGGCAAACACCTGTGGCTCCGCAATAATTTCAGCACGCTACTCAGCCAATTGGTGGACTCCCTGATGGTGGTTACGGTGACCTTTGGTGCGGCCTTTCTGGCGGGCGACATCGCAGCTGAGACCTTGCTCACGCTGGTCGGCAGCAACTATGCGTTCAAAGCCATTTGCGCGCTGCTTGATACGGTGCCGCTCTACGCCGCCGTGCATTGGCTGCGCGGCTACCTGCAACTCGCTCCCGGTGAGTACGCTATTGAGCAGATGGCCTGATCAACAAGCCCGAATCCTTGACGAAGGGAATCGTGATCGCCCTCGATTCTGCGAGACTGAGTTGATCAAGTTGTGCAACAAACTGCTGCACCGCACTCGGGTCTCTAGGGAGTCTCAACGCGCAATATCGGGCAACCTCAGTAGACAATTCCAAGCCGGACGTTTGCGCCTTCAGTCGCAGTAGCGCCGCAATCTCCTCTTCGGAGAAAGCGGGCAAATGGAACACCGGCAAACTACCCAAACGCGAGCGCAAATCCGGCAATAAGGCTGACAGCTGCTGCGGCACGCGAGCGCTGGCTATGACCAACCGGCTCTGTTGCTCCTGTGACTGGTTGAATAAGTCGAAAAGCGGCTCATGCCAACGGGACTCGTTTTCGATCGCATCAATATCATCAATCGCGATCAGCGCCGCGTTCTCGACACCCGACAGCACCTGCTCGGGGGAATACGCGAGTAAGTCTCGCAGCGGCAGATACCGCGCGTCACATCCCCATTTATCGCAACACGCCTGTAGCACGTGACTCTTGCCGATACCGTTATTACCCCACAGGTAGGCGCTGCCCTCTTTCTGAGAGTCACTCGCCAACCAACGCTCCAGTGCCTCGGTGCCCATTCGGCTGAGCCAATTTTCCCACGAAGCGAGGTCCTCGCGCCGCATGGGTAAAGGTATCTGGCCACCCTGCATCACTGGCTTTCCCCAGCAGTGGCTTTCGCGCAGTCGTCGGCTCTCATCAGCGTCCTCGCCACTCCAACTCCAGTCCGCGCTCAGGGTCTGATGTCAGCCATTCAAACCCCTGCAGCGATGACATCAGGCGCATCAAAGTCTCAGGTTCACTGACACCAAATAATTCCAGTACCAGTATGTCGCCGTTTACCGCTGCGGGGCGCACCCGCTCCAGTGTTGGCAAACCGGCCACCGCCTGAGTCACCGCCCGGTAGTCAGCAAGACTCACGACGTTTTTGACGGAGATCCTGATTGGTCGCGCGGCGGCTGCCCCCGTCAACTCCACTGCGTAGCGCAAACGCATTTGAGTGGTCGCAAGCAACACGCCGGGCTCGATCAGGGAGGCCACCGAGTCTGCTTGCACCGTGCTGGCGCGCTCCTCGATACCGTCTGAGTAGACCCATTCGGCAATGTATCGTCCCTCGCTCAAACGAATGAGTCGACCCAACAGCAAATGGGTCATACCGTACCGTTCGGACGCCTCGATGACGGCGTCGAAGTCGCGTTGCCACAGCGCTTCTGGCGATACCAGCAGCGAGTCAGGCAAGTCATAGAGCGGCCGTCGCAGATTAAGACCCAGCGCCTCAAAGTCGGCTGTCAGGGCCTCCCACAGTGCCTCTTCCTCCGCCCGATTCCCGAAACGACGGCCATCTGCCTCATCGATGACCAACCACAGCAAGATGGGCGGTCGCTCTTCCGTCCACAAGGTGCCATTCGCCTCTCTGATGAGTTGCTCCAGAGCGAGTTGGTCGATGTGCGCCACAAAACGGGTAATACCTTGGACGCGCTCAAACTGGAATAACGACAGCTGGGTGCGTGCCGAAGCCAAGGCGGCGCTTGCAGCGGGGTGCTCCAGCAGGCTGCGATCACCAGATCGCTGCAAAAGCGCTCTCTTGAGTGCCTCCCGCGCGGCAAAATCGATCGTTGACTCGCTACGATCTGGTACCTCAATCCGGATAACCAGCTCCTCATCGGAGGCACTTCGCGCGCCGCTCATTACCGCAAGCGTCAGCGCGACAACCAACAGCAGACGGCAAACCGCTGTTGCAACCCGCCGTTGCCGATGCAGAAAAGACGTCTGTTGGACGTGTGTGTTTAACATTGACCCGCCAGTTTTAACGATGTCTTCATAGGGTAGAGTGCGCAGTGTACCGCTTCGCTACTCTCGAAAACCGCTGCATTATCACGCAAACATCGCGTCATTACTTTCCAGCGCGTAGCGAGCACATTACTATCTCCCCTCACCTTGCTGGAACAGCGTATGAGCACAGATAAAGAACCGCAATCCTCATTGACTTACCGTGACGCGGGCGTTGATATCGATGCGGGCAATGCGCTGGTGGAACGCATTAAGCATGTGAGTCAGGCAACCCGGCGTCCAGAAGTCCTCGGCGGGCTGGGTGGCTTCGGCGCACTGTGCGCGATCCCCCCCGGTTACTCGGAACCCATACTCGTTTCTGGCACTGATGGCGTAGGAACCAAGCTACGGCTCGCCATGGACCTCGGCATACACGACACCATCGGGATCGATCTGGTTGCGATGTGCACCAACGACATTGCTGTAGTTGGCGCTGAACCGCTGTTCTTTCTGGACTACTACGCTACGGGAAAACTCAATGTGGACATCGCCGCCTCGGTAGTCACGGGCATTGGCCGTGGTTGCGAGTTGGCGGGAGCCGCGTTAGTGGGTGGCGAGACCGCCGAAATGCCTGGGATGTACGAGGGCGAAGATTACGATCTGGCGGGCTTCTGCGTTGGTGTTGTTGAGAAAGCGCTCCTCATTGACGGTAGCCAGGTCAAAGCTGGAGATACGCTGCTGGCATTACCCTCGAGTGGCCCGCACTCAAACGGGTACTCGCTTATTCGCAAAGTGCTGGAACGCACGGGCGACGACAGCCAGCAAGCTTGTGGTGATATAACCTTGGGTGAGGCGTTGCTGGCACCCACTACAATCTACAACCGTCCACTGCTGGCCTTGCAAAAGCAGGTGAAGGTGCGCGCAATGGCCCACATCACCGGGGGAGGAATTCTCGAAAACTTGCCCCGCGTGCTGCCGGAGGGCTTGGGCGCGCTGATTCATCGAGACAGCTGGCAGCTTCCTGCCGTATTTCAGTGGCTTCAGAGAGGCGGCAATATTGCCGACACAGAAATGCTGCGCACCTTCAACTGTGGCGTCGGCATGATATTGGTCATTGCCCCCGCGCACGCCGCAGAGGCGCTCGCAATTCTAAAGTCACAGGGAATCGCGGGCTGGGAGCTTGGCATAATCTCTGATCATGCAACGGGTGTTCACTTCGACTGACATGGCGAGCGCAAAAAGTATTGTGGTTTTGCTCTCCGGGCGGGGCTCCAATTTCCAATCTCTGCTGAATGCCAGTCGCACCGACTCACTCGGCGGCAAGATCAATCTCGTCATCGCCAATCGTCCGGGAGCGGGTGGCCTTGAGATTGCACAGAACGCGGGGATAGAAACCGCGCTCATTGACCATAAAAATTATGCCAGCCGGGAAGCCTTCGATCGTGATCTGGCTGCGGCCATTGAGACCGTGTCTCCAGATCTGGTGGTCCTTGCGGGATTTATGCGCATTTTGACCCCGGGATTCGTCGCACGCTTCGAAAATCGTTTGATGAATATTCATCCCTCGCTACTCCCGATGTATCCGGGCCTACACACCCATCAACGGGCGCTGGATAACGGTGACTCGCATGCCGGAGCAACCGTCCATTATGTCAACGGAGAACTGGATGGTGGACCGCCTGTTCTGCAGGCGCGCGTCGCGGTTTGCGACGGTGATAGCGCCGAGACACTCGCTGCCAGGGTATTGGAGGTCGAGCACCAAATTTATCCAGAGGCGGTAAACTGGCACCTCACGGGCCGTCTGTCGTTTGAAGATGGCGTACTGCACAAAGACAAGCAACCGCTGCCACGCACGGGCTGTCAATGGGATGGAAGCAAATGACTCCGCATGTTTGGCTACTGGTAATCGCGCTGGCGTCCTTCGCAAACTCGGCCAAGGGAGGCGAACTTGCGCTGCCCACTTACGTGGCGGAGTACCAAAGCGAAGTCAGCGGCATGAATGTGACACTCACCCGCACGCTAACCGAGGAGAATGGCCAATATCGGCTCAACCAGTCGGGGCAAAAGACGTTTCTGGTAAAGATCAGCGAGGACGCGGAATTCAGTGTCGAAAATGACCGGGTTGTGGGCGACCACTTTGTGTATCAGCTCAGTGGCATCACCAAGCGACGACGCGAGGTCATCTTCGACAAGAATGCCGGCGTGATTCGCAGTCTGCGCAAGAAAAAGTGGACCGAGCACCCGTGGGCCGAAGATGTACTCGATCGGCTCAGTCTTCAGGAACAGTGGCGGTTAATCCTGCTGAATGCTGACACCCCCCCCGAGCTCGTTCCGCTGTCAGTCGTCGATGGCGAGCGGATTAAACCGAAAGAATTCGAGCTGGTTGAAACCGTGGCGATCGATACGCCCGTTGGCCGGCTAAATACGGTGCACTACCGAGAACGTCGCGATGACCCTGAAAAACGACGCTCCGACACTTGGCTGGCGGTGGATCATACCTTCTTGATGGTGCGCACCGAGCACGTGGAGGACGGCTCCAAAACCGTCATCGAATTGGTGAGCGGCGCGGTGGAAGGAAGGCCCATCTCGGGTCCGACAGAAACCCAGTAAGGACTGGGGACGATGGGCAGCGTATGTGAATCAAGCCTTGGGCAAGGTAACCCCGGTTTGCCCCTGATATTTACCCCCCCGGTCCGCATAGCTGGTCTCACACACTTCGTCTGACTCAAAGAACAGCATTTGGGCGACGCCCTCATTGGCGTATATCTTGGCCGGCAGCGTGGTGGTGTTGGAAAATTCCAGCGTGACATGGCCTTCCCACTCCGGTTCCAGCGGGGTGACATTCACGATGATGCCACAGCGAGCATAGGTCGATTTCCCCAAGCACACCGTCAGCACGTTACGCGGGATGCGAAAATACTCCACCGTGCAGGCAAGCGCGAAAGAATTGGGTGGAATAACGCAGACATCCCCTTCTACATGCACGAAACTGTTCTCATCAAAATGCTTGGGGTCAACCGTCGCGGAATGGATATTGGTAAAGACCTTGAACTCGCGCGAGCAGCGCACGTCATAGCCGTAACTGGAGGTTCCATAGGAGATGAGTCGACGATCACCGTCCATCCGCACCTGATCTGGCGCGAATGGCTCTATCATGCCAGCCTCCTGCGCCATCCTTCGGATCCATCGGTCTGATTTAATACTCAACTGTCTCTCCTTACTGCCTGCTTTAAGCGGCTGCCTCGCTCAATCGCTGATACTGATGGTGGGTGCGGCCGCGGGCGTTTGCGCCGCGAGCGTCTCCATTAATTGCCGCGCGGCCGCCTGATACACCGCCGCCAACATGCTCTCGGGTTCAGCAGCGACGATCGGAAGCCCCTCATCAGAATAGGCGCGAATCGCGGACGCGAGCGGCACTTGACCCAGCAGCGGCACGCCATATTGCTCGGCGAGCCGCACGCCCCCTGCCTCGCCGAAAAGGGCCTCTGAATGACCACAGGCGGAGCACACATAAGCCGCCATGTTTTCAATCAACCCCAGTACCGGCACTTCAACTTTCTCAAACATTTCTATGCCTTTGCGGGCATCCAAAAGAGCAATGTCCTGCGGCGTGGTAACGATGACCGCACCAGAGAGCGTGGCTCGCTGTGCCAGAGTCAACTGAATATCGCCGGTACCGGGAGGCATATCCACCAGCAGAATATCGATATCTCCCCACAGCGTTTTCTCCAGCAACTGACTCATTGCAGAACTGGCCATGGGCCCCCGCCACACCATGGGAGTACGAGCGGACGCCAGATAACCCATCGACATGGTTTTCAAGCCATGCGCTTCAACGGGCAACAAGAACTCGCCATCTTGCTGGTCGGGAGTGGTGGTTTCCGGTACCCCTAGGAGCTGTTGCTGGCTTGGCCCGTAGATGTCGGCATCCAACAACCCCACCGACAGTCCCAGTTGACTGAGCGCCACGGCGAGGTTGGTGGTCACCGTGGATTTCCCCACGCCACCTTTGCCCGAAGCAACCGCTACTACATGATGAGAGGCTGACACCTCGCGCTCCTCATTTTGTCCGACGCGAGATTATACTCTCTAGGCACCGCTTACCGATCACTTCCGCACAGCGAATTCATTGAAAATCCGGTAGACTGCGCGCCGTTCCCTTGATGACCCCGACAACCATGACTGGTGCTCCACGACAAATACTGGTGACCTCGGCACTACCCTATGCCAACGCACCGTTGCATCTGGGACATATGCTGGAGCAGACCCAAACCGATATCTGGGTGCGGTTCCAGCG
>JAYNNB010000036.1:8441-18044 GCA_038112515.1 Luminiphilus sp.
ATCTGGGACATATGCTGGAGCAGACCCAAACCGATATCTGGGTGCGGTTCCAGCGGTCCATGGGTAACCACTGCCGCTATGTTTGTGCCGACGACGCGCACGGCACAGCGATTATGTTGTCCGCCGAAGCCGCCGGACGCACGCCCGAAGACCACATCGCGACCATCAAGGCACAACACGAACAAGATTCCGCGGGTTTCCTTATTCAGTTCGACCAGTATCACTCGACCCACTCTCCCGAGAACCAGCACTGGTCCGAAACCATCTTCAAGCGCCTGGAAGCCGGGGGGCACATTGCGATTCGAGAAATCATTCAAGCCTTTGACCCTGAAAAGGGACTGTTTTTGGCTGACCGGTTTATCAAAGGTACCTGCCCAAAATGCAAGACCGCCGATCAATATGGAGATAATTGTGAGGCGTGCGGCGCCACCTATGCACCCGCTGATCTGATCGATCCGGTATCGGCCCTCTCAGGCGCCACCCCCATAGATAAGGCTTCCCAACACCTGTTCTTTGCCTTAACTCACTTTGAAAAGCTGCTAGCTGATTGGATCGACAGCGACCAATTGCAACGCCCTATCGCCAACAAACTCAGGGAATGGCTTGAGGCGGGTTTGCAGGACTGGGACATCAGTCGCGATGCGCCGTATTTTGGATTCGAGATTCCCGGGCATCCCGGCAAATATTTTTATGTCTGGCTTGATGCACCCATCGGCTACATTGCCAGCCACCAAGTACTGTGCGAGCGCACGGGAGATAACTTTGACAGCTACTGGTTGCCGGGAGGCGATACCGAGCTTTATCACTTTATCGGCAAAGATATTGTCAATTTCCATGGCCTGTTCTGGCCCGCCATGCTCGATAGCGCCGGCCTGCGACAACCCTCTGCAGTCTATGCCCACGGCTTTCTGACCGTTAATGGGGTAAAAATGTCGAAAAGCCGAGGCACCTTTATTCTGGCTGAGACCTACCTCAAGCATTTGGACCCGGAGTACATCCGTTATTATTTCGCGGCCAAGCTCTCCAGTGGCGTAGACGATATCGATCTCAACCTTGACGACTTCGTGCAGCGGGTTAATGCAGACCTCATTGGCAAAGTAGTCAACATTGCCAGTCGATGCGCCGGGTTTCTGCGCAAGAAGTTCGATAACACATTGAGTAGCGACTGCGCTGAACCCGCCTTGGTGCAGTCCTTTATCGACGCGGGCGATGACATTGCCAGCCTTTACGAGGCTCGAGAATTCAACCGCGCCATGCGCGATATTATTGCGTTGGCAGATCGCGCCAATCAGTACATTGATGAGAAAAAGCCGTGGGCGATGGCGAAGGACGAAGCGCAAGCAGCTGAAGTGCAGGCAGTGTGTTCGGTAGGGATCAACCTGTTCCGTGTTTTGGCCACCTATCTCAAACCAGTGTTGCCCGCCATGGCAGAAAAGTCCGAAGCGTTTCTGCAAACCTCACTAGACTGGACTGCGTTGCAGGCGCCTCTGACAGATCACACATTGGCGCCTTTTGAGCCGTTGCTGCAGCGAGTCGACGCGGAGGTCGTGGCGGCGATGGTCGAGGCGGGCAAAAGCCAGGCTTGAGCTGACACATACTTCCTGTCAGACACCTGATATATTGCCTACTATTGCGGTTTTGAGTCGATAGTTCTACCGCGGGGGATGACATGCTGGGTGATATCGCGCTGCTTTTAGTGGGTGCGGTCTTGGTCAATAACTTTGTGCTGGTACAGTTCCTCGGTCTGTGCCCTTTTATGGGTGTCTCCAATAAGCTCGAGACCGCCATGGGCATGTCAATTGCCACAACTTTTGTGCTGACGCTCGCGTCTGTCTGCAGTTATCTGACCTATAACTACCTGCTGGTTCCGCTGGATCTCGGTTACCTACGCACAATCAGTTTCATTCTCGTGATCGCTGTGGTTGTCCAGTTCACCGAAATGGTGGTGCGCAAAACGAGCCCGCTGTTGCATCGCGTGCTGGGGGTTTTCTTGCCGCTGATTACCACCAATTGCGCGGTGCTGGGCGTGGCGCTCCTCAATATTAATCAGGCGCATACATTCATCGAATCACTGTTTTACGGACTCGGCGCTGCTCTGGGCTTCTCGTTGGTGTTGATCCTCTTTGCGGCCATGCGCGAACGGCTGGCCGTGGCCGACATTCCTGAGCCATTTCAGGGAGCCGCCATCGGGATGATTACAGCCGGGCTGGCTTCTTTGGCCTTCATGGGCTTCGCAGGCCTCATCTGATGATGGTATCGCTGGCCAATGAGCCTCTGCTTGCTGCATTAACAGCCCTGCTGCTACTCGGGGCGTTTTTTGGTGGCCTGCTGGGCTATGCCGCAATCCGCTTCAGAGTAGAAGGCAATCCCATCAGCGAACAGATCAATGCGTTGCTGCCGCAAACGCAATGTGGTCAGTGTGGCTATCCCGGTTGCCGCCCCTATTCCGAGGCCATTGCAGACGGTGATGCCATCAACAAGTGTCCTCCCGGCGGAGAGGAGACAATTCAGGCGCTGGCAGATCTCCTTGATGTGGAGCCCCAACCCCTCGACGCCGAGCACGGCGTGGAAAAAGAGGCGGTGGTCGCCTGGATCCGCGAAGACGAGTGCATCGGCTGCACCAAATGCATTCAAGCCTGTCCGGTGGATGCCATTTTAGGGGCAGCAAAGGTGATGCATACGGTGATCGCCGATGAGTGCACCGGTTGCGATCTCTGTCTGGATCCTTGCCCCGTGGACTGCATCGACCTCATTCCTCGAAAACAGGGCATTGGTTTTTGGCATTGGCCACTGCCCGCAGACCGCTTCCGGTCGATTGAGGTCATTGCAACCGACGCTCCGACTCGGACCGCGGCATGAGAGTAATACATGATATTCATGGGGGTATTCATCCCCCGGAGCGCAAAGCGCTCTCGCGACCAGGAAAACTGCAAACATTCGCCATTCCCCCGCTGTTGATCATTCCGCTCAGGCAACATTTGGGCGCACCGGCGCGACCGGTCGTGGCGGAAGGTGATGCGATATTGGGTGGCCAGCTATTGGCCGAGGCAACCGGCTCGATGAGCGTACCGGTGCACGCCCCCACCTCGGGAACAGTCCGCGCGATTGAGTCTCGGCCCATCGCCCATGCTTCCGGTCTCGAGGATAGTTGCATCGTGCTTGAGACCGACGGTCGGGATCAATGGGTGGCGCTGGAAGGAAATCCCCACTGGCGCGACTGTGCTCCAGCAGTGCTGGCAGAGCAGGTGCGCAATGCCGGCATCGCCGGCATGGGTGGGGCCGGCTTTCCCACAGCGGTGAAATTAACACCCGGACCTCAGCGCCCCATCGAGACACTGTTGATCAACGGCACCGAATGCGAGCCTTACATTACGGCAGACGACACCCTCATGCAGTGTTATGCCGATCAATTGGTCGAAGGCGCAACCATCCTCGCCCATATCCTGAGCGCCAATTCGATTCTGATCGGTATCGAGGACAACAAGCCCGAGGCAATTGCCAGCGTGCAGTCAGCCGTTGATAAAGCCGGTGCACCCATTGAAGTTGCCAGCTTCCCGACAAAATACCCCTCGGGTGGGGAGAAGCAGGTGATTGAGATTCTGACCGGGATGCAGGTTCCTTCCGGGGGAATCCCGGCGGATATCGGCATTGTGTGTCTGAACCCGGGCACCGCGGTGGCGGTCCGCGACGCCATTGTCGACGGGAAGCCTCTCACTCACCGCATCGTCACCCTGACAGGGGAGGCCTTAAGGCAACCGGGTAACACCCTTGCCCGCCTGGGAACACCGATAGGGCATCTGCTGCACGAGGCGGGATGGGCTTCGGAATCCCAGCAGCGGGTCATCCATGGCGGGCCGATGATGGGCTTTGCTGTCTCTAACCTGGAAGCGCCCATCACCAAGATCACGAATTGTCTGCTGGCGCCCACTACATCGGAATTACCCTTACCTGAGGAACCCAAGCCCTGTATCCGGTGCGGCCACTGCGCAGAGGCGTGTCCCGCCTCTCTATTGCCACAGCAGCTCTACTGGTACGCTCGTGCCAAAGATCAGGAACAGCTTGCGACCCACCGTCTCTTTGACTGCATCGAGTGCGGGGCCTGTGCCTACGTCTGCCCGAGCCAAATTCCCCTCGTGCAGTACTACCGGGCCGCCAAAGGTCAGATCCGAGACAGCGAGCAGGAGCGCAAGCGATCAGATAACTCCAGGGCCCGTTTCGAAGCCCGGGAGCGCCGACTGGAAGCCGAGGTTGCCGCCCGCGAAGCGAAGCGAGCAGCGCGTAAAGCTGCCGCGCAAGAGCAAGCCCAAAGTGACGGTGTGGATCCCGTGCAGGCGGCCATCGCTCGGGCAAAGGCCAAAAAAGCTCAACAGGAAACGCCGCAGTGAGCCTCCTGCGGGTGACATCCCCACATGCGTCGGGCCAGAAAAAGGTCTCGGCAGTGATGCAGGATGTCTTGCTGGCGACAATTCCCGGCGTTGTGGTGATGACCTGGTTTTTTGGTCCGGGCACCTTGATCAATCTGGTCCTCGGCGCCACCGTGGCGTTAGCCGCCGAGTACGGCGTGATGATGCTTCGGGGCCGCGATCCCCGCACCGCGATCACAGATCTCAGCGTCCTGGTAACCTCCACACTGCTCTGTATAGCTCTTCCCCCCTACGCCCCTTGGTGGCTCATCGTGATCGGCGTGCTGACAGCGGTCGTACTCGGTAAACAGGTATTCGGCGGTTTGGGATACAACCCATTCAATCCCGCCATGGTCGGATACGTGATACTGCTGATCTCTTTCCCGGTACAAATGAGTAGCTGGGCTTTGCCTCGGGACCTTGCAACGGTGCCTGGCATCAGTGAGGCTCTGCACAGCGTTTTCTTCCCCGGCACCGTGGATGCCATGACAGGCGCCACACCGCTGGACCTGCTGAGACAGAATACCGGCCTGCTCTTCGACGATTTGATTACGAGCCGTCCCGAGCTGACCCCATGGGGGGGATTGGGGTGGTTTGAAGTGAATCTGGCGTTCCTGTTGGGTGGGCTCTGGCTCTTGTATCGCAAAGTATTTACCTGGCACGCTCCACTGGCGATGCTGCTGACGCTGGGGTTATGCGCGCTCGCAGGCTATGACGGTGGTAGTTCCGAAAGCGGCGGAAGCGCGGTGTTTCATTTGTTCAGCGGCGCCTCCATGTTCGCCGCTTTCTTTATCATCACGGACCCCGTCAGCTCAGCAGTCTCGAATCGGGGGCGACTGATTTTCGGTGCCCTCATTGGGTTACTGATCTATCTGATCCGAACCCTTGGGAACTATCCCGATGCGGTCGCCTTTGCTGTGCTGATACTGAACTTTTGCGCCCCCTTTATTGACCACTACACCCAGCCAACGGTTTACGGCACGCGGAAAACAACACCATGAAATGGCTGGCTTCAATAGGTCTCGGTGGCGCAGTGCTTGCGCTGTTTGCATCGATCACTTCGCTGGCAATCGGCTGGACCTACCTCGGTACCCAGGCTCAAATTGAATTGGCCGTGCGTCGTGCCGAAGCACGACAATTAATGGAAATTTTCCCTGCAGAGACCCACGACAACGAGCTAGTGGACGATACCTTTGTCCTCGAAGCCGAAACGCCGCTGCTCGGCTTGCGCGAGAGACGGCAGGGATATCGCGTGCGCGAAGATCAACGGGTTATCGGTGTCATTTTGCCCGCAACGGCACGTGATGGTTATAGCGGCGACATTCGGACACTTGTCGGCGTCCGCAGTGACGGCTCGGTTGCCGGCGTTCGCGTGGTGGCGCATAAAGAGACGCCCGGGCTGGGTGACAAGGTAGATCTGCGCAAGTCGCGCTGGATTCTGGGATTCAACGACCGCAGCTTGGAAAACCCTGCTATCGGCGACTGGACCGTGTCTAAAGATGGCGGCGCGTTTGATCAATTCACCGGTGCTACGGTCACCCCAAGAGCGGTAACGCTCGCTACACGGCGCGCCTTGGAGTACGCTGAATTGCACCGTGCAGACCTTTTTGAGATCCCGGGCAACAAACCATGAGCCAACCCTCGTACAGCCAACTCACGCTCAATGGATTGTGGAAGAACAACCCCGCGCTGGTGCAGCTACTCGGGTTATGTCCATTACTGGCTGTAACGGCCTCTACCGTCAATGCGTTGGGCCTGGCTACCGCTACACTGTTCGTGCTGGTTGTCTCCAATACAGCTGTGTCAATGATCCGCAATGTTGTCTCAGACACCATCCGTCTGCCTGTATTCGTGATGATCATTGCCGCCGCCGTGACGATCACCGAATTGCTCATGCAAGCATTTAGCTATGAGCTCTATCAGATTCTGGGCATTTTCCTGCCGCTGATCACGACCAACTGCATCATCTTGGGAAGAGCGGACGCCTTTGCTCGAAAAAATACGCTACTCGCCTCACTGTACGACGGATTGATGATGGGGCTGGGGTTTGGGTTGGTACTCGTGCTTCTCGGGGCCATCAGAGAACTGCTGGGCACGGGGGCGCTTTTCGCAGATATGCAGTTGTTGTTTGGCGCCGGCGCGGCGCAATGGCGTCTGGAGATATTTGCCGTGGACTATCCGTTTTTGGTGGCGATTCTGCCGCCGGGTGCATTTTTGGTAACCGGCTGCTTGATCGCACTGAAGAACCAGATTGATCTCTCGCTACAGCGCGGCGCCCGAGCTGAAACAGACGTCAGGGAAGCCGGCAGCAAGCGGGTTCGCGTGACGGGAACGGTTTCTTAGGTCATCAGAACACCGGCCGGCGACATAGCGCCCGGGCCAACATTAGTGCGCTGACAGCGCATCCCCCGCGACCAAGGTTTCCAAAATTTCCTCTATCGCCGCATCATCCATCCCCGCGTCCTCAAGATCACAGACGTAAGTAATGTAGAGCAATACCGTGCCGTAATTCAGGTACCACTCCCTGACTTGCGTGGCTTCTTCCTGAAATCGACCATGGAGGCCTGCAAAAACGCCAAAGCGCGCTTGTTCCCAATCGGTGATCTCGGGCGACTCACGCGTTGCCAGCGCGGTTAAGTCAGCCCCGGTGCTCTGATCAGATTCGCCGAGTGCCGTCACCAGTGTCGTCAAAGCCAGCTCACCAATCCCATCCTGATCGGTAATCCTGACCATACTGTCCTCCTGCTCTGCGGACCATTCGGGTGGCAGCATCAGACACCAGTAATCTGTCTCGACAATATTCATTCAGGGCTCTCTGCCTCCTGCAGTGTCATGGACATCAGTATTGCATGCTCTCGCTCACCCGTCGGCAGCGGATAATAGTTCGGGCGTGAGCCCGACACCTTGAATCCCGTCGCCCTGTAAAGCGATATGGCGGGTGCGTTAGATGCTCGCACTTCAAGAGCTACGGTCCGCACGCCGTCGTCGCCAATCAGGCGCAAAGTGCTGGCCAGAAGGAGCGCACCATGACCTGATCGCCGCTGTTCGCGGCTGACGCGCAAATCGAGAAGCTCAGCAGAATGCTCGACACATTGATACCAGATAGCGCCGACGACATCCCCACGCACCGACAAACTCCATGCCCGACAGTATGACTGTGCCAGCAAACCCACCAGAAAGCCGAGAGATGGCCCGGTTTGCTCATCATAGAGTCTGGCCAAGGTTGTCTCCGCCAGATTGGGCGTCAGCGGATTTAACATGCGCGTTTACTAGCAGCGGTTTGCCAGCGACTTCAGGACTGACCAGGCTTCGCGCTTGGTCAAGGGATCCTGCAGCATGGTCAGACTTGACGGGATGCGATATATCACTTGAGCCAAATCGGGTAGCACATCGACCGATCCCAGTTGAATCACCAACTGAGAACCGTGGTCTGTTATCAGACGCTGGAGAAACCCCGAGAGCATATCCTCGAGTACGTCTTGGTTAGACAGCGTGAGCCCCCCCGATGGCGGCCAATCGAACAGCTGATGTTCGCAGTGCACGGCGGATCCACGGATGGCGCGCGCCATGGCAACCACTAGATGGAGCTGCTCCTGGCGCAACAGGTGATCTTCAAGCTGCTCTATCCACAACACATCTTCAGTGACCACGGTGAGCAAGGACAACCGCTCGAGGCGAGGTCTTGCATTGGGCTCAATTGATTCACGGTGATCCACGCCTGGGGCGTCACTGACCGCCGGGGGTTCGCCATCAACCTCATTGCGGAGCATGGCCCTGAGTTGCGCTCCCTGCATCTCTCCCATATCGCTGCTCGCCTCACCTTGAGGTGAACTCATCTCGCCGCCAACCTCGAATGCTGGCGCGACGAAACGGCGGGCAGGCATAGCGCCCTCGGGATCATAGCGGCTGGTCAGCGGCGTCAAGCCCAATTGCGTCAGTAGCGCACGACGAGCTGTCTCGCGCTCCCAAACCGCAACGGATGCTATCTCGGTTCCATCAGCGACGTTCTTATCGACGGTAGTCATGATGTCAGTATCTCATGGCACGCAATTCAACCGAACCACCGCCAGCCCCAGCGATTAAAAAAACGTATAGCACCAGCAGCGAACCAGCCAATATGACGCCATCCCTTGCGCGCTGCATCACCTCCGTGGTGGATGATTCTCACGCGCTGACTTTCGATCACCTCACCCAATTGCTGCAGTCTCATCGACAGATCGTAATCCTCAAAATACAGGAAGAAAGATTCGTTAAATCCACCCACGCGATCGAGCGCGTCCCTGCGGACCCACATACAGCAACCGGAAGCCAGTTCGATGACTCGGGTGTCCTGCGTTTGATCCAGTTGCCTCATCTCGTAGCGATCAAGGCCTTTTGTCGTTAGCCGCTGCAACCAACCCGGCGCAAAAGCTCTCAACGCCAACACCCAAACAGACGGAAACGCTTTGGCAAGATACTCAGGTTGCCCCTCGGCATCGACCCCGACGGGTGCCAGTAAAACCACTTCGGAATGACGATTCAAAAGCTGCAAGGCCTCACTGATCGCAAACTCATCAAGTGCCACATCAGGATTCAAGATCAGGTGGAAGCGACTACTGACCCGTTGTAACCCACAGTTGTGCCCCGCACCGTAGCCTCCGTTTACGGCTGTGCTGATCCACTCTATCGACAATCCCGCCGCACCCTGCCAGCGATCGCAGATCGCGCGCCCACTCTGCGCATAGTCTGTGTCTACGCTGTTATCAACACAGATCATAGTGACCGCAGGCAGCCTCGCATTCCTCAATGACTTGACCACAGAGGCCAAGAGTTCTTCGAACTGCTCCAAATCGCTATGGAACAGCACGACAGTAATAGCCAGTTCCGGGAGTGGGGAGGAGTTGTCAGGAGTCATCGGCGGAGAATACCAGCGTCGCCGCCTTCGGGATATTCGGTTTCACTAGCGAAGGTAGTAGACGACTATAGAAGTACCAATACAATACCAACGTCAACCGATAGTTTTATCTTCTGGCGAGGAGCTACTGAAGGCTTATGCTCACTGTACCCTCGCGCCCAAGTAGGCCACAAAACAAGAAAAAAGGGCCACCCGTAGGGTGACCCTTTCTCATTAGAAGCCTGGCGATGACCTACTCTCACATGGGGAGACCCCACACTACCATCGGCGATGCACCGTTTCACTGCTGAGTTCGGAATGGATCAG